>CAZKNR010000423.1:0-3141 GCA_964553925.1 uncultured Acidobacteriota bacterium
TCCGCGGGCGACGGCGAAGAGGAGGCCCGTGAGCCCGACGAAGAACACCGAGGCCACGGCCACAATCGGCGTCATCTCGAGACGGATGACCTCCCACATCTTGACCGGAAGGGTCTTGGCCTCGATCCCGGCGAGAAAAACCGAGAGGACCACCTCGTCGAACGAGGTGATGAATGCGAACACCGCCCCTGCGAGAACGCCCGGCAGAATGAGGGGGAGAGTGACCGTCCGGAATGCGCGCCACGGTGAGGCGCCGAGCCCCTCGGCAGCCCGCGGGAGAGTCCTGTCGAGAGCCTTGAGGGAAACTCCGACGTTCAAGACGACGAACGGAAGGGAGAGTAGCGTGTGCCCGAGCGCGAGGCCGAGCGTCGTCCCGGTGAGGCCGAGCGTCTGAGAAACGTAGTAAAACCCTCTTTGGTCATCGACGACGATGAACGCGGGAAAGTTCTCGACTCCTCTTGGTCGCCGGGGACTCCTCCCGTAGAGCACGGCCTCTCTCTGGCTCGGGCCGCCGACATCGAACAGCGGTCCCTGCACGTCTCTCTTTTGGGCCTCGCGCGTGGCGCGACTCTCGTGGACGGTCTCGATGACCTGGAAGGGTAGGCTGCCGCGCGGCACTTCTTTGAGCGTGCCGTCCTCGTTGTACTTGCCGGGCCAGACCAGCTCGGTTATGGTGATGACGGTCTTCGCCATCTACTTTTTCTCCTCGTCCTTCCTCAGGAACTCGCGCCCGCGTGGTGTGATCCGGTAGCGCTGCCTGCTGCTGCGCGGCTTGTCGGGGAGGGTCATCTCAACCAGTCCCATACCGATGAGGGGATTGACTACTTGGTCCCTGAACTTGGTGCGGTTGGTCCGCCCGGATGTCCGAAGTAGTTCTGCAAGGCTCCGTTCCTTGAGCAGTTGCTCGAGAACACGAACTTGGTCCCCACTTGGTCCCGACTTGGTCCCGACTTGGGGGCCAACCTGCTCCGTCGGCTGGGCCTCGGCTTGGTCCTCGGCCATCGCTCGAACCTCGGGATTCGGCCGAAAGATAGCGGTGAAGAAGCCATTGTTCTCGAATTCAGGGTCCGGGCAGCCCTGCCCGCGTACTTCGTCACGGATGCGCTTGATCCCGGTGCCGGCTTTCTCGATGAAGTCGATGCGGTGCAACAGGTCGGCGATAAGGGCATTGCGGCGCACGCTCTTACGACCGAGGTCGGCCAGCGTCATCCCCCTCGGCAGCCCGCCGGGGCTCACCACCTCGATGCGGTCAGTGTAGATCTCGACGAAGACGTTGGCGCCCTCGATGAACCAGTCGCGGTGCATCACGGCGTTGGTGATCGCCTCGCGCAGCGCTTTTATTGGGTACTCGGCGATGTTCTCGCGCTGCAGCCGCTCGATCCGGTAGGCGGTGCGGGTGTTACGCTCGATGAAGCGCAGAGCGTCCTCGATATCGGCGACGATCCCACCGTCGAAATCCTTGCGGTCGAGGATGTGCACCTTGTCGACACCTTTGGCGAGAAGACAGGTGATGTAGGCCTGGTTGAAGAAGCGGCGCACGTTCTTCGCGAAAAAGAGCACGCCCGCGTTGCGGAAGAGAAGCTTGCCGCCCGTCCGCTCGGCCGCCTCGATGTTCACCAGAACGTCCTCGGTGCGCGGGCGCCCGCTGACACCGCTCAAGCGCAGCCAGGCGGCGTACTTCTCCCGGTCGAAATCCTGCGGGTAGCGGAAGCGCGGAGAGAGCGAGAGGTCGAAGCGGACCGCGTCCTCGGTCCGGAAGAAGTCGCGGATCTCGTCGCGCTTGAGTTTCTGCGTCACCGCCCCCTGCCGCCAGAAGAAGCCCTCGCTGCATTGCACGGGCTTGGCGTCGCTCTCGCGCACGTGGACCGCGAGCACCTTACTCACCGGCTCGATCGCGACTTTCACCGGAGGGTCGCAGTTGCGAGCGATGTCCTGAATACCTGCGCGCAGAGCGTTCGAATCCCTGACCCCGAGCACCATTCCGTCGTCACGCACGCCGAGCAGGATCTTGCCGCCGATGGTGTTGGCCATCGCGACCAGCTCCCGCGCAAACGAAGACGACAGGTTTTCCTTGAACTCCAGTGTTGTGCCTTCCCCTTCCTGGACGAGGATTTCTAGGTCGGCGGGGTCATGGCGTGGCCGCTCCCGGGATCACGCCCTCGGTGTGGCTGAGAACCCGCAGGTCGCATTCATTGGTTGCTTGACCGCCGCGCACGCGGAGAGTATCAGCAAACAGGGAGAAGATTATCTCGTCCACTTGATGCCAATGGCTGGAGACCAGAAAGAGCCAGAGTGTAAGGCCCAGCATAAACCGGAACACGTGATGATCTCAGTACCGCGCGGGTTGAGGGGGCGAGATGCCGTGACCGAAGAGCTCTCGCGCCTCTGGATCTAGTGCGAAGACGATAGAGAACTCCCGCTGCGCTTCCACAATCAGATCCACTCCCCCCGTGCCGCGTCCGAAAAGAAACCCGCTGGCGCTTGCCACTTCCAAGAGTCACCTGAGATAATTTTCACAACACAGGGTGCGGGAAGGAGCCTTGATGGCGCAAGCTATGCTCTGCACCCGTTGCCTGAACGAATCCCCTCCCAAGACGCAGACGCGCGGCTCCTTTCGCGAAGGGGTGATGAGGTGAAATCATGGGACTCGCGGAGATAGTCGGGATCCTGATCATCGGCGGAGCTGGCTTTTCCTGGGGTCGCGAAATTGGGTTCCGAAGCGGTTGGTACCAAGGCCAGCACGAAATGGAAGAGCAACGAGGCGCTCTCGAAGCCCTCGTCGGGTTCCGATGTCGAAGTGGTCGTCTTCTCGCGATTCTGGAAGTAGTGAGCCTCGAGGAGTCGACGCAGCATGGGCCAATCCTTGCCGCGCTGCTTTTTTCGCCGGCGACCAGATCGGGCAGGCCCATCACCTCGCATCGGGTTCCGTCATGAAGCTGCAGGCTCGTGCGCCGGGCCCCGTTTGGCAGGAAGTAGCCCCACGAGACCGGGCCGCGACCGAAGATCGATCGGGCGAATGGCCTCGGTCGAGCCGAAGTGTTTGGCGACGCTCTCGAAGCGGATCGAGCTTCCGCGCTCTGCTTCCACAATCATATCCACTCCCCCGTCCCGCGCCGGCTGATTCCGCGGGCGACGGCGAAG
>CAZKNR010000424.1:0-6309 GCA_964553925.1 uncultured Acidobacteriota bacterium
ATAGGCAAATTCATCCTCGACGGGCAAGGGGGTTCGGCAACAAGGGCGTATTCGAGGACCTAGTCATCCACTTCGGTTATGCAGGGAAGATATTGGAGATGAAGGAAAGAGGCGGGGGGTTGGCTCTGTCGTTGAGATCGGCAGAGTGGACGTACGACGAGCGCGGGGAGGTGCAGCTCAGAGTCAGAATCGACGCCTGCGTTTACGAGGAATGGTCGTCGAGATCGAAGGAGGGCGGAGGGCGAGAGCGTGGGTTTTGTTCGTCCAGGTGTTGCAGAATCCGGATGGTCTTGGGCTCGGTATGTTCGGCATCGACCACGAGCGGTACACCTACAACCTCCAGGGCCTTCAGGCTAAGCTGACCCGTGTCGAGCCCGCGCGCGTCGTCAACGAGATCCTGGCGTAGCTTTCCAGCAGGGGGCGGATCCTCGGCCGCTCAGTTCTCGACCTGCTCCAGGACGGCGAAGTTCTTGCCTGGTGAGCTCCCAGCGGAGTAGAGACGCCGGAACCAAGCCGGCGGAATTTGAACTCGCCCATGACACATCCGTCGAACCCTGGACCATCTCGACCACAAGCCCTCACAACCCAGAGCTCCCCTACAACCCACCGAGCTCCAATAGCCGCCCTACTCAAGCTCGCACTCGCCGTCTGTCCGAAACCGGAGAATGCACCATTCCCGCTTCGACCCTTCGGGGGGTAGGCCCTCCTTCTTTACACAAAGGGCCATCGCCCAAATTCCAAAACCCGGTCCGTAGACTCCATTCCCTCCAAATCTCGCACCGCCGCCGAATACAACCGCCTATCCGTCACAACGAGCACCATCTGCCAGTTGTCGTGTTGGTTCAACGAAATCCCCGCTTCGACAACTGAGAAGAGGCGCCGTTCTCTGAATCAAACGCCGTACCGTCAGATCTGTTCGTTTAGTCGAAGTTCCAGCGCCGCGATAGCCGCAACAACCTCATCGAAGGCCGGTGCTGCACCAAGGATCATGCCTGTCATCGCATCATAGTCCCGCCGGAGCGGCTCGAGCATTGTGCTCGACGGAGCGAGGACCAGTGTTCCCGGAACAGCGTGCTTAAGGTCGAGGTCAGGGCTGTGGAAGAACATGCGCGCGTGTCGCGCACAATCGACGGCCAGACCGCGGTCTGTCAGAGCTCGTTCGGCGAGAGAGGACTGAAGCAGACAAAACACGTCGTAATAGTGTCGCGAGACTCGTTGCCCGCCATGGCGGAGTTGACCGCGGCGGTCGAACCAGGACCGGAGACCGTGCAGGATGATTACTTTGTCCCAAAACGTGCGCTCCGCCAGCACGGTTGTGATGTCGGCCACGCGAAGATCCAAATTCGGGACATCATCGGCGACGTACGGCTTCAGTGTCGCAAGTACATTTGGATCGACGGCGGACTTCGCACCGCTCTCGATTTTCACAGCCGGTCGGACATAGTCTCGTGGGCCGGTTGATACCGCCGGATACCAGAGGAGCAGACTCTGGCGGTCCGGATCGTCTGGATCTAGCTCAAGGCGATATCGTTCCTCGGGCACTCCAGCCGCCTTCATAAAGGCGCTCAGCACGTCAATAAAGCCTTGGCGCAGCGGACCGCCGATGAAGGCTTGGCATGCCGCTTTGATCGCGTCCATGCCTGCCCGCCGCTTCTTGCCGCTGAGCGCCTCGAGTTCCTCGAGGGAGGTCCCTTGGCCAAGGTCTGCGCGAAACACGGTGATGTCGATATCCTCGGAGAAGCGAGCGATCAGGCCGAAGGCTTTCGACAGCGACGTTCCACCTTTGAACAGAAGCCGCGGCGACGCGCCTCTCCCCAGACCGTTGAACAATACATCGAGCGTCCAGCAAACCCAGAAATCCTTCTCCACATTCTGAACAGCGGTCCCCAATCGACGAGCCCCCGTCAAGAAAAGATCGAGGCGTTCCTCGTCGGGCGCCCCAATGACGGCGCGAAAAGAGTCGTTCATCAAGACTTCCGATTCGAGGCGCGATCGACTCGATCCAGTCCGGAGCGAGCATCACGCCCACGGCGCCGTCGCTTGGTCGGACGAGACTCCTGGGCGGGCAGGCTATTGCGCCGCGAACTCGCCATACCGCGATCCGCGTCGTATCCGTGAAGCCCGGTCTTGGCGAGGAGATCGCGGATGACGCTCTGCATCCAGGCCGGTAGCGCCTTTAGTCCTGTACGTAAGTCATCACGAAGCTCCGGGCCATGCAGGGGGTCAGCCAGGATGGCTGAGAGCCTATTGAGGATGCGGTTCCGATCCGTCGCGAGAGTGTCCTTGAGCCAGTGCAGCGCTTGGACGATGCGCATGGATGGACGGCCGGCCCAATGCAGCTTCGACGGCGCCGTGCGCTTGAACTCAATCGTCAGTTTGCCAAGGCGAATCGAACGGCGGCGAGCGTCCGTGTGGATGACGACGCGGGCGGGAACGGCGTTCGTGAGACCGAGATCGTTGGCGGCGGTTAGACCGTCCACCAGCATTCGCACTTGATCGCGCCTGGCAAGAGCATCGATTACCTGCCGGTAGTCCGGCGTGGTAGGGCGGTTGGTGAGACGGCTCGTCTTGGGTTTGTCGTAGAGGCCGCGATCAATCCGTCGGAGTTCACCCGCTTTTACCATACGCTGCAACGTTTTATCGACAGCGTATCGGTTGGCCAAATCGAGGAAGTCGGACGGCGTCCAAACCGCGATTGAGGATGCAGCTTCGATGCGGCTGGCGATGGCGCTCCTGAGGTCGGGCATGTCTGTCCTATATTTGTACACATTTTTAGGACAGGACGCCAGCTGCGTAGGTCCGAATTCTATGGACAAACCGGAGCGCGATCTCCTGGAGTCGGCCGGTTGGAATCGCATCTACGCTTACATCGGGTCCCAGGGACCCCGGCCCGTCGGCGAAGACAAGCGCGGGAATTAGCCTCCGACGACGGATACGGCTTCCGCGACGCGGCGGGGATCGAGCTCCCCGTCGCGCCAATGCGTGAGGAAGCGCTGGAAGTAGTGGCGGGCCCTCGGTGACTCGCCCCGCTGAAGCTCGATGCTCCCAAGGAAGTAGAGGCTTCGAACGAAAGGGACCGGCTGTTCCAGGTGCTCGGAGCCGCTCTCCGCCGCCCGGGTGAAGGCAGCTTCCGCGTCCTCGAGACGTCCGGCGGCGAGCTCCGCTTCGCCGAGAGCCGTCCAGACCTGGACGTGCTCGGGATAGACGTGCCAGTGGAATTCGACGCCTTTCGGAGGCAGCAGCGTCGCCGCTCGGCGCATCGCCGCAACGCTGGCGTCCACGTCGCCGCGCGCCAGCGCCAGCCGCCCCCGAAGGACGAAGAGCTGACGTTCCTCGACTCTGTTCCTCCCGTGCGCTTCCCAAGTCTCCTCGAGCTTGCGGGCGAGGGCATCCGCCAGGGAGCTCTCGCCGAGAGCCTCGTGAGCGAGCGCGGCGATGAAAATCGCCTTGAGCTCCGGAAATTCGCCGACTCCAGCCGGCTGCGCAAGCCGTGCTTCCTGAAGAGCCTGATGTGGCCGTCCCATCTCGAGAAGCACTTCGGCCTTCCAACATCGCGCCAAAGACGTGTAAGCGTTCGGATCCCCGTAGGTCATCGCCGCATTGTCGAGCCTGTCGAGAGCTTGTGTCGCGTTTCCTCGGTACAGGGCATTGCGGGCGAGCGATACCGCCGAACGCCAACGCGCCTGCGGTTCCGCCGAGGATGCGAACTGGCGAGCTCGTGCATCTGCTTGAGCCCAATCTCCTCGGAGCACAGCCGTGCGCCATAGAGCGTAGGGAATCGTCCATTCACCCGGTCGCAGCGCGGAAGACCGCTCGAGATGTTCCTCCGCTTGATCGAGCCGCCCCCATTCCGTCAAGTACCACCCGAATACGTACTGCTCGAACCACCCGTTCCTTGCGCCGAGATCCGACAGATACTGATATCCGACCTCCATTTGACCCAAGGCCGCGCGAGCGTTTGCAGCGTCGCTGTAGTCGCCCACGAACTCCGAGCCGTCTCCGATGAGCCGTTCGAACTCGCGAATCGCGTCTTCATAGCGCTCGTGAAACGCGTAGCGCCTGGCGAGGTTGTTTCGCCACGCGCTCATCTCCGGATAGACACGAAGCCCATCTTCGTAGATTGCGATCGCTTTTGTAAGAGTAGACCAGTGCGCCCCGTAATATATGCCTTCTACGCGATAGCGCTCGTCGATGGGAAGCCGCTCGGAGAGCGCCAGAGCCCGGCCCATATAGTCTGCTGCCAGGTTGTCGTGCCCGAGAGTCGAATGAATGCCTCCCAGGTTGGCGAGGCCCAGCGCAAAAGTGGGATCGATCTCGACGGCCCTTTCCAGCAACACCGTGGCCTCAGAACTCTTGAAGTCGTTGGCGAGAGTGATGCCTTCCGAGTAGAGACGCCACGCCTCCACAGATGATGTGGTCGCCGCCGCGATTGTCGGAGGGCTCGCGGAGGGGCGTGAGATCGCGTAGCTGCCACGAATCACCGCGGCAAGCTGATCTATCAACGAGAAAAGACTTTCCTCTCCTTCGCCGTCGACCTGCTCGGACTCCAGGATTTCGCCGCTTTCGGCATCCTCAATCGTGACTGCGATGCGGAACAAACTACCGACGCGCGCATAACTGCCACGAATGACAGTGCCTGCCTCTACATCTCTGGCGACCTCGCGAATTTGATCCAAGGAAGGTGACGGTTCTTCTAGAATGCGATGGTCCTTCAAGCTCTCATGAAGCCTCGATGTACTCGTGACTATGATCTCCGGTGACTGCGAGAGCTCGGTCACGAGCAACTCCGTGAGTCCATTGCGAAGCCAGGCGAGATCCGCATCGCTCGTAAGGTTCTGAAAGCGCAGAACCGCGAGAGAGGGACGTTTCGCCGCGGAGGGCAAAACCTTCCCGACGTCCGTGACGCCGGCAATCTCACTCGGTGTGCGATTCGACACGAACCAGGCCGCGGCGGCAACGACGGAAAGCGTGAGCGCCCCGACGAGCCACGGTGCCAATCGCCGCTCCGTTATTCTTGGTACTTGCTCCGAGGGAACCCCGACCCCGAGGTCGGCGAGCACCTCGGTGAAGTTCTGGTAGCGCTGGCCCCGATCCTTGATTAAGGCTCTGGTGACGACTGCCGCCAGAGACGTCGGCACGTCGCCACGGAGCTTGGTGATGGGTTCCGCTTCTTCCTTCGTGATGGCACGCATGAGGTCAGGAATCCCGTCGCCGTGGAAGGGCCGCCGGCCGGAGAGCATCTCGTAGAGGACGGCGCCAAAGGCGAAGACATCGGCTCTCGTGTCAACATCCGATTCGCCGCGCACTTGCTCCGGTGACATATAGGCGAGGGTTCCCGGCATGCCTCCCGTGCGTGTGAGACTGATGGCGCCGGTGAGTTTGGCCAATCCGAAATCGAGGAGTTTTGCGGTGCCGTCCTTGCTCACGATGACGTTTGCGGGCTTGACGTCGCGATGAGTAATGCCTGCCGCGTGCGCTCGCTCGAGCCCTCGCGCGAGTTGGACGGCCGTATCTCGAGCTTGCTCGATGGACAGAGGGCCTCGATGGAGAATCTTATCGAGCGTCTCGCCTTCGTAGTAAGCCATGACGATGAACGGGTGGCCTTCCGGTGTCTGGCCAATGTCGTAAACCGTGCAGATGTTTGGATGGTCGAGACTCGATGCAACGCGCGCTTCTCGTAGGAAGCGCTCCTGCCGCCTGTCGTCGACCGCCGTGGATTGGGAGAGAAACTTGATCGCGACCTTACGGCCGAGCCTCGTATCTGCGGCTTCATACACAACCCCCATGCCGCCGCTCCCGACCTCCCGAATGAGCCGATAGGGACCGAGCTGACTGTCTCGGGGCAAGGGGACTCTTCCAGCAGGGAAGGGCTCCAGGGGCGTTTGTCTTGTTTTCGTATCCGCAGTGTTGTCGATCATGCGGAGAACGAGCGATCGAAGTTCCGAATCTCCCGAGCAGTGCTCCTCCAGGAACGACCAGTACTCCTCCCCAGACCGGGACCGCAGCTCCACAAGGAGATCCTGCGCTTTCCGTAGTCGTTCTTCCGGCAGGTTCGAATCACTCATGCCCGTGCCGATCGACTACGAAGTCTAAGGGACGCGGGGGTTGTCTGCCAAATAGTCACCGGCGGAAGCTGAAGAAGGGCCGCATTCCCGAGGCGTTGGTCACCCCTTCATGAGGGAGCCGCGATCGGCGAAGGACCGAGCGGGCAGACCGCCTTGAGGTTCGGGGAGCGTTCGTGGGCCGAGCTCCCCTCGCTCTCGCTCGATAGCGATACGCCCTTTTCCTTGTCGCTTTGGGTGTATCACC
>CAZKNR010000425.1:0-58050 GCA_964553925.1 uncultured Acidobacteriota bacterium
AACGAGACTCAACATCACGACTCCTTTTCTGAAATCTCCCGGAATTTTGCCAGCGCCCGCTCCGCCGCCTCGGCGTCTCCTCGACGCCGGTGCGCGAAGCCCAGCTGATAGTACGCCTCTTTGTAGTGGGGAGTGACGAGGACCGCCTGCTCGAGATAGGAGACCGCTCCGTCGAGATCGCCGCGTCGAAGCGCGATCTTCCCAAGGTTGAAGAACCCTTCGGCGAACGTCTCGTCCCTCGCGACCGCCTCGCGGAATGATTTCTCGGCCCCTTCGAGATCGCCGCGGCGGAGCGCGATGAGACCGAGGAAGTGGCGCGCGCGGAGAAGGCTGGGGTCCTTCGCGATCGCCTGGTCGAGGAACGCGACTGCCGCGTCGTAGCTCGAAAGCCGCCACTCGACGTAGCCGAGCTGAAGAAGCGCCTCGGCGGATTCGGGCGAGAGATCTAGCGCCTTGCGATAAGCCTTCTGCGCCTCGGCGACGTGATCCTGATGAAGCAGGGCGCTTCCGAGATCGAGGTAGAGAGAGGGAGAGGAGGCGCCGCGCTCGATAGCCGTCTCGAGCTCTCTCTCCGCCTCGGGCCACTTCCGAAGCTTGAGATAGGCGCCCCCGAGGAATCTGCGGAACGCGGGATCCTCGGGCGCGAGCTCGACGGCCCGGTGCGCGGCCGACAGCATCTCCTCGTCGCGGCCCATTCTCTCGAGGACGGCGGCCCGATAGTAGTGCGCGCTCGCCTCGTTCGGCAGCTTCTCCAGAAGGGAGAGGGCGCGATCGAAGTTCCCCTCTCGTCCCTCGATCTGTCCGAGAGCGAGTAGCGCCTGGGAGTGCCCGGGGTCGATCGTAAGGGCGCGCTCCAGGTAGAGCCTCGCCTCTGCCGAGCGCTTCTCGAGAACATAGGCGAGGCCAATGCGGAAGGACAGCTCGGCGTTTCCCGGGTGCTGAGCGACGACGGTCTCGAAAAGCTTCGCCGCCTCGTCGAAGCTACCGAGCCTCAAATAGACGGCGCCCAACTGGAAGCGCGCCGGTGCGAAGCTGGGCTGCGAGGATACGAGAGGCTCGAGGAGCCGCCGCGCCTCCGCGAGATCGCCGCGAGCGTAGAGCTCCTGAGCTCGCGACTGGATCTCTTCGGGTGTCTGCGCGAGACCGAAAGCGAGCACAAGGAGTATCGCCGGCATCGCGTTTCCATCTTTAGCATATCCTCGCGGTAGAATCGACGGCGGTGCACTTCCGCCGCGCTCTTTCGATCGGGCTCGTCTCCTTTCTGCCATTTCTCGGCCTTCCGCAGACTTCGGAGGAGCCGCTTCCCGTTGGCGGATCGATCGCTCGCCCGAAGAGAGTCCGTTTCGTCGAGCCGCGCTACCCCGAGGACGCTCGCGCTCAGGGCCTGCAGTCGGTCGTGATCCTGGAGCTGACTCTGAATCCGGAGGGAGCGGTCCAGGAGGTGCGTCCGCTGCGGGGGGCGCCGGAGCTCCTTCCGGCCGCCGTCGAAGCGGCCCGGCAATGGGTCTACGAGCCGACGCTCGTCGAAGGACAGGCGGTGGCTCTACGGTTCGCCGAGACCGTGCTCTTCGTCCTCCGGAAAACCTCCGAGCACGGCGGCAACGGTATGTTCCTTCGTCCTCCCGATCCGAATGCGAGCTACGCGAGCTTCCCCGACTGGGAGATCGAGGGCGAGGCCTTCACCGCCTGTCCCTGCGACACGCCCTGTCCCTGCCGCTCGAACGCGCCTCCGTCTCATCCCCCGTGCCACGCCACCACGACGCAGAGGCTCGAGCGCGGCCACTACGGCGACGTGGATCTCGCCGGGGCGACGTGGGTGAGTCTCGGCCCTGAGAACTGGACGGCACTTTACTTCTCTCATCAGATGACCGCGGTCCAACAGAAGGCGATCGTGGATCTCTACTCGAGCCTTGCTCCCGGAGCTCCTCAGGTGTACCGCCTGTTGAAAGCGACGCGCGTGGATTTCGAAGCCGCAGGACCGATGCGGCGGGTGGTCATCCCCGGAGTGCTCGAGGTCGAGTCCGAGGCTCCGCTGGGACCGGATGGCCGTCTTCAGGGACTCATTCCGGGTATGGACGTCTGGTCGAACTGGCTCACCTATGGAAAGACCGGGGTCTACCGCTACAACGACCCCGCGCTCGGTGAGTCCTGGGACCACAGCCACCGGCAGTCCAACCACAAGCGATTCCGGGTCTCGAAGGCCGACTACGAGAACCGACGCATGCTCATCCAGCACGGGGACGGATCCGGTCATTGGACGGCCGGACAAGAACGCGTCCTGGCCTGCCTGAGAAAGTAAAGATCTACGATCTTTCGGATCACGATTCAACGAGTCGTATCGAATTTGTTAAGACCATCACAAATTCCGCTGTAACTCGTAGAAAATAAGGTGGGTCTCTTCTTGGAGAGCCGGGCATGACGATTGCTTCTTGATGTGGTTTGTTCTTTAATGTCCAACCGTTTGTGGATTCACACCTGGCTCCGATCGGCTGGTAACAAGAAGGAGGACTTAAGGGTGTCAAATCGAACCGCGTCGAGTTTCGGAATCGCCGTCATGCTGGTGGCCACGGGCCTCTCTGCCCAGACGCGCACCGGCACTATCAGCGGAACCGTCCGCGATGCCACGTCTCAGGTACTCCCGGGCGTCTCCATCACGCTCGAGGGACCGACTCTCGTGACCGCTCAAGTAACGACGTCGAGCGACACGGGGCTCTATCGATTCATCAATCTTCCTCCCGGGGCCTACGACATCCGGGCGGAGCTTTCCGGCTTTCAATCCCTGACCCTGCAGGGTATCCGCGTCGACATCGGCAGGAACACGCCGGTCGAGATCGCGATGCAGATCGCGACCGTGGCCGAAACGGTTACGGTCATCGGCGAGTCCCCTCTCGTGGACGTGAAGTCGACGGTCACGGGGGCGAGCTTCGACGAGCAGCTCCTTTCCGAGGTGCCGAGCGCGCGTGACGTCTGGTCGGTCCTCGAGCACCAGGCGCCGGGCGTCACCACCAACCGCCTCGACGTCGGTGGAAGTGAGACGGGGCTCCAGGCGCTCTTCTCCTCGCGCGGCAGCTCGTGGCAGCAGAACAGCTATTACCTGAACGGCGTCAACGTGACCTGTCCTTCAGCGCTCGGAGCCTCGGGGTATTACTACGACTTCGACAGCTTCGAGGAAGTCCAGGTGGCCACGGGAAGCCATCCTGCTTCCGTGAACGCGCCCGGTGTCTTCCTCAACATGGTGACCAAAACGGGTGGTAACGATTTCAGGGGCGGCGCCACCTACTATTTCCAGAACGGCGCCACCCAGGGCGACAACCTCACCGACGATCTCCGTAGCATCGGCGCGAGCCGGGGCGATTTCGACTATCTCTCCGACGCCAACGCCCAGCTCGGCGGGCCCATCGTGAAGGATCGGTCCACGTTCTATTTCTCCTGGCGCGACGAGCGCGTGCACCGCTTCGTCTCGGGATTTCCCGAAGTGGAATCGACCGACATGTGGCAGTACCTCGTCAAGAACAACACCCAGATCAACAGCAAGAATCGGGTGGGCTTCGAGTGGCACCACATGTCCTACTACAAGCCGAACCGGGGAGCGGCGGCGAATCGAACGGCCGAAGCCACGTGGATCGAGGATGACACTTTCGACATAGTCCAGGCGGAGTGGAACTCGACGATCAGCGACAACGCGCTTCTCGACGTCCGCTTCAGCCATCTGAAGGTCTTCTTCCCCACCTACCAGCAGCCCGACGTCCTCGGCCAGTCGGCGTTCGATGCCGGACGCAACACCTTCTTCAACGCCCGCGACCAGTCGGTCGAGCGCGATCGAAGGCGCTACACGTTCAAGGGCGACGTCACCTGGTTTCGCGAGCAGTTCCTCTCCTCCAACCACGAGTTCAAGTTCGGGGCCGAATGGGACCACAATCCCGTCCAGAACAACATCACCTCCATCGACGACGTCGACCTCCGATTCAGGAACGGCGTGTCGGATCAGGTGCTTCTTCGAAACACCCCGCTGATCCAGAGGGAATCGGTCGACCAGCTCGCGTTCTACATCGACGACATCGTCAACGTGGGACCGAGGGTGACCCTGAAGCTCGGCCTCCGCTACGATGCCTACGAGGGGTATCTTCCCGGCCAGGACAGCGCCGCCGGCACGTTCGTACCGGAGAGGAGCTTTCCCGAGAGGAGGAACATCCTCGACGTCGGGAGCTTCGCGCCCCGCCTCGCGGTCGTCATCGCGCTCGAGGAGAATGGGCGCAGCGCGCTCAAGACGAGCTGGGGCCGGTATTATCATCAGTTCCCCACGGGATTCCCCAACTTCGCGAACCAGAATGCGAGCCTCGCGGACACCTATAGCTGGACCGATCGAAGCGGGGACGGCTTTTTCCAGAACGGTGAGCAGGGGACGCTCCTGGCCCGAGGCATTGCCGCTCAAAACCTCGTCGACCCCGATTTCCTCCACCCGTACACCGACGAGTTCACGGTCGGAGTCGAGAAGGAGTTCGCAAACGACATGTTCGCAAGCGCCACCTACGCCCACCGGCAGGCGCGGAACCTCAACGACTCTGTCGACATCGGAATCCCCTTCTCCGCGTACTCGCCCGTCCAGCGGATCGATCCGGGTCCCGACGGCACCGTGGGAACGACCGACGACGGCGGGCCGGTCACGGTTTACAACCTCGACCTTGCGTTCCGCGGAAGAAATCAGAGGATGCTCACCAACCCCGAAGGGTTCACGCTCGATGCCGACACGGTCGAGCTGGTCCTGCAGAAGCGGTTCAGCGACAACTGGCAGGGCCTCGTGTCCTACACCTTCATGGACGCCAAGACCACGACGAGAGGCGCAAGCGGGGGGGATGGCGATCTCGCCAACGGGTTCTACGACAACCCGAACAACCTCATCAACGCCGAAGGGGCGAAGCCTTTCTGGGACCGGCCCCATCAGTTCAAGGCCGTTGGTAGCTACCAGCTCCCCAAGGAGTTCCGGCTGTCGGGAGTCCTCCGCGCTCAGAGTGGCGCGCCCTATGCGCGTACGTTCACGGTGGGGGGTCTGAACCAGGGCACGGTAACGATCCTCGCCGAGAGGAACGGCGAATCGAGGCTCGAGAGCGTCGCCACATTTGACCTCACCTTCGGCAAGACGTTCCGCACGGGACGGACGACAATCATGCCCGAGCTCGCGATGTTCAACATCTTCAACGCGAACGACGTCTATGACATCAACACCGCCAGCGGAGCGAACTTCGGCCGGGTGATCAACTTCCTGGCGCCGAGGATCTTCCGCTTCGGAGTGCGCGTCAACTTCTAGCGTAATTGCAAGGGAGCTCGACGGAACAAACGCTGCCCTGGGCAGACCTTCCGTCGAGTTTCCCTCCTCCTTCCCGTCCCGGCATTCGATACACGGACCTCTCGAAGATCGCGACCCCGCGCGTTCCCCTCTCCGAGTTCTTCGTCCTCCAGCATCACGACATTCTCCGAATCGAGCCCGGATCCTGGAAACTTCTCATCACCGGTTGCGAGCGCGGCGACGTGTCTCTGACGCTCGAGCAGATCGTGAACCGACCCTCGAAGCGCGTCGCGGCCGCGTTCGAGTGCGCGGGAAACGGCGGTGTCGGAATGCAGGGCCTGGTGGGAAGAGCTGAATGGGAGGGCGTGCCGCTCGCTTCCCTTTTGGACGAGCTCGAAGTGCCTTCGCAAACCCGAGAAGTGGTTTTCGTGGGTGCGGATGGCGCCGAGGAGAGGCTTCGAGGGAACCAGTATCCGTCGCGTTTCGCGCGAAGCCTTCCGCTTTCCGATGCGCTCGGGCTGGACGTCCTGCTCGTTCACCGCATGAACGGCGCCCCCCTTCTCCCCGAGCACGGCGCTCCCTTGAGGCTCCTCGTTCCCGGCTGGTACGGAGTCGCCCAGGTGAAGTGGCTCGAGAGGATCGAGCTTTCCCCGTCGCGCTTCATGGGCTGGTTCATGGCGAAGGAGTATGTCACCGTGCGCGGTCTCCGCCGAGGGGACGAGATCGAGCACCGGGCGACCTCCGTCGGGAAGATGCGGCTGAAATCGGTCGTGACCCGCGTGGTGCGGAGCGACGACGGCGAGCTCCGCATCGAGGGACTCGCCTGGTTCGACGGCACTATCATCGACGCCGTCGAAGTCCGCATCGACGACGGGAGTTGGAAGCCGGCCGCGCTCGAGCGCGGCTCCTCCCCTTACGACTGGATCCGCTTCACCCTCGCCTGGCCTTCGCCGTCCAAGGGGGAGCACGTTCTCGTCTCGCGGGCCCGAGCTGGCTCCCGGATCCAACTTACCGACGGCGAGGCCTCGGACCTCAAGGCCACACCCTGGGAGAACGACGGCCAGTTCGAACGAAGGATTGTGCTCTAACTCGCCTCGCGAATCGAGTTCGGTTCGACGAGCTTGCCTCCGACCCGCTGCCGACGGTTCAGCTGCTTGAGCATGTACCGGAAGTTCGGATCCTGAAGCGGGTAGGGAATGCGGTAGAGCCTCCGGTAGAGCGTGTAGAGGACCTGCCGCACCTCGTCCGTGGTGAGGCTGTCGAAGGGTTGCGCCACCGGTTGAACGTAGAGCACGAGCGGTACCGGGCTCTTGTGGTCCTCGAGGGGCGGCTGGAGGTAGTCGATGTCGAGAGCGAAAGCTCCCTGGCTCTGGAGCCGCCGGAGCCAGGGGCTCTCTTCCCGGGTCTCCCCCAGGACGGCGGTCAAGTCCTCGAGCTCGTGCTTGCGGGCGTCTTCGCGCAGGACCTCGACCAGCTTGTCCCTGAGGATCGTCCCGACGCCCTGGCCCTTGGCGCCTGAATCGACCGCCAGATAGTCGATGAAGCCCATGTTGACGATTGCGAGATACGTGCAGCAACCAAAACCCAGAGTCCTATCCCCTTTTGTTGCAACGAAATAGTGAAAATGGAACGGTCGGGAGAGACCCAGCTTCTCCTCCACCAGATGCTCGTAGAAGTACCGTTTGGGCATCTGTTCGTCCTTGGGGAAAACCCGCCGATAAAGGGCGAACGAGGTATGGAACAAGGGCGAGCGGACGCTGTCCACCTTTTCGATCTTTATGTCTTTCACGATTCGCACCAAGGCGACGAGGGGGCGAAAAATCCACGTCGATAGGATCTCCTTTATCGCATGCCGGAGGGGGTGTCGGCAACCGCGAGGGGGGAAGGGGTTTAGCGCGTCGGACTCAACCCGCTTTGATTCGCGTGAGGGCGTCGAACGCGGCCTTGGCGACGCTCGGATCGAGGTCCTCGGCGGCGGACTCGAGGACCGAGACGCTGCGGCGCGAGCGGAGGTTCCCGAGAGCCTCCAGGGCAACGGCGCGCGCCGCGCTCCCGCTCCGGCCGGCGACGTCCTCGAGCCAGTCGACCGCCCAGCGGTCGCCGCGCGCCTCGAGACTCAGGCAGGCGACCCTCTGGTCGAGCTCCGAGGTCGACGCCAGAGCCCGCTCGACTCCCGCTCGGAGCGCGAGATCGACGGTCATCGACGGCCGGCACTCGCGGAAGCTCGAGGCCGCGAGCACGAGATCCCGCTCGACGAGCCGCTCCACGAGCTTTGGACCGTCCTCGCGAAGGCCGCAGACGAACGGGATCACGCCATGGAACGGCCCGCGGCTCATATTCAGAGGGCGCGCATCGCTTTTCCCGTCGAGCTCGCGCCAATCCGCGTAGGGGACGAGGCTCAGAATGGTGTTGGGCGCCGCGAGCTTCAGCGCGTGCGCCGTAAGGAACTCCTGGAACGCCACGTTGGGAAAGCAAAAGGCCCCCGGACCCCGCAAGAAGCGAGTCTTCTCGACCTCGGCCAGGAGCTCGTCGACGGACGTGGTGCCCGTCGTTCGAAAAGCGACCTCCTGGGCGAGTTGCGCGATCCCGCGCGGCCGGCGCTCCCCCACGAGGTGGTCTTTGAGGAGTGAAAGGCGTCCCTCCTTGGTCATGAAAAACGCGAGCTGAGGCAAGAGCCCGTCGCGGGTCTCGGGTGCGATCCCCTCGCCCGCCACCCGAAGAAACGCCAGGAAGATCTCCGTCGCTGTCGAAGGGATGCGCGCGCCGTCGCGCCACAGGCGCCGCGCGAACGCGAGAATCTGCGGGTTGCCCGCGCGGGGCCCGAGGGCCTTCGCGAGCTGAGCGTAGAGAAGCCGGGCCGATTCCGGCCGGAGCGCAGAGCCGGCGACGAGAAAATCGATGGCCTCCCACTCGGTGAGCGGCAGGACTTCGGCCCAGTTCGGGATGTCGACGGGGCGCGGTGAAGGTATTCGGCCCGCGACGACGAACCGGTTCAGCGGGTATCGCTTCATGAACTGGTTCAGAGCATCCGTCTGGGAGACGGCGCTCCTGGCGCTCAGTCCCTCGAGCGAGTCCAGAAGGAACAGGAATCTCCCCTCCTCCAGGTCGCTCTTGAAGAGATCCGGGTCGAGACCCGCCGTCAGCAGCGAAAAAAGATCGGTCTCGTAGTCCAGGTCCGGAAGCGAAACGTAGACCGGGAGCGGCGACTTCGCCTCGTACGACAAAACCGGCTGGGCCGCCTCCCAGAACAGGCGGTAGAGAGACATGGTCTTCCCCGAGCCCGCGGGCCCGAGGAGAAGAAGGCGCTGGAAGCGCTGGTTGAGCTCGGAGGCGCTATGCGGCTGGCCGAGGAACTCAGCCGCGTGCAGATAGCTCGTTAGGGGCTCATCGCGCGGGAGCCACTGGAGGAGCTGGGGAAAGTAACGCTCGGGCTTCGGCCAGAACCGGTTGAGCGTCTCGCGGAGCCGGCGCCGGTAGCGGCCTTCGGAAAGCTGGTAGACGTCCTGAACCGAGCCTCGGCCGGGGTGAAACAGCACCGTCGCGTCCTTGCGCGAAAGATAGAGCGCCGGCGCCACCCACTCCGTCTCGTCCGGGAACTGGGACAGGACGGCAGCCCGGGCCTCGGCGAGGGCGGCATCGACCGGCTTCATGGCGCCGAGGGCGCGATAGAGCGCGCTGGTGTACGGGGCGAGAAGCTCCTTGGACGCGATGCGGCGCTGCGCCAGAAGAGCGGGGACCGAGGCGAGGATCGATTCCGCGAGCGCTGGGCCGGTGAAGCCGGCCTCGCGCCCGCCGCTCCAGACGACGAGCCCCGGAGGATGGGCCTTGAGGAGACGCGCGAACGCCGAGAGCGAGAGGCTCTCGCCTCCGAGGAGAAGCCGCGCCTCGCCGCCCCTGGCTCCATCCCGGGCGGCATCGGCCGGGGTGGCATCGGCCCTGGCGGCATCGGCCACCACGTGGAGTACGTCGAAGGTGCGGGCGAGGAGCGACTCGAAGCTAGACACAGAGAGCGAAGCGCCGCCGAGAGCGCTTCCCGCTTCGAGAACGTTCACGACGCCTTCCGCCTCGAGCTGCGCGAGCGCGCCCCTCACCGTCGCCGCCTCCCTGAGCACTCGCTCCTGCTGACCCGACTCGGCGGCGAGAAGGACCCGGAGAGGAGGCCGTGCCGGTACCGCCGGAGGTTCCTGCCCGGACGGCCGGATGTAGCGGACCAGCGTCACCTCGGGGGTCGTGCTGAGAAACGCACCGTTTCGAGTGTCGTAGAGACATTCCCAGGGAAGGCGGGCGACGATGGGAGGGTCCAGTGCGAGTCGCACGCGGAGTCTGGCCCCCGTGTTCCGGATCTGCTGGAGAAGGTGCACGTAGAGGCGCAGGATCTCGTCCTGGAAGAGGCTATCGAAGAGGCGCGCCCCGACGTAATGAAGCTCTCGCGGGTTCAGCTCTTCGACGTTGTCGGCGTACTGAACGAACCAGCGGTCGTCGAATGGAAGGTAAATGCGCCCTGGAGGGGTCGCGCGGCCGAACTCCTCCTCTGCCCGGGCGCGGAAAAATCCCGGGGTTTCATCGCTCCAAACGGCGACGAGCAGATCGCGATACTCGAACGACATCATGGCACTCAAACCGGCCAATATGCGAGGCAAAAGCCGGCACCCCGCCTGCCTCGTCGTTATGAGTTCGCTGGATTATGAAACGGTATGATAACTGACAGCCTGTAAATACCCTACGCGGGAGGTTTCTGTCAAGTTGCTCGCCGAAGCGGCCCGCCCATCAAGGAGAGGACGCCGCGTGGCTTCCTACCGCCTTCCGAATCGCTTCCACGGTTTTGTCGGCCCGCCATTCGACGGCTTTCCGCCCGACTTCCTGGGTCTTCTCGATGGGGGTGATCTTGATGCCGTTGATGCTGTCGAGCCCCTTTACCACCCTCTGCTTGTAGCGGACGCTCTCGGGGTCGACGCTCATCATGATGGAGGTGATGCCGTAGTCGTCGTGGAGACCCTGGTCCACTTGAGGGTACCCCTGCTCCTTGAGCCAGGCCATGAGCCCGTCGTAGTCGTAGAACTCCGGGATGAAGTGAACCCCGGGCTTTCCGCGGAAGCGCACGGCGAGCTCGGCGGCAACTTCCTTCATTCCCGTCTGGTTGCCGCCGCTGTCTCCAATAAAGATGACGTGCTCGAAGCCGTGGGCCTTCAGGCTCGAGGCGATGTCCCGCAGAAGCGCCTTGTACGTCTCCTGGGTCAGGCTGATAGTTCCGGGGTAGCGCATGTGTCCCGTCGGGGGGTCGAAGTCCCCTTCGGGGACGAAGGCGAGGATGGGGGCAACGAGGGCGTTTCCGAGTTTTCGGGCGATCGACTCGGTCATCGCCTGGAGCACGACGTTGTGCTTGCCGGTGACGAGGTACGGTCCGTTCTGCTCGATCCCACCGGTCGCCACGAGAACCGAGGTCTTACCGGCCCGGATGGCGTCGCGGACCTCCATCCAGGTAAGGTCCTCGATGAAAACCGAATCGACGGCCTCGATGGGACGGGCCTCGTCGAGCGCGGGCGAGCCCGCCTGAGCGAAGAGCTCGGTTGCGAGAAGGAGAAGCGAAAGCGGCAGCACGAATCTCATGGCGCGACCTCCTGAGCGTGCCTATTGAATCGCGCCCACGGATGGATGTCAACGCCGGAGAACCCGTCGGGGCCACGGACAATCTGAACCTGCGATACGTCAGCCCTTGAAGTTGGCCTGAAGCGTGCTCTGCCGATAATCGCCGCCGTCGAGAGAGAGGTCGCGGCACATCTCGTAGAGGCGCGAACGAAGCCGAGTCGTGATCCGATCCGAAAGGGTTTCCTCGCGTGGAGCCGTGCGCTGCAAGGGAACCGAATGCAGGCTCGAGGGACGATCGCTGAAGTTGGTCGTGATGATCGTGAGCTTCCGCTCGTTATAGCGCTGGTTCAGGATGTCGAAGACTTTGTCGAAGACCCATAGAGTCGGATTCTCCCCTCCGAGGTCGTCCAGTACCAGCGGCTCGGCTTCGAGAACCGGGCGGAGAACGTCGGTCTCGGTCTCCGGAGCATCAGGATGGTAGGAGCTCTTGATCTGGCGGAGAAGGGCGCGAAAATCGGCGAAGTGCGCGGGGGCGGCGATGCGCCGCTCGAGGAGGATGCGGCGCAGGATGGCGACTGCGAGGTGGGTCTTCCCGACGCCCGGAGGGCCGGACAAGAGAATACCCGCATCCACGTCCGGGAACCTTTCCGCCCAATCGAGCGCGACTCGATAAGCCTGCGCGAGGGGCGGGAATTGATCGAAAGGCTTCCCTCCGTCGCGGGCGTCGAAGGCGCACTCCTCGTACCTTTTGGGAACGCCGGCCTTGGTCATCGCCGAGCTCTGCCGCTCGCCGAGGAAGCAATCGCAGCGCGTGACGTGCTCCACGCCATTTGTTGACACCCGCTTCCAGGCGGTATCGCCGCACTCGGAGCACTTCGGCTCTTTTATCTCTGGCACCCCTCAGGGCTCCTTCTTCACCAGATGGCGGGGAGGGAGCTTCACCAAAGCGCTCGAGACGCGCTCTCTCCACCCGTCCTCTTGCTTCGCCATCTCGCGCTGGACGTACTCGACGAACTCGCCGATCTCGGTCTGCATCCGCTCCATCTTTACCCTCATGTTGAGGATGATCTCGACCCCCGCGAGGTTCACTCCGAGGTCCCGCGTGAGGTTGAGGATGGTCTCGAGCTGCATCAGGTCGTCGTCCGAGTACAACCGGGTGTTGCCCTCCGTTCGCGAGGGGCTCAAAAGCCCTTCTCTCTCGTAGAGCCGGAGCGTCTGCGGATGGATCCCATACGACTCGGCGACGGCGCTGATCATATAGTAACCCTTCCCCTTCCCACGACTCCGCGGCCCGTCTTGTCCCTCGCGGCTAGAAGCTCCTCGTTTCCTCAAGAGGAGACCTCCGAAACCTCGCTCGAGCGCGGATTGCGGGACCCGAGCGGATTCAAGCGATCGAGCTCGCGCAGGAGCTCGCGCGATCGATCGTCGTAGACCGTCGGGGTCACCACCTTCACCACGATGAACAGGTCGCCGCGGGCATCGGCTCGCCGCGACGGCGCCCCGCGGCCGGAAATGCGAAGCTTCTGGCCCGACTGGACTCCCGCGGGAACGCGCAGCGTCACCGGCCCGTCGGGGGTCGGCACTTCGATGCGCCCGCCGAGCGCGGCCTCGGTAAAGCTCAAGGGAACGGTACAGAACAGGTTGTCGCCCTGCCGCGAGAAGAGCGGATGCGGATGGACGTGCACCTCGACGCACAGGTCCCCGGGAGCGCCCGCTCCCCGGCCCTCGTGCCCGCGCGAGGGCACGAGGAGCTTGTCGCCGTCGGACACTCCCCTCGGAACCTGGACGGTCACCGTCTCGGTGCGGCTCGTGCGGCCGGCGCCTCTGCAGTCCGGGCAGACCTCCCGCGAAAGATGGCCCGCTCCCCGGCAAACCGCGCAGGGCTTGGCGAAGATCATGAAGCCGTGGACTCTCATCGCGCGCCCCCGCCCCGAGCAGGCGCCGCAGGGCGCGGGATCCGCCGAGGGGATGTCGCCGAAACCCTGGCAGGTGCCGCAGGTATAGAAGCGAGAGATCTGGAAGCTCGTTTGGAGCCCGGTGAGCGCGTCCTCGAAGCGGAGAGCGAGCCTGTGGTTCAGGTCATCCCCTCGCTCGCGGCGCCCCGGCTCGGGCGCGAAGGCGCTCTGGAAGAGCTCGGGAAAGATATCGGGACGCTTGTCCCCTTCGAGCGAGAAGTCGAAGCCCGCGAAGCCATAGCGAGGCGGCTCCTCACGGGTTTGCTCCGGCGGCCGGCTTCCGAGAGTGTCGTAGCGCTCTCGTTTCTCGGTGTCGATGAGGATCTCGAACGCTTCGTAGAGCCTGAGGTAGCGGACCGAGGCGACGCTGTCCCCCGGATTGAGATCCGGATGGTACTTGCGGGCGAGCTTCTGGAACGCGCGGCGGATCGAAGGCTTCGAGGCGTTCGCCTTCACGCCCAGAAGAGTGTAGTAGTCGTCCGACATAGATTACTTGGGGTCGTCCGTGTCCACGATCTCCGCGTCGATGACGTCGTCGTCTTTTCCGCCGCTCCCGCCGGGAGCCGGGCGACCGCCGCCCGAGCCGGATCCGGGACTCGCCTGCTGATACATGAACTCCGCGAGGCGATAGCTCGCCTTCTGGAGGACGTCCTTGGCGTTTCTCACCGCCTGGATGTCCGACTCCTTCAGCGCCTTCTTCGCGGAGTCGATCGCGGACTCGATCTGCTTGGCGTCGTCCGAAGGGATTTTGTCGCGATGCTCCTGGAGAAGCTTCTCCGTCTGATAGATCAAGTTGTCGGTCTGGTTCTTCTCCTCGACCTCCTCGCGACGCCTCTTGTCCTCCTCGATGTGGAGCTCGGCGTACTTTTTCATCTGATCGATTTCCTGGTTGCTGAGCCCGCTCGACGCGGTGATGGTGATCGCCGTGTGCTTGCTCGTGGCCATGTCCTTGGCGGAGACGTTGAGAATGCCGTTGGCGTCGATGTCGAAGGTGACCTCGACCTGCGGCACCCCTCGGGGAGCCGGCGGAATGCCGACGAGGTGGAAACGCCCGAGGGTCCGATTGTCGCCCGACATGGCCCGCTCGCCCTGGAGAACGTGGACCTCGACCTGGGTCTGGTTGTCGACTGCGGTCGAGAAGATCTCGCTCTTCTTGTGGGGAATCGTGGTGTTGCGCTCGATGACCGGGGTGAAGACACCGCCCAGGGTCTCGATGCCGAGAGAGAGCGGGGTCACGTCCAGGAGGAGGAGGTCCTTCACCTCGCCTCCGAGGACTCCCGCCTGGACCGCGGCCCCGAGGGCCACGACCTCGTCGGGGTTCACGCCCTTGTGCGGGTCCTTCCCGAAGAAATCCCGCACCATCTGCTGGACTTTCGGGATGCGGGTCGAGCCTCCCACCAGCACCACCTCGTCGATCTCGGACGACCGGAGACCCGCGTCCTCGAGCGCTTGCTTGCAGGGAGGCATCGTCTTCTGCAGGATGTCGTCCACGAGCTGCTCGAGCTTCGCTCGGGTGAGCTTCAGCGAGAGGTGCTTCGGTCCGGTGGAGTCCGCGGTGATGAACGGGAGGTTGATCTCGGTCTCGATAGTCGAGGAGAGCTCGATCTTGGCCTTCTCTGCCGCCTCCTTGAGCCTCTGGAGCGCCATCCGGTCCTCGGACAAGTTGATGCCGTTGGTCTTTACGAACTCGTCGATGATCCAATCGATGATGCGCTGGTCGATGTTGTCGCCCCCGAGGTGGGTGTCGCCGTTGGTCGACTTCACCTCGACCACCCCCTCGCCCACTTCCAGAATCGAGATGTCGAAGGTGCCTCCGCCGAAGTCGAAGACCGCGATCTTCTCGTCCTTCTTCTTATCGAGGCCGTAGGCGAGGGCGGCCGCGGTGGGCTCGTTCACGAGACGCATCACCTCGAGACCGGCGATCTCCCCCGCGTCTTTCGTCGCCTGGCGCTGGCTGTCGTTGAAGTACGCGGGAACGGTGATGACCGCCTTTTCCACTTTCGTACCGAGGTAATCCTCCGCGGCCTGCTTGAGCTTTTGGAGGATCATTGCCGAGATTTCCTGGGGCGAGGAATTCTTGCCCTTGATGTCGACGCGGGCGTCGCCGTTCTCCGCGCGCACCACGCGATAGGGCACCATCCTCATTTCCTCGCTGACTTCGTCGAAACGGCGTCCCATGAAACGCTTGATGGAGAAAACGGTGTTCTCGGGGTTGGTGATCGCCTGCCGCTTCGCGACCTGACCCACGAGTCGTTCGTTCCCCTTGGCGAAGGCGACGACCGACGGCGTCGTGCGGCCGCCCTCCGGATTGGTGATTACCGTGGGGATCCCGCCTTCCATTACCGCAACGACGGAATTCGTGGTACCCAGGTCGATCCCGATGATCTTGCTCATTGCGCTTCGGTCCTCCGCGTCCGTGCCCTCGAACGTTCTGATAGAGCTTTAGTCAAGCCCCAAGAATATGATGTGAGCGTAAATAAGTCAACTTTCATGAAAGCTTCTGAGAGGATTCAGTTTGCAAGCGGCTTCGAATCGGCGCTACTATACGGTTACGCCGCTGCTTAGGGGGACAAATGCAACGTGGAATGGCGCTATCGAGTTTCCTCCTGGTAACGAGTCTTTCGGTTCAGCCCTTACGAGCTGTTCAGGCTGCCCAGGAGGACGTCTATCGCCACGCTTACCTCAGCCATGTCGAGGGGGAGGTCAGCCTGCAGCGGGCGTCGGAGCCCGAACCCGAGTCGGGCTCGCTGAACGTTCCCGTCCTTCCGGGGGATCGGATCTGGACCCACGCGAGCTCGCGGGCCGAAATTCGATTCGGTTCGGGGCTAGTGGTGCGCCTTTCCGAAAGAGCGAAGCTCGACTTCGTGGCCAACGACTCGGAGACGATTCTCAGACTCTGGAGCGGAAGCGCGATCCTGGCGATCCCGGCGATCCCCGCGGAATCAACGGGGGCGCTTCGCATCGACTCCCCCGCGGGAATCATTCGTCCGACCCGCGAGGGCTCCTACCGCATCGACGTCGAGGACGACGCCGATGGAGGTCACGTGGTGACACTCTCGGTCGAACGCGGATCCGCTGAGCTCGCGAGCTCCCTTGGGACGGTTCTGGTTCAGAGCGGCGAGACGAGCTTCGCGACGGCGTCGGACCCGCCTTCGATTCCGTTGAAGTTCAACACGGCGCGGCTCGACGATTTCGATCGGTGGAGCGACAGCCGCGAGGCTCGGCGAGCGCGGACCGAGGACATTCTCGTGCGGAGTCTCCCCCACCCGGTTCAGCGCTACGCTTACGATCTCGACGACCACGGCGATTGGCATCAAGAACCGGACTACGGTTCCGTCTGGTATCCGCGGGTCGAAGCCGGGTGGTCCCCGTACACATACGGTCGCTTCCGCTATACCCACTACGGTCACACGTGGATCTCGAGCGAGCCCTGGGGCTGGGCTCCCTACCACTATGGGCGATGGGGGTTCGGGCACCGCGGGTGGTACTGGATTCCCGGAGCGACCTTTGGACCGGCGTGGGTGTCCTTCGCGATCGGTCCAACGTGGGTGGGCTGGACCCCTCTCGGATACCACAACCAGCCGGTATTCGCTTTCAACTCGTACTTCGGAGGCTACGGAGGCGGTTACTACGGGCGAGGAGGTTACCGCCACTACCGCGGAGGTTGGAACGTCTGCAGCCAGGACGATTTTCGTTCGGGAATCGTGACTCGAGCGGGGTATCGAAGGCTCGAGCCCGAGTCACTGAGAGCGAGCGCCGAAAACGCGCGCTTCGTGGATGAGGTCTCATCGCTCGATCGCGAGCTCAATCCCCGAGCCGCCCGCCTTCGCCCGGCGTCGGCTAGGCCGGGGTTCGGTGAGGTAAGCCAGCGTTCGCCGGTAAGCCGCCGGAGCGAAGACGCGCTCCGTGGATTTCGAGAGAGGGCCGCGGCTTCCTCGCCGCGCGTCATTGACGATACCTCGAGGACCGCGTCTCGTCGCGGCGAGAGGCCGGGCGAGGCCGGCATCGTCCAGAGAGCGCGAGAGATTCAAAGCGCGTCGGACGGCCAGGAGAGCTCCGCGCGCGAGCGGGGAGAGCCGGCGCGGCGCGACGCGGCGTCGCGCTCGATCGTGCGCGAGAGGCGGGCGTTCACCGAGCGCCCTCGTAGAACGGAAACGCCCGAAGCGTCTCAGCGAGAGGAATCAGGCGAGCCTGCGCAGCGTGCTCAGTCGGCTCAGTCGGCTCAGAGAGCCCAGTCGGGCCAGACAGAAAGACGGGAGCGCCTCGAGAGCCTCCGCGGCGACTCGAGAGAGTCCCGGGGCACGCGGGCCCGCACCCCGGAGTCGCGGACCCCGGAATCGAGATCGGAGACGCGAAGCCGCGTCGAACGGGCCGAGCCGAGGCGTGGCCGATCGGCCGTGGAAACTCCGTCGCGCGAGATGAGCGGGAGAAGCCGCTCCACCCGGGAGCGAAGCTCGTCTGCGGGCGCGCCCGGCGGAAGAGCGCAGAGCGGAGGCGAAGCAGCTCAGCGCACGAGGGGATCGTCAACCCCTCGTAACAATTCGAGCGGGTCAAATAGGTCG
The DNA here is from genome assembly GCA_964553925.1 of uncultured Acidobacteriota bacterium. GTDB lineage: Bacteria > Acidobacteriota > Vicinamibacteria > Marinacidobacterales > SMYC01 > DAISKN01. The sequence goes on from CAZKNR010000425.1 coordinate 17,388, forward strand.
AGTGGGTCGAGCAGGCCAAGTGGGCCAAGAGGCAGCGCCCGGGCTCGGTCGAATCAGGGCTGAGTAGCAGCGCTTACGATCTCCGCGTCCGAGCGGAACGACTGCTTCCGACCGTACCGCGTTCCATTATCTCGAATTCTCTGTGCCTCGGTGTCTCTGTGGCAGATCTTCCCGTCTTGTAGATTCCACCGAGATCGTGGACAATGACCCCCAAACCCGACCGCAGCATGAGCATGGCCTCCTCGAAACCTGAGCAAGGGGCGCGCCCCCGCGTCGGATGGTTCGGCTCGCTCGCGAACGTTCCCATCGCCGAGGTCTTCCGCCGGGTCGCCGCCGAGGAGGTCAGCGGGGATCTCCAGATCCACCTCGGCTCCGCGATCAAGAGCGTCTACTTCGATCACGGCTTCGTGGTTTTCGCCGCGAGCAACCTGAAACGTGATCGTCTCGGCGAGAGCATGATCGACGCCGGGCGCATCTCGCGCCGCGAGTTCGCGCTCGCGAGCATGATCATGAAGGGAAGCAAGCGGAAGTTCGGGGAGGCCCTCGTCCAGGCGGGCGTTCTCTCGGAAGAGGATCTCGGCCGCGAGGTCGCGATGCAGGTGAACCGCATCGTCTTGTCCCTCTTCAAGAGCAAGGAAGGGATTTACAGCTTCGACGAGCGCGGCACCGGAATCCCGATGGACCTGATGGTAAGCCTCTCCATCTATCGGATTCTCCTCGAAGGCGTGCGGTTCATGACCGACGGGAAGCTCATCCTCGCGGGGCTTCCACCGCTCAATACCCCGGTCAAAGTCGCCGGGCGGCCGCCCTTCACCGTCGAGCCTCGGAAGCTCAAGGCCGTCGAGCAGGAGCTCCTCAAGGGAGCGCGCACCCCGATCCCGCTCGCCTCCCTCCTGAAGGACCCGGCGGCCGATCGCGGGCTCGCGCTCCGCGCGAGCTACGGGCTCTGGGCGGCGGGGCTTCTCGAAAGCGCAAGTGAGACCGGAAAGTCTCCTCTCAAGGTGCAAGAGGAGACGGGGGTCTTCGTGCTCTCGGAAATCCAGCGCAAGTTCGCGAAGATTCGGGCCACCAACGCCCGCCAGGAGATCCTGATGGAGTTCGACAAGCTGGATCGAACTTCGGAGCCGGAGCTCCTCGCGGGCGCCGGGCTCGCGCGGGAGCCGGATCTGGATCATGCCTTTGAAAAGCGGCGCGCGGAGTGGGAACAAAAGCGGTCGATGGTCGAGAACGAGCGAACGCTGGTGGCGAAGATCGACGTCATCCAGGAGCGGCTGCGTCAGGCCTACGACCGCCTCCGGAGCGGTCCTTCCGAGGAAGTTAGAGAAGAGATTCAAGGCGGCGACGAAGAGCCACAGGTCTTCGAGACCCCTGCCGAGCAGACCCTCCCCCCGCTGAACGAGGACCTTTTCGACGAGATCGGCATGGAGGACATGATCGGATCGGCGGAGCTCGCGACCCACGTTGAAGGCGACGAGACTGGAATCGAAGAGACGACAAACGCTGCCGAAATCGAGGCCGATCGGGTTCCCACCGTCGAAACCCCTTCGCGGGAATCGGAGAAACCTTCGACGCTGCTCTACGGCGCCGCTCGCGTCGAGCGCGTGCGGCAACTGCGCCGGGACGTCAAGCTTCATTTTCAAGTTCGCGATTGGGAGCATGCGGTGTCCCTCCTGTACGAGCTGGTGGAGCTCGAACCGGAGGGCGCGCAGAATCACGCAATGCTGGCACGGGCCATGGCCCGGCACCCGGTCATGCGGAAGGACGCCGAGCGTCATTTCATCGAGGCGCTGAGGCTCACTCCTCAGGACGCGGACCTCCACTTCTCGCTCGGCCTGTACTACAAGTCCTTCGGCATGCATTCGAGGGCGCAGCACGAGTTCCGCACCGCTATCCGCATAAATCCCCGCCATGAGGACGCCACGAAGCACCTCAGCAGCGGACAAAGCGCCAAAGATCCGCTGCGCGACGTGTTCAAAAAAATCTTCGGCTGAGAAGAACTCCTCAAGCGGCACTTGAGGAGTTCAGGCTTAACTGCGAAACCTGGTGTTCGCCTGGCCCACGGGGCACTCGTGTTTGCGAACTAAATAATTATCCAAAACGACATTTCGGGGCCATTTTCGGCGAGCGCCTAAGTCCCACCCGATCAGTATCTTCCGGAGCTATACCCCAAGATTTAGTGGGGGGATGCCCTCGGGAACGCAAAATCTGGTATTTTTCCCTTGACACCTGATTCAGACTCCGCTTATATATCGAAATCCAAGGCAGTCATCGGGAACAACGATCTCAATCGCATCGTCGGCCTTGAGTTGACGGTGAAGGCTCTGTTTCGCGGTTTCCCGGAAGTTTTTTCTTTTTTTCGGCAGCGGAGGCGAGGTCAATGGCTACGACGAAGAAGGACGTTTCATTAATAGAGGATTCGGAGTTCTCGGCCCAGTCTGCCGAGACAGCCGACACAGAACGTAGCGGGAGCGACCGCGCGCACTCCGCCGGCCTTCATTTCGAGCGCCATTTCACACGGCGCGGGGTGTCGCCCTATGACGCTGTCGAGTGGGAGATCCGCGACGCCGTCATCCAGGACGAAAAGGGCGAGAAGATCTTCGAGCAGAAGGCGGTCGAAGTTCCGAAGAGCTGGTCGCAGATGGCGACCAACATCGTGGCCTCGAAGTATTTTCACGGCTCTCTCGAGAGCGGAGATCGGGAGCGGAGCGCGCGCCAGCTCGTTTCCCGAGTGGTCGACACCATGACGCGGTGGGGCGTCGACGGGAAATATTTCGGCTCGACGGAAGACGCGATTGCGTTCAAGGACGAGCTCACGTTCCTCCTGCTGAACCAGTTCGCGTCGTTCAACTCCCCCGTGTGGTTCAACTGCGGCATCGAGAAAAAGCCACAGTGCTCCGCCTGCTTCATCAACTCCGTCGAGGACACCATGGAGTCCATCCTCACGCTGGCGAAGACCGAGGGGATGCTCTTCAAATGGGGATCGGGCACGGGATCCAACCTCTCCAGCATCCGCAGCGCCAAGGAACGGCTTTCGAGCGGCGGCACCGCGAGCGGCCCGGTGTCGTTCATGAAGGGCTACGACGCCTTCGCCGGCGTCATCCGGAGCGGAGGCAAGACCCGCCGCGCCGCCAAGATGGTCATCCTCAACGTAGACCATCCCGACATCATCGAGTTCATCGACTGCAAGCGCGTCGAAGAGCAGAAGGCCTGGACCCTGATCGACGCCGGATACGACGGCTCGTTCAACGGCGAGGCCTATGCCTCCATCTTCTATCAGAACGCGAATCACAGCGTGCGGGTGACCGACGAGTTCATGAAAGCAGTGGAAGAGGACCGGGAGTGGGTGACCCCGGCGGTCGTGGGCGGCAAACCCCTGGGAAGGTACCGGGCGCGCGACATCCTCCGCAAGATCGCGGAATCGACGCACGTCTGCGGCGATCCGGGGATGCAGTTCGATACCACCATCAACCGCTGGCACACCTCCAAGAGCACGGCGCGCATCAACGCCTCGAATCCCTGCTCGGAGTACATGTATCTCGACGACTCCGCCTGCAACCTGGCGTCGTTCAACCTGATGAAATTCCTCACTCCCAACGGGGAGTTCGACGTGCGCGGGTTCGTGAAAGCGGTCGACGTAGTGATTACCGCGATGGAAATCATCGTCGGCAACGCCAGCTACCCCACGGAGAAGATTGGAACCAACTCTGTCGCTTACCGGCCTCTCGGAATCGGTTACGCCAACCTGGGCGCGCTCCTGATGTATCAGGGAATTCCCTATGACAGCGACGGGGGACGGGATACCGCCGCCGCCATCACCGCGGTCATGACCGGTGAAGCCTATCAGCAGTCCGCGAGGATCGCGGCCCACCTCGGTCCGTTCGAGGGCTTCGCGACCAACCGGACTCCGATGCTCGAGGTGATGGAGATGCACAACGACGCCGTGGGGCAAATCGATCCCAACCGCGTCCAGCCCAATCTCTACCAGACCGCCCGGGACGTTTGGAGAGAGACGGTCGAGCTCGGGAAGGACCACGGCTACCGCAACGGGCAAGCCTCGGTTCTGGCGCCGACGGGAACCATCGGTCTCATGATGGATTGCGACACCACCGGGGTCGAGCCCGATCTGGCGCTGGTGAAGTACAAGAAGCTCGTGGGCGGCGGTCTGATGAAGATCGTCAACCAGACGGTGCCCGAAGCGCTCTCGCGCCTCGGTTATCCGGCGAACGAGGTCAGCAGCATCGTCGAGCACGTGCACAAGAACGGCCATATCGAGGGCGCGACGTACATCCGGGAAGAGCACCTTCCGGTTTTCGACTGCGCCGTCCAGTCGCCCGGGGGCAACCGCTCCATCCACTACAACGGTCACGTCAAGATGATGGCCGCGGTGCAGCCCTTCCTCTCGGGCGCCATCTCGAAAACGGTCAACATGCCCAAGGAGGCGACCGTCGAGGAGATCGTGCAGACCTACGTGGAAGCGTGGAAGCTCGGCCTCAAGGCCATCGCCATCTATCGCGATGGCTCCAAGAGGATCCAGCCGCTCAACACCAGCTCCGGCGCGGATGAGACGCCGGGAGCGGGCCCGGGATTGAACAAGCTCGCCGCGGTAAGCCGTCCGGTTCAGCGAAAGCTTCCGGTGGAAAGAAGGGCGATCACCCACAAGTTCAACATCGCGGGCCACGAGGGCTACATCACCGTGGGTATGTACGACGACGGCGCCCCGGGAGAAATCTTCATCAATATGTCGAAGGAGGGCTCGACGGTGTCCGGGCTCATGGACGCCTTCGCCCGGGCGATCTCCTACGCTCTTCAGTACGGTGTCCCGATCGAGGTTCTCGCCGACAAGTTCGCCCATACGCGATTCGAGCCCTCGGGCTTCACCGGGAACGAGCAAATCCCCTACGCCAAGTCGATCACCGACTACATCTTCCGGTGGCTGGCCTTGAAGTTCCTCTCTCCGGAGCAGCAGGCTCTCGCGGGAATGGCGGGAGAAACTTCCGAGCTATCTGCTGAGGCAGGCGGAAAGGCCGCGGCGGCCTCGGGAACCGTGCCGGAGCCACGAACCGCGACTGCCGCGTCGCAGCCCCGCATGTTCGAGGACGCCCCGCCGTGCTCGACCTGCGGCTCGATCATGGTTAGGAACGGAAGCTGCTACAAATGCCTCAACTGCGGCGCGACGAGCGGTTGTTCCTGATTCGAGAAGATCCACTATAATCCGGAGGCTTTCGGACGGTTTGTCGTCCCGCGCGCCGAAGGAGGCCCCATCATGCTCGCCCTACTCTCGCCTTCTTGTGCCCGGAGGCTACCTCTCGCGGGAATCCTGCTTCTGTCGTGGGCGCCGCCTCGCGCGGTGTCGGCGCAGATCGCCCCGAGAATCTTGCACGACGGAGTGGACTGCATCGTCTCCGGCCAGCACGCGGTGATCGAAGCTCTCGTGGAGCCGGCCGGGGATCTGGTAACGGTGAAGGTCTACTTCCGCGCCGAGATCTATCCGGCTTTCTTCTACGTGGAGGCAGAGCCGAGTGCTTCGCGTTACCGGGCGGTTCTCCCCCGTCCCACGCGCGACGTTTCCTCGGTGGTCTATTACCTCGAGGCGGTCGATAGTGCGTTCAATTCGTTCCGGACCGAAGAGTTCCATCCGCGCGTGGTTCGGGACTCCTCGGATTGCGAAGAGGATGAGACGCGGCCGCCCTACGTCGAAGGACCCGCCGCCATCACGGTGGGCGCCACCGCCCCCGGGGCGGCCTTTCCGCCTGGTTTTCTCACCGAGGGCATCGTCGGAACGATCACGGCGGCGGGGAGAGCCGCGGGCGGCAGCACGGCCACCATCGTGGGCATCGGGGCCGCGGCGGGCGCCGCGGTGGGAGTCGGAATTCTCGCGGGCAGCGGGAGCGACGCGGCGACGACGACAGCTCCTGCCGCGAGCGGTCCCACGACCACCGTTTCCGTCACGACGTCGGCTCCTCTGACGACGTCGGTTTCACTGACGACGTCGGTTTCACCCGCGGAGCCATTGGTGGCCTGTTTCGAAACGGCGCCCAACCCGCCGACGATTCCGGTGGGTGAAACCGTGCGCTTCGATGCCAGTTGCAGCCGGCCGCGGGATCAGATCGTGAGCTTCGTCTGGGACTTCAACGACGGCCGCGACGGGAGGGAGGGACGCGTCGTGACGCGCCAGTTCCAAAGCGCCGGCGTCTTTCCCGCGGAGCTCGTCGTCACCGACGGCCGGGGCGTCCAGGCGCGCGTCGAGAAGAACGTCCGCGTCAACGAGGTGGTGAGCGCTCCCTCGCCCGGAAGCCCGGCGCCCGGTCCGGGTCCTACCACGACCACGACCGTCCCCGGAAACGCCGACCTCTCAGTCACCGCGCTTACTTTCAGCCCCCCCACTTCGGTGGGCGCGGCCGAAGCCTACACCGTCGCCTACCTGAACGCGGGCCCGGACCTCGATCCCACGGTCACGCTCGTGGTTTCGTTCAATGCCGCGGGTGTGGGAGCGGCGCCCGCTCCGATCTCGACCCCCGGGTGCGGCACTTCGAGCGGGGGAGGCTCGCTCACCGTGAGCTGCTTCATTGGCGCGCTCGCGTCCGGAGCTTCCGGGTCGAGGACCATCTCCGTACAGTTTCCCTCGATCGACACGTACTCGATCACGGCGACGATTTTCGGCGGAACCTCCGATCCCGTTCCGGCGAACGACAGCCGCAGCGTTAGTACCGTTGTGACGCTGAAGGCGGGCGACGCTCTCACGACTTCATTCCTGAGCGAAATACAGTCGGAGTCCCCGGCTCGAATCCAGGCCTCGATCGAAATGAACGGCCTAAGGACTTCGACCCAGAACGGCCGAGGGCCGAGCCACTACCGGATGAAGGCGCAGCCGGGGCCGAACGTTCTCGCGGGCTACGCCGCCGCCGCCGATCTCGAGGGCGCCCTTTGGAAGTTCGACTTCTCCCAAACCGAGGGCTTCGCTCCGGGGAGCATCACCGTCGAGGCCGGCGACGTAGTCTCGGCGGCGAGCCATGCCGTCGTTTTCCGGCTCGCGGGGAGCGAAACCCGGATACGATTCCGATTCAGCATGGAGCCGTAGAATGCGCTACCCGTTCACACCGCTCCCCCCGGAGCTCGATGTAGCCGCGATCGATCCCGCCGGCCTCTCCCTCACCGAGGAAGACCTTCTCCGCATGTACCGCGCGATGCGGCTCTCGCGCACCTTCGAGACAAGGCTCGCGGCCCTCTACCGTCAGGGAAAGATCATCGGCGCGGTGTACCTCGGGACAGGTCAGGAGGCGATCGCGACCGGCGTCGCGAGCCTCATGGAGAAGGGTGACATCTTCAACACCGTCTCACGAAACCTCTCCTCCTGGTTCTACCGCGGAGTCGAGCCGAAGCACGTGCTGGCACGATGGTTCGGAAAGGACGTGGCGCCCTCTCACGGCCGCGATCTGGGTCTGTTCCTCGCCGACCTCCCCCAATACGGCATCGCTCCCTTTCACAACGGCTCCATGGCTTCCTGGATACCCTCGGGCGCCGGATTCGCATTGGCGTTCAAGATGAAGCGGCAGCCGAACGTGTACATCGCTTTTACCGGCGACGGCGCCACGAGTCCCGGCGACTTCTACGAGGGTCTGAGCTTCGCTTCGATCCACAAACTCCCGCTGGTGGTCATCGTGGAGAACAACCAGTTCGCCTATTCGACCCCCATCGACAAACAGATGCCGGTGGCGAAGGTCTCGGACCGCGCGCCGGCATTCAACGTATATAGCGACGTCGCCTTCGGAAACGACCTCTTCGGGGTCATCCGGACGGCGAGTAAGGCGATCGAGCACGCGCGGAGCGGCAAGGGGCCGGTTCTCGTCGAGTTCCTCACGTTCCGCGTTCGCGGTCACGGCGAGCACGACGACGCCTCATACGTTTCCGAAGAAGGCAGGCGCTACTGGGAGGCTCGAGACCCCTTGAAGCTGTACCTGGAATACCTGAGGGGCAAGGGCGGCGTCGACCCGGCAAAGATTGAAGCCGTCGACCTGGAGTGCACGGTCATCGTCGACGACGCCGTTCGCTACGCGGACGAGCTCCCGATGCCGAAAGCGGAGACGGTAACCGACCGCCTCTTCGCACCCCGCGATTAAATTAAGCCAGCACTCCGAGGGTGAGATCGCTGCCCGCATCCGTCACTGTCACACGGCGGAGCTGGTTGCGCAGGGGCTCAGCCGAGGCCACGCTCACCCGCAAGTAGTTCCCGGTCAAACCCGTCCAGAGTCCGCTCTCGTCCTTCTGCTCGAAGAGAACGTCGACCTCGCCTCCCACGAACCTCTGGCCGAACGCGCGCCGTTTTTCCGCGGACAGATCCCGCAGACGCTGGCTCCGCTCCTTGATCGCTCCGGTCGAGACGTGCTCGGAGAGCCTAGCCGCCCGGGTGCCGTACCGCTTCGAGTAGCTGAAGACGTGGATGTAGGCGAAGGGGAGGCTCTCGAGGAGGCGGTAGGTCCGCTCGAATGAGTCCTCGCTTTCCCCGGGAAAGCCGACGATGACGTCAGTGCCGAGTCCGACGTCCGGCACCTCGTCGAGGACGCCCTCGACGAAGGCGCGATAGGTCTCCGCCGTGTAGCGGCGGTTCATGTCCTCGAGGACCATGGAGTCGCCGCTCTGGATGGGAACGTGCAGGTAGTGACAAAGCTTCTCGGAGCGGGCCATTCGCAAGACCAGGGAGCTCTCGATCGTGGTGGGCTCGATCGAGGTGATGCGGATGCGCCGGAGCCCCGGGATCTCCTCGAGCGCTCCCACCATGCCGTCGAAGGTCGTGCCCTCGTGCTCGTAGCGGCCGATGTTCACTCCGGTGAGCACCAGTTCCTGGAAGCCCTGCTCCGCGAGCTCTCTCGCCTCCCTCAGGAGGTCGAAGAGCTTACGGCTCCTCTCCCGCCCGCGAGTGAAGGGAATGATGCAGAACGAGCAGAAGAAGTCGCAGCCGTCCTGGACCTTCAAGCTCGCCCGGGTGGTGTGATGGCAGCCCGTGGCCGGGATCTCGAAGTCGGAGTCGTCGATGAGGCTCGAGTGAAGCACCACGGGCTCGGGAAGCTTCCGGGGCGAGCTGATGAAGTCGGGGAACTTGTCCTTGTACTCCGTGCCCACGATCATGTCGACGCCCTCGATCGCGCGGAGCGCTTCGAGCCCCACCTGCGCGTAGCAGCCGGTGACGACCACGAAAGCGTCGGCGCGCCGCCGGAGGGCCTGGCGGATGGCGCTGCGGCAGCTCGCTTCTCCCCTCTCGGTTACCGAGCAGGTATTGATGACCACCAGGTCCGAAGGTTCTCCCCACTCCACGATGGAGTAACCTTTCTTCTTGAAGGCGCCCGCAGAGAGCGCCGCTTCCGTCTGGTTCAACCGGCAGCCGAGAGAGTGGAAAGACGCGGTGGGCACCCTATCTCCTTGAAACCGGGAGTATAGCAAAGGGCTTAAAGAACTGGACGGCTCCTGCCGATAACACCCGAGACTCATGCGCATCCTGATCGCCGAGGACGATTCCACGTCGCGCAGGCTTCTCGAGGCGACGCTCGCCCGCGACGGCTACCACGTGGTGTCCGCGGCGGACGGCGACGAAGCCTGGGAGCAGCTCCACGATAAAGATGCGCCGCGTCTCGCGATCCTGGACTGGATGATGCCTGGACGGGACGGCATCGAGATCTGCCGTCAAATCCGGCGAGAGCCCCGTTCCTCCTACGTGTATCTGCTGCTGGTGACGACGAAGACAAGAACCGAGGACATCATCCACGGTCTCGAGGCGGGGGCCGACGACTACCTCACGAAGCCCTACGACCCGCAAGAGCTTCGGTGCCGCATCAAGAGCGGTGAGCGGCTGCTCCGCCTCGAGGAAGCCCTGGCGGCGAAGGTATCGGAGCTTAGGGAGGCGCTTTCCCACGTGAAGCAGCTTCAGGGCCTCCTACCCATCTGCATGTTCTGCAAGAAAATCCGCGACGACTCCGACACCTGGCATCGGCTCGAAACGTATATCGAGAGCAAGTCCGAGGCCCTCTTCAGTCACTCCCTCTGTGGCGACTGCCGCCGCGAGCACTACCCCGCGCCGGCACTCAGATCCGAGTGAATGCCGGTGTAAAAAGGGGGATAGGGAAATAGGAGGGGATAAGGAGATAAGAAAACAAGGGTAGTTTTATCTCCCTATCTCCTCCATCTCCACATCCCCTTCTACACTCCTCCCTCCGCCCAGATTTTCGCTATCATGCTCTGTGGCTTATCCGCACCGAGCGGTGAAGAACCTCTCGGAGCTTCGCGACGTCCCCGAGAGCGAGCAGCGAGAGCGCGGATACCACCACACTCTCCGTGAAATCCTTCAGCAGCCCGCGACCTGGCTCGAGACCGCCGATCTCGTGGGCCGAAGCGCCGTCTCTCTCGCCGGCGAAGGCCCCGTGCTTCTCACTGGCTCCGGAAGCTCTCATTACATCGGAGAGTCGCTCGAGCCGGTTCTCGCGAGATCGCTCGGGCGGCCGGTTCGAGCCGTGCCTGCCGGCACGCTCCTGACCGATGGCGAAAGCTACGTTTTCGAAGGACCTCCGGGTACGCTCGTCTCGTTCGCGCGGTCCGGCGACAGCCCCGAGAGCTGCGGTGTGGTGGACTGGTTTTTCGAGCGCGCGCCCGACTGGCGTCAGGTGCTCGTCACCTGTAACCGCGAGGGGGGGCTCGCGACCCGGTACGCCGGCCGCAGGACCGCGTCCCTCGTCCTTCTTCCCGATCGAACGAACGACCGCTCCCTGGTGATGACCTCGAGCTTCACGAACCTGTGGCTCGCGGGGCGAATTCTCGGGGGCTCCATCCCCGACGTCGCCTCGCTCGCAAGACGGGCGGAGTCGCTCTTCGAGAGCGACGTTTCCTCTATCTACGAGGCGGGCGCGAGCGCGTTCGAGAACGCCGTCTACCTCGGAAGCGGCGCGCGCTACGGCGCCGCTCGCGAGGCCGCGCTGAAGATGCTGGAGATGACGGACGGAGAGGTTCCCACGTTCGCCGAGTCGTTCCTGGGCTTGAGACACGGTCCCATGTGCGCGCTCCGAGAGACGTCTCTCCTCGTGGGTTTTCTCTCTTCGGAAGAGCCGCACCGCTCCTACGAACGCGACCTGCTGAAAGAGCTGGCCGACAAGGGCGTCCGGCCCCGGACGCTTCTCGTGGGGCGAGAAGGCGACGTCGCGTTCGACCTGGAGGACGATGACGCCACTGCTCTCGACGTCGTAGTGGGACAGCTCCTTGGCCTGTTCCGCTCGCTCGCCCTCGGTCTAAGGCCCGACGCCCCTTCGGCTACGGGCGTCATCTCCCGCGTGGTCCGCGGGTTCGACATCCATTGAAAGCGCCCACGATCCTTGTGGCGGGAGAGATCAACGCCGATCTCGTTCTCTCTGAAGTCTCCCCGTTTCCGGCTCTCGGTCGGGAAGTGCTGGTCTCCGAATCCAGCCTCGTGCTCGGAAGCGCGTCCGCGATCTGCGCCTCCGGTATCGCCCGGCTCGGAAACCGCGTGGTCTTTTCGGGAAGGGTCGGCGACGACCTCTTCGGACGCTTTTGCCTCGAGGAGATGTCCCGCTCGGGGATCGGACTCGACCACGTGATCGTCGACAAGGAAACGACGACCGGGATCACGGTTTCGATTTCCTCGGGACCGGATCGAGCCCTCGTCACCTGTCTCGGCGCCATCGCGGAGTTCGCGGCCGAGGACGTTGCCGATGCCGCATTCGACGGCGCGTCCCATCTGCACGTCGCCGGATTCTTTCTCCAGACGCGGCTTCGCGCCGGCCTCCCGGAGCTGTTCCGCCGGGCGCACCGGCGCGGGCTCACGACGTCGCTCGATTCCGGCCACGATCCCGAGGGAGAGTGGCGAGGGGGACTCGGCGAGGCGCTGAAGGAAGCCGACCTGTTCTTTCCAAATCAAGAAGAGATCCGCGCCATCAGCGGCCGAGACAACCTGGAGGACGCGCTCAGAAGCCTCGGCCCGGCCCGGGTCGTGGCAAAGCTCGGGTCCTCCGGCGCGGCAATCCTCGACGCCGGCTCGATGGTGAGAGTCCCGGCACCCGAGGTCGACGTGGTCGACACGACCGGAGCCGGCGACTCCTTCGACGCAGGGTTCCTCCACGCCTGGTTGAGAAAGCTTCCCCTAGAGGAATGCCTTCGCTATGGAGTCGCGGCAGGAAGTCTGTCTACCCGCGCTCTCGGAGGCACGAAAGCCCAGCCGACCCTCGGTGAACTCGAGCAATTACTGCGCCGACGAGCGAGCCCGACTACTGATTCCTGAGCGGGGCCGATCCCCAGAATCTCGAGTCCCTGGAACGACTTGGAGTCAAAGGACGAGTACCGAAAACCAGAACTACTTGAAGGGGGCCCGCATCATGTACAATCCCCCCTTTCTGCCGAGGAGGTGCCTTCGTGACCCTTTCTCGTCGAAGCTTTCAGCCGCACGGGTTTCCGTGACGAAGCTGTCCGCAGGCTTGTTGATGTTCCGAAGGGGCCAAGGCCTCGAGCTCTTTCTCGTTCACCCCGGAGGACCGCTCTTTCGCAACAAGGACGAGGGGGCGTGGAGCATCCCCAAGGGAGAAGTGGAGAACGGCGCCGAGCCCCTCGCCTCGGCGCTCCGGGAATTCTCGGAGGAAACGGGCGCGGCCGCTCCCGATGGCGAGCTCGTTCCCCTCGGAGAGATCCGTCAAAAAGGTGGAAAGCGCGTCGTCGCCTGGGCCATCGAGGGCGACGTGGATCCAACGAGCGTGAAGAGCAACACCTTCGAGATGGAATGGCCTCCTCGCTCCGGGCGGAAGCAAGAGTTTCCCGAGATCGATCGCGCGGAATTTTTTCCTCCCGAGCTCGCGCGCCGGAAGCTCAACCCGGCTCAAGCGGAGCTGGTGGACCGGCTCGAGAGAAAACTGGCAAGCGGCGAATAGCTCATGCTGAAGGCACTCCTTCTCACGCAGCTCCTGTCGCCGCGGCCGGTGACCCCAGTTACGGACGAACGACTAAAGAGCCCCGAGCCGGAGAACTGGCTCATGTACCGGGGAAACTACGCCTCGTGGGGATACAGCCCCCTCGACCAGATTCGCCGCGAGAACGTCTCGGAGCTCGCGCCGCTCTGGACGTTCTCGACCGGTGTCGGAGAGGGTCACCAGTCTCCCCCGATCGTGAACGACGGCGTCATGTACCTGACGACTCCCTGGCATCAGGTCCTCGCCCTCGACGCCCGGACGGGCGACCTCCTCTGGCGCTACCAGCGGGACCTCCCGGACGATCTCAAGGGCCTCCATCCCGCGAACCGCGGCGTGGCCCTGTACCTCGACAAAGTCTATCTCGCGACGCTGGACGCGTTCGTCGTGGCGCTCGAGGCCAGGACCGGAGACCTCGTCTGGGAGAAGCCAGTCGAGGACTACAAGCTCGGCTACTACATGACTCTCGCTCCGCTCATCGCCAAAGGAAACGTCATGGTCGGGGTCTCCGGAGGCGAGCTCGGCGTCCGCGGTTTCGTTCAAGCGCTCGACGCCGTGACGGGTGAGACGGTGTGGAAGACCTTCACCGTTCCCGCCCCGGGAGAGCCGGGCCACGAGACCTGGACCGAAGACGCGTGGCGTACCGGCGGCGCTCCCGTGTGGATCACGGGAAGCTACGACCCCGCGCTCGGACTCACGTACTGGGGCACGGGCAACGCCGCGCCCTGGATGGGAGACGCGCGCCCCGGTGACAACCTCTACTCCAACTCCGTCATCGCCCTCGACGCCGAGACGGGCGCGCTCGCCGCGCATCATCAGTATCACTGGAACGACTCCTGGGACTGGGACGAGGTCTCGGCCCCGCTTCTTCTCGAGGTCGTTCGGGGCGGTCGATCGATCCAAGCACTCGTTCATCCGGGCCGGAACGGGTATCTCTGGCTCCTCGAGCGGAGCGGCTCGAAAATCGGATTCGTCGACGCCTGGCCGTTCGTTCACCAGGACGTTTTCACGAAGATCGACGGCACGACCGGCCGGCCCGAGTACGACCTTTCGAAGAAACCGTCGACCGGCACCATCGCCTCGTTCTGCCCTTCGCTCTGGGGAGGCAAGAACTGGACGCCCGCAGCCTATAGTCCGCAAACACGCCTTCTGTACGTTCCTGCGAACGACAACCTCTGCATGACGTGGGAGGGCGAAAAGGCGAAGTACGTTCCCGGGGAGCGTTTCACCGGCGTCGCCGTGCGCCGCAACCGCGGGATGTCCGTCCGCGAGGGCGCGACCCATGTGGGCGAGCTCCAAGCGTGGGACCTCGAGCGCGGGAAAAGGGTATGGACCGAGACTTTCGAGGGGCCGAACTGGGGACCGGTGCTGACGACCGCCGGAGGGCTGGTCTTCATGGGCGGAACCAGCGATCGATACTTCCGCGCGTTCGACGCCGAGACCGGCGAGGTCCTTTGGAGGGAGCGCACCAACTCGGGAATCACCGGCGTTCCGACGTCGTACTCCGTGGACGGAATCCAGTACGTCGCGGTGCAGTCCGGTTGGGGCGTCGACGCCGTGAAGATGCAGGCTTCGCTCGATGGAGTGCGAGGGACGTCCACGTTCGTGCCCCAGGGGGGAGTCCTCTGGGTTTTCGCGCTCGAAAAGGAGGATTGAGATGACCTCGAACACCGAACGGTACCCGAGCTTCGCGACCTTCTATCCCTTCTATCTCAGCGAGCACAGCAACCCCACGTGCCGCAGGCTCCACTTCGTGGGAACGTTCCTGGTAACGCTCACTCTGCTCGCCATCACGGGAACGAATTCCTGGTCGCTGCTGTGGCTTCTCCCGATCATCGGCTACGGGTTCGCATGGGCCGGTCATTTCTTCTTCGAAAAGAACCGTCCCGCGACGTTTCAGTACCCGCTCTACAGCCTGATGGGTGACTTCCGGATGTTCTACGAGATCCTGACCGGACGGCTCGCGTTTTAGTCCGGGATCAGGTGGCCCTCATGGCCGCTCCCGAAACCGCCCGACACACGTAGAGCTTTCCGGGATTCCCGGTCTCTCTCCGGTAGACGCTCTCGACCTCGCGGAGAAAATCCTCCGCCGACGCGGCGCGGACGAGAGCGACCGCCGATCCTCCGAACCCTCCTCCCGTCATGCGGGCTCCCACCACTCCCCGATGGCGCGAGGCGACCTCCACCATGGAATCGAGGGCCGGGCTCGAGACCTCGAAGAGGTCCCGGAGACTCTCGTGCGATTCGCGCATGAGGGCTCCGATGCGGATCTCGTCGCCGCCCTTCAGGGCAGAGGCCATTTCGAGCGTCCTCCCGTTCTCTTCGACGACGTGGAGGGCCCGGAGGCGAAGCGTACCGCTGAGCCTCTCGACCATTTCCCGCGAGGCGTCTCGAAGGGCGGCGACACCGAGAAGCGCCGCCGCCTCTTCGCAGCTCTTTCGTCGCTCTTCGTAAGCGCTCGACGCCAGGGCGCGCCTCGTGCCGGTGTCCATCACCACGACCAGGAGCGAAGCGGGAATCGGGACCGCTTCGAAACGAAGGCTGCGGCAGTCGAGGAGCATGGCGCATCCCGCTTCTGAGAGCGCGGAGGCCATCTGGTCCATGATTCCGCAGCGCACCCCAACGAACTCGTTCTCGGCCCGCTGAGCGAGGCGGGCCGCGGTCGATGGATCCCACGGCGCCGAGGCGAGGTCGAAGACGGCGCGGGCGATCGCGAGCTCGAACGCCGCCGAGGACGAGAGCCCGGCGCCGATAGGAACGTCTCCCCCGACGACGAAGTCCATTCCCGGGATCTCGAGGCCGCCCTCGCGATGGGTCCGGACGACTCCCGCGGCGTAGTCGAGCCAGGAGCCGGACGGCGAGAGATCATCGAGGAGCATCGACCGCTCCTCCTCTTCCGCGAGCGAGTAGCCTCGGAGGAGTCGCTCGTCGTTGACGGCGAAGGCCACCCGCGAGAATCGATCGATGGCGACGGGAAAGACGAAGCCTTCGCTGTAGTCGGTATGCTCGCCGATGAGATTGACCCTTCCTGGAGCGACGGCGAGCCTCGGCTCGCGCTGGTACCGCGCGCGAAACGCTCGAAGGACGTCGTCCCCCATCACAAGACGATCGCGCGGAGGCGCTCCGCGGCCTCCTCCGCCGTGAAGTCGCGCTGCGGCTCGGCGGTGAGCTCGTAGCCGACGAGAAACTTCCTCACCGAGGCGGAGCGGAGGAGCGGCGGAAGAAACACGGCGTGGAGGCGAAAACCCCGATGATCCCCGAAATCGCGGGGTCTCTCGTACCAGCCCATGGAATAGGGAAAGGGCGACTCGAAGAGCTCGTCGTAGCGCCTCACCGATCTACCGAGGAGGCGCGCGAGCGAGGAGCGCTCCTCGGAGGAGAGCTCGCTGAGGGAGCCGACGAGCCGCTTCGGGACCAGCATCGTCTCGAAAGGCCAGACGGCCCAGAAAGGGACCACTTGGGCCCAGGAGTCCGCCTCCTCCACGATGCGCTCCCGCCGCTTCAGCTCCTCGTCGAGGTAATCGCCCAGGAGATCGGTGCCTCGATCGTCGCGATACGAGCGGAGGCGCTCCGCTTTTCGCCGCGGAATCGTCGGGATGTGAGAGACCGCCCAGATCTGCCCGTGGGGATGGGGATTGCTCGCGCCCATCATGGCGCCCCGGTTCTCGAAGATCTGGACGTAGGCGGGCCTCGCGTCGGTCGCGAGCCGCTCGGACTCCGAAGCCCAGGCGTCGACCACGGCCTCGACTTCCACCACGGAAAGCGAACCCAGATGACGGTCGTGCCTCTCCGAGAACGAGATCACGCGACACCGCCCGCGCTCCGGGGCGGCGACGAAAAGCGGATGCGGTTCGGTGTCGGCCGGGGCCGGGCAATCATTGATGGCATCGATGGCCTCGATGGTGGTGATGGCAGGAAAGTCGTTGTCGAACAGAAAGACCCCGCGGTAGTCGGGATTCCGCGCGCCCTCGGCACGGCGGCTCCTCGGGCAGAGGTAGCAGGCGGGATCGTGGGGCAGCACCACCGCGTTCGAGACGTCCTCACGATCGCCGAGCCAGGGCCGCTTCAAGCGTCCGGGCGAGCACAGAACCCATTCATCGAGAAGAGGGTTGTAGCGCCGGTGCGACGCGCTCCCCGGGTCCATGGTTTCTGAGCCTAAACCCTTGTCGTCCCCGAATCCAGTTGCTACCCTGGAATAGATGCGGCTGGTCACTCGAGGAAACATGGACGGACTCACCTGCGCGGTGCTGCTCGACCAAGCGGAGCCTATCGACAAGATCGAGCTCATCCACCCGCAGGACATCACCGACGCCAAGTTCCCGATCGAGCCCACCGACGTCCTAGCGAACCTTCCCTATCACCCGAACTGCGCCAAGTGGTTCGACCATCACTCCCACACCCGCACCTACGAGCGTCCCCCCTCGAAGTTCGAGGGCCGGTACGGACTCGCGGCGTCCACCGCGAGGCTCGTCTACGACCACTACCTCTGGGACAATCCCGGCTTCAACGCCTACGAGCAGCTGGTCCGCGAGACCGACCGCTACGACGGCGCCGGGCTCACGATTGGGGACGTGCTCCACCCCAAGGACTACATCCTCCTTGGATTCACCCTCGATCCGCGAACCGGCCTCGGCCCTTTCCAGGATTACTTCATGACGCTTTTCGAGGTGCTGCGGGACGGAACTATCGAGGACGTCCTGGCGGTTCCCGAGCTTCAGGATCGAAAGCGCCGGATGGAAGAGGGCCGCGACCCCTATCTCGCGGCGACGAGGAAGTATTCCAGACTGGTGGGGCCGGTTCTGGTAACCGATCTCCGCGACGCGGGGCCGATGCCGGCCGGAAACCGCTTCCTGGTCTATACCCACTATCCCGCAGCGAACGTTTGGCTCCGAATCGCCTGGGGGCCGAGAAAAGAGTTCGTCGTCGCGACCGTCGGTCACAGCATCTTCAACCGCACCTGCCCGGTGCATGTAGGGGGTCTCCTCGCCAAGTACGGCGGCGGCGGCCATCGAGGCGCGGGTGCGACGCCGATCGGAATCGAGAACGCCGATCAGATTATCGAGGAGCTGATCCAGAGACTCGTCGAGCCGACGGTACAAGTCTCACCCTGAGCGTTAGCCCCTCGACGGCCTCGACCGCCACTTCGTCTCCCGCCTCGACGGGATCTCCGCCCTTCACGACCTCCGCCAACCACAGCTCGCCGCGAAGCTCGACGTAGCCCGTCGGACGGAGCGGCTCCCGAGCCGTCGCCTTCTGCCCGACGAGACGGTCCGGAGGAGGCTCGACCCGGAATTGGTAGTGATTCTTCAGAATCGGGTAGATCGCCCAGTCCTTCAGGAACCAGGCGACGAAAATGGCGATCGCCCAGACGACGGAGAGGCCGAAGTACCGGTGCGCCCCAACGAGGGCGGCGACGAGAACGCCCCAGCCGGGGATCTGCAGGAGCCAGTAGCGCCAGAAGACCGTCACTGGTTTTTTCGCACGGCGTCATTATAGGCGCCCTGCTGATTTCAATTTGCGACGGCCCACCTCTCGGTCGTAGGGAAACCCCGACGGCCCTCTGCGGATGGCTCCCGGCAACGGGTCCAAGCCATTGCGCGGAAGCGGGTTGCCTGCTCCTGGAGACTATCGCATATGGCCTGATCGTTGCAGTGCATTCGAGTAAGCGGGCCTCCCTCGCCTGCCCAATCGAAGACTTCATGTCGAAAGCCCTCGTCCGAGAGCTCGCCCCCTGGGCAGCCGCGTCCTTCGTCCTCGTTGTCGCCCCGTGCCTCCTCGGTTCTGGCCTCCCCCTCTGGGGAAAGGTCATTCTCGCCGCAGGCGCCGCCGCGGGATCGCTCGCGCTCTCGACTCTGGCCCTGAAGCGGCACGTGCTCGCGCCGCTTTCGAACTTGACCGCGGTCGTGGCCGGGCTCCGCGGCCGAACCGGACCGCTCCCGAAGGAGTTCCCTATCCATGGGACGAACGAGGTGGGAGCGCTGGCGCGGGAGGTGGCGCTTCTCGCCGGCGAGCGCAACGCGGCCGAGCTCCGGCGCGAGGAGAACGAGTGCCGAATCGCGGCTCTGAACGACGCGATCAGCGACGCCGTCTTTCACCTCGACCGCGACGGCGTAATCCTGAGCCACCAGCCTCCCCGGGGCGTGCCGTCCTTCCTGAACGGAGAGCCCGGAGTCGGGCGCAAGCTCAGCGAGATCTTCCCCGAGATGGTGACCGATCGCTGTGTTGAAGCCCTGGCGAACGTGTTCGTGAGCGACGAGCCGCAGCAGTTCGACTTCCAGCTCGACCTTCAAGAGGAAACGAGGAGCTACCAGGCGCGTTTCGCCCGGGCGAGCCAGAACGAAGTCCTGGCGATCGTCCGCGACATGACCCGGGTTAAAAAGACGGCGAGCACCCACGCCCGCCTCGATACCATCCTCGACGCGACACTCGACCCGGTGGTGACGGTCACCCAAGGCGGCGAGATCCGATACATCAACCCCGCAGGGCGGCTGCTCCTCGGGATCAAGGAGCCCCAGAGCTTCGGCCTGCGACTCACCGACTTCCTCCCGGAGTGGGCCCAGCAGCAGGTCTTCAAAACCGCCATTCCCACCGCTATCGAGGAAGGTGAGTGGCACGGGGAGTCGGCGCTCCTCACCACCGACGCCGTGGAGATCCCCATCGCCATCACCGCGGTTGCGCACAAGACGGACGATGGGGAGGTGCAGCTCCTGTCCTTCGTCGCCCGCGATCAGTCCGAGCGCAAGCGCTTCGACGACCATCTGTCGTTTCTCGCGGACCACGACCCCTTGACCTCGCTCTACACCCGCAAGCGTTTCGTCGAGGAGCTGGGCCGCGAGATCGCCCGCTCCCACCGCTCGGGCGCCGCGGGCGCGGTGGTGCTCGTCGACCTCGACGATTTCAAGTACGTGAACGACACCCAGGGGCATCGAAACGGCGACCGCCTTCTCACGAGCCTCGCGCACGTCCTTCGCCAGACGGTCCGGTCGAACGACCTCCTCGCGCGGCTCGACGGCGACGAGTTCGCCGTCCTGATCACCGAGACCCAGCCGAGCCGGGTGGACTTCGTCGTGGAGCGCCTGTTGAAAGCGGTTCGCAATCACTTCGTTCACGTGGGCGAGCAGCCGATCGGGGTGACCGCGAGCGCCGGCGTCGCCTTCTTCCCGGAGCAGGGAGCGACCGCGGAGGAGATTCTCGCCCACGCGGACCAGGCGCTGGGCCGGGCGAAGCACCAGGGACGCGATCAGTTCGCGATGTTCAAGCTCGACGAGACACGGCAGGCGGGGGTGGACTCGCGCCTCTCCGGCGAGAAAACCATCCGTGAGGCGCTCGCGCGAGGGCGCTTCGTGCTCCACGCCCAGCCGATCCTCGACCTGAAGAGCAACGAGGTGGTGCAGTACGAGCTCCTGATCCGGATGCTCGACGACAAGAACCAGCTCGTCCCGCCGGGCTCGTTTCTCCCCATCGCGGAGCGCTTCGGGCTCATCCGCTCCATCGACCGCTGGGTGGTTCGACAGGCGATCCGGCTCATCACCGAGCAGCGCGCTCTGGGAAACTACGTCCGCCTCTCGGTGAACCTCTCGGGAAAATCGGTGGGCGATCTCGAGCTCACGACGATGATCGAGAGGGAGCTCACCGCGGGCGGGGTCGAGCCGGGCCAGCTCACGTTCGAGATCACCGAGACCACGGCAACCACCGACGCGGAGCGCGCCAAGATCTTCGCCATCGCCCTCAAGCACCTCGGCTGCCGGCTCGCGCTCGACGACTTCGGCGTGGGCTCGAACTCCATGAACCAGTTGAAGCAACTCCCCGTCGACTACCTGAAGATCGACGGAAGCTTCATCCGGGACCTCCCGACCAACAAGGTGGACCAGCACCTGGTCCGCGCGATGGTCGAGGTGGCGCGGGCGCTCAAGAAGCGAACCGTAGCCGAGTTCGTCTCGAGCGCGGAGATCCTGAGGATCGTGCGGGAGTCGGGCGTCGACTTCGCTCAGGGGTTCTTCATCGGTAAGCCCGACGCCGTCGAGAACGTTCTCCCTGGCGCTATGAATCGCGCGGCGACCCCCTGACCCCACTCGCCTCGTTTCTCTCTGGCGACGGAAGCGATTTCGGCGGACAATGGGCGAGATGAAACGCCGCGCCCTGGTTTTCCTTTTGCTGGTCCCGCTCGCCGCCGCCGCCGGCGCCCCCCGTGCCGAAGCCGCCCAGGATCCGAGTGCGGATTTCCTCTTCGGGAAACCGCGAGGCTCCCTGGGAGCCCGGGGCGCCTTTCAGATCGCGGCGGCATCGAGCGACATCTACGATTTCTTCGGCGAGGAGCTCACCATCGAAAAGGGCGCCTTCGACTCATTCTTGTTCGGAGTCGACGCGAGCTTCGCGGTCGCGAGCCGGATCGACCTGGTCGCCGGGTTCGAAATCAGCCGGGCAAGCGTGAGCTCGGAATACCGGGATTTCGTGGACGAGAACGATCTTCCCATCCTCCAGGACACGGGGCTCACGATACTGCCCGTGACCTTGAGCGTGAAGCTCTACCTGACTCCCCGAGGCCGCGAGGTCAGCCGCTACGCGTTCGTTCCCGCGAAGCTCCGGCCCTACGTCGGGGGCGGGGGCGGCTTCGTCTGGTACGAGCTCGAGCAGGCGGGCGATTTCGTCGATTTCGTGGACCTGACGATCTTCACCTCGGCCTTCCGATCGTCCGGCTGGGGTTTCGCGACCCAGGCTTTCGGCGGCGTCGACATAAGCCTGACTCCGCGGTGGTTTTTGTCCGTGGAAGCGCGCTATCTTTGGGGCGATGCCGATCTGGGCAGCGACTTCGTGAGCTTCGAGCCCATCGACCTCTCGGGCGCCAGGATCGGCGCCGGGATCAACTTCAGCTTCTAGACAAGACTGACTAGACAGGAGGACCGACATGATGTCTTCCGCGACGTTCCTCGTGGCGCTGCTCTCGGCGGCAAGCGCCGATTCGCGTTGGACTCCGTTTCTTGGCTGCTGGAGCCTCATCCAGGACGAATTGAGGCAACCGCTCCTCGACGATCCCGAAGAGGAGGCGGCCGAGCCGACCTGGCCGACCAGCGACGACGAGCCGGTGGAGCTCGTTTGCCTCGCGCCCGAGGGCGACGGGGTTCGGCTTCAGACGTTCTCCGGCGACGAAGCCTTCCTCGAGGAGAGCCTCGTAGCCGATGGACAGAAACGGGAGAGCTCCTTGGGGAAATGCCGAGGCTGGCAGCGGCTGGACTGGTCGAAAGACGCCTCGGTCCTCTTCACCCGATCGGAGCTGATGTGCGAGGAGGGTCGAACCCGCTCCATCACCGGTGTCAGCATGCTCACCGGGGGCTCCACCTGGGTCGAGCTGCAGTCAGTTGGCACCGGCGGCGGCCGCGCCGTTTCGATCCGTCGATTCCGGGCCGCGAGCGACGAAGTGAGCCGGCTTCGTATTCCCTCCCTTACCGACGAGCAGATTCGAGACTCCGTCGAAGCGCGCTTCAAGGTGGCTTCGACGCCGATGACAATCGAGGACGTCATCGAAGCCTCGTCTCTGGTGTCGCCCGAAGTCGTCGAAGCGTCGCTTCTCGAGCGCGGGGGTCGTTTTCCTCTCGATAGCAAGAGTCTGGTGCGCCTTTCCGAGGCCTCGGTTCCGCCGAGCATCATCGATCTCATGGTGGCGCTCTCTTTTCCCGATGCGTTCGCGGTGGAGCGGGCGTCCGGTGGAGGAGGCGGCGGCGGTGGTGGGATGTTCTGGGGCTCCGCCGGTTACGATCCGTTCTTCGACTCCGCGTTCGCTTATCCGTACTACTTCGCGCCCTTCGGCTACTACTACTGGTACGCGCCGTGGAACCCGATCTACGGAGTGCCTCCCGTCGATTCGCCCGAGGCGAACGGGGCGAGAGCCATCGAGGGCCGCGGCTACACCCGCATCACCCGTACGGGGCCCTTCGACTCCGGGGAGCGCCGAGCCCGGCGCCGAGGAGAATCCGGCGGCAGCGACTCCGACGGAAGCTCCTCGGGATCTTCGGGATCCTCGGGCTCCTCGGGAGGAAGCGTCTCCCGCGAGGGCTATTCGCGTAGCGGCGGCTCCCAGGGGGGTTCGGCAAAGCCGAAAAAGCAGTAGGTTTCAGGCGAGCCGTGCCCGCAACTCCTGCTGGCACGGCTCTTGCTTTTCTAGTTCCCCATATTCCCCGACGCATCCGCCCTCATTCAAGAGGAAAGAGGAGGGTGCGTCATGTCTTTTCGACTCACCGCCATCGCGGTTCTGCTCGCAGGTCTGGGTCCCCTGGTCGGAGTTACGCTCGGCCCCGAGGATTCGACGCGGCCCGTTCCCATGATCGCCGACGACGGGGCCCCGTATCTTGTTGAGCACGACGAGAGTCTCGGCTCCGCCATGAGCCGCGGCGCGACTCACTCATCCCATGCGGCTCAGTCTGAGGGCGAGCAGGGCGCCTGCGTTCCGGAGCCGATGGAGGACAAACCGGAGGACGCCGTCTCCTGCAAATGCTACGAAGTCACGGAGTGCAAGGGGAACGAGTCGAACCAATGCAAGAGGCATTGCCGCAAAGACCTTTGCCAATGCTGCGACATCTGAGGGGGTTTCTCCCCATCGCCTGAGGGTAATATCACTCCAAGCGCAGGGCGTCCACCGGGTTCGTGGCGGAGGCGCGACGCGCGGGGAAATAGCAGGCGGCGAGTGTCACCGCAAGAAACGAGATCGCCACGACGCTATAGGTCAACGGGTCCCAGGGTCGAGTTTCGAAGAGGAGACTCGAGAACCGTAGCGCGAATAGGAGCGCGCCGACGAACCCCGCGGCGAGACCGATGGCCACCCACGTCAGTCCGTCGCCGAGGACGAGCCGCGAAAGCTGCTGCGGGCTCGCTCCCACCGCCATCCGCAGACCGAGCTCGCGGAATCTCTGCCGCACGCCGTAGGCCATGACCCCGTAGAGACCGAGGGACGCCAGGGCCGTCCCGAGGACCGCGAGGAGGAGCGCTACCGAGGTGGCCGTTCGCTCGGCCCCCACGACCGCGGTCACGTGCGGTTCGAGCTCGTAGACCTCGCCCGGAGCAACTTCGGGGTAGAGATCTTTCACCGCGCGCCGGATCTCGGAGCCGACGTCGGCTGCGCCCCCGCGCGTGCGCAGCACGAGGTTCAGGAGGATACCCGATTCCTCCGCCTGCTCGTAGGGAACGTACCAGACGGGGCAGTCGATCCGGAAGTTGTAGCGATCTTCCTTTACGTCCTCGACGACCCCCACGATCGTCCATCGGCCCGACGCTTCCGCGATCTCGTCTGGCTCGCCGATCGCCCTCCCGATGGGATCCGCATCGCCCAGGGCGCGCCGCGCCAGCTCCCGGCTCACGACGGCGACCTTTTCGATGCCTTCTCGGTCTTGGGGCTGGAACGTTCGGCCGCGGACCAAGCTGACGCCTAGCGCTTCGAGGTAACCCGGACTCACCGCGCGGTACGCTGCCCAAGGCACTTCGCCGGGCTCGGGAGGCGGCGTCCCCTGGATGACGTAAGGCTGGTCCCAGGCCCCGAGCCTGAGCGGCACGTCGGTCGTGGTGCCCGCGGCGACGACGTCGCGCATCGACCGCACTCGCTCCAGGATCCGCTGGGAGAACCGGACGCGATCGCTTTGCTCGCGGAACTCGCTCGGCGGCAGCGTGAACTCGACGCTCACCATCGATTCCGGTCGAAAGCCCAAATCAAGCCTCGTGAGCTGCGCGAGGCTTCGTACTAGCAGGCCCGCGCCCACCAGCAGCATCGCCGAGACCGCCACCTCGGCCACGACGAGAAGCCGCGAGAGTTTCGCTCGCGAGCGGGCCGAGCCGCTACGACCGCCG
Organism: uncultured Acidobacteriota bacterium; assembly: GCA_964553925.1. Taxonomy (GTDB): domain Bacteria; phylum Acidobacteriota; class Vicinamibacteria; order Marinacidobacterales; family SMYC01; genus DAISKN01. The sequence goes on from CAZKNR010000425.1 coordinate 42,170, forward strand.
CTTCTGAGGGCGTTTCCCGGGTCGCGCCCCAGGACCGCGAGAAGCGGAAGCGTTCCGAACAGGAACGCGGTCAGAAGGCTCGCGCCGAGAGCGAGCGCGAGAACCCTGCCGTCGACTTCGATGGAGCGGAAGAAGTTGGTGTAGGCCCCTTCGTGAATCGGACTCGAGGCCATGAAGGCGGGGACGATCGCGAGCGCCACCGCGGAACCGAGAAGGCCGGCGCCGAACGCGAGAAGCAAGCCTTCCAGGAAAAGCTGGCGAAAGATGTCCATCCGGCTCGCTCCAAGTGCGGACGAGAGGGCGATCTCCCTCTCCTGCTCCAGGCATCGAGCGAGGAACAGGTGCGCCCCGTTGACGCAGGCGATAATGAGAAGAAGCGAAACCGCCCCCGCGAGCGCGTAGATCAGAGTCCGCATGCTTCCCCGGACGTCGCCGAGGAGCAGATCGCGGAAGGGGATGAGGGCAACGCTCCAGCCGCTGTTGGACCGTGGAAACTCAGCCGCAATGTCTCGTGCGATCGCCACGAGCTCGATCTCCGCCTGCGCCAGGCTCGCGCCGTCGTCGAGACGGCCCACCATCATGTAGGAATGAGAGGTCCGATCGTCGAGCGACAGCCTCTCGAAGTCGAGCTCGAGCGGGAGCCAGAGTTCGGTCTTCGAAGGGAGATCGAACCGCTCGGGCAGGATGCCCACGACGGTGCGGCTCTCGCCGTTGACGCGGAGAACCTGTCCCACCATCGACGGCGCGGCGTCGAACCTCCGGGCCCAGAGGCCGTGGCTCACGAGAAGGACCCTGGGGCCGCCGGAGCGCTCTTCTTCCGCCGCGAACAGCCTTCCCCTCAGCGCTTCGACACCCAGTGTCTCGAAGTAGGCGGTCGACGCCTGGGCCGCCCGCACCCGCTCCGCGCGCTCGCCCCCGGTAAGATTCACGGAGTTCCCATCCATCGTCCGGGCCACGCCGAGACTCCGGAAAGACTGGCTCCGGGCCCTATAGGCCTCGACTTCGATGGGCGAGACGCCGAAAGGCTCCACTCCTTCGCGCATCGCCATGAACAACGCCACCCGGTCGAGGTCTTCGACCGAGGCGGACTCGAAGAAGAGGGTATTGATGACGCTGCCGATGGCAGTCGTGGCGCCGATTCCGAGAGCGAGGCAAAGGAGCGTCGTGATCGAGAAGACCGGCCGCCTGGCTAGTTTTCGAAGCGCGAGCGTCACTTCATTCATCCATAAAGATCCCGCGACTCGGGAGGATACCACAGGGGTCGAAAATTTGTCCGACGGTGCACCCGCGATCTACACTCGAGGCCATTTGAGAACCGAAGGGCGCTGGGAAGAGAGGTGGCACCCACTCCGTGAAGAGTGGGTCGTGGTCTCCGCCCACCGGCAGGATCGCCCCTGGATTGGCGAGACCCTGGCCGTGGAAGGAGCGACGCTTCCCGATCGCGCCGATGACTGCTACCTCTGCCCCGGGAACGTCCGCTCGAGCGGAGCTCGAAACCCGCCCTACACCTCGACGTTCGTATTCGACAACGACCACCCCTGCGTCGGGGCGAACGCTCCGGGAGAGCCGCCGCGCCCTCCCGGGATCTATCGCGTCCGCCCGGCAACGGGCATCGCCCGCGTGGTCTGCTTCAGTCCCCTTCACAACTTGACTCTCGCGGAGATGGCGCCGAAGGACGCCGAAGAGATCGTCGCCACCTGGCAGCGGGAGCATATCGACCTCGGCTCCCGGCCGGAGGTCGCGAACGTGCTTATATTCGAGAACAAGGGCGGCGTGGTCGGAGTCTCTAATCCTCACCCCCATGGGCAGATCTACGCGACGAACTTCGTCTTCAAGACCATCGAGAACGAGGCGAAAGTCTCGGAGCGCCACTTTCGGGAGACGGGGCGCGTCCTGTTCCGGGACGTCCTAGACGCCGAGGTCGAAGATGGCCGCCGGATCCTCTACGAGAACGAGACCGCGATCGCTTTCGTCCCCTACTTCGCCCGATACGCGTACGAGGTGTTCGTGGCGCCGAAGCGGACCCACCCTTCGGTCACGAGCCTCTCCGACACCGAGGTCGTCGACTTCACCGCGGCGCTCCAGAGGGTCCTTGTGAAGTACGACAACCTCTGGCGGATGAGCTTCCCGTATGTGATGCCTCTCCACCAGGCGCCGACCGACGGCTCCGACTACCGAGGCTTCCATTTCCACGTGGAGCTCCATCCTCCGCTTCGAAAGCCGAACCTCCTGAAGTACCTCGCCGGCCCGGAGATCGGCGGCGGGAGCTTTCTCTCCGACACCGTTGCCGAGGAGAAGGCCCGGGAGCTCCAGGCGCTCCCCGACGCTCACTACCTCCGGTCTCAGACGTCATGAGAGCCGCGGAGCTGCTCGAGCCCATTCGGCGTCTTCACGAGCGCATCCGCGATTCCGTCGTCTCCGCCCTCGAGCGCTCGGATCTCGAGGAGATGTCGAAGGTGGCGAAAGACGGGGACGGTGACACCCTCTACGCCGTCGATCGTGTGAGCGAGGAAGACATCCTCGACTTCTTCTCCGAGCTATCCCTCGAGAGGCCCGTGATCCTCATCGCCGAGGGTCTCGCGAACGCGGTCATTCCTGACGGTGCGCGGGAAGAGGAAGCCGCCTTTCGCATCCTGATGGATCCCATCGACGGCACCCGCGGATTGATGTACCAGAAGCGCAGCGCCTGGATTCTCACCGGCGTCGCTCCGAACCTGGGTCGTTCGACGACTCTCGCAGACATCGAGCTCGCGGTCCAGACGGAGATCCCGCTCGTAAAGCAGCACCTCTCCGACACGCTCTGGGCGGTAGCGGGAGAGGGCGCCCACGCTGAACGGCACGATCGATTGAAAGGTGAGAGCCGGCCCCTTTCCCTCTCGCCCTCCCGCGCCAGAAGCATCGAGCACGGCTTCGCGATGATCTCGCGTTTCTTTCCCGGGGTGCGGGAGGAGCTCGCCGCCATCGACGAGGAGATCGTCCGCGGGGCTCTCGGCCCCCCGCGCGAGGGAAAGGCCCAGTGCTTCGAGGACCAGTACATCTCGAGCGGTGGACAGCTCTACGAGCTTGCGGCTGGCCACGATCGGTTCGTCGCGGATCTGAGGCCTCTCCTTTCACCCCTCGCCGCGGCCCGAGGTTTTCCGCTGGGGATTTGCGCCCATCCCTACGACCTCGCGACGGAGCTCATCGCGCGCGAGCTCGGCGTCCTCGTCACCGACGAGCGCGGTCGTCGCCTTTCGTGCCCTCTCGACCTGGAGTCCAACGTCACCTGGGTCGGATATGCCAACGCGGCCATCCGCGAGCAGATTGAGCCCCTCCTCCGGGAAGCTCTGATTCGGCGGGGACTCCTTTGATCGTCACCCGCGCCCCAGGCCGGCTCGACGTTATGGGCGGGATCGCGGACTACTCCGGGTCGCTGGTTCTCGAGCTCCCGCTCCGGGAGGCTACGCGAGTGTCGATCGAGCGACAGGAGTCGAGAACCCTGAGCGTCACGAGCGAGCGTGCCTTCGGCGAATCGTCGACGTTCACGATGCCTCTCGAGGAGCTTCCTCGAGACTACGAAGAGGCGCGATCGCGCTTTCGACGAGCCTGGGCGGCTTACGTTGCCGGCGCTTTCGTCGTCCTGATGCGCGAGAAGGGCGTGGTCTTTCGCGAAGGGGCTCGCATCGGCATCCAGTCGACGGTCCCCGAGGGCAAGGGCGTTGCCTCGTCGGCGGCGCTCGAGGTGGCGACGATGATGGCTATCGACGCCGCCTACGATCTGGGACTGGACCCCAGAGAGGTCGCGCTGCTCTCTCAAAAAGTCGAGAACGAAATCGTCGGCGCTCCCTGCGGCGTCATGGACCAGATGACCGCGGTCTTCGGAGAGAAAGACCGCCTTTTCGCCCTGCTCTGTCAGCCGGCGGAGATTCAGGCGAACATCGAGATCCCCTCGGAGCTCGCGTTCTGGGGCATCGACTCCGGAATCGCCCATCAAGTCTCGGGCGCGGACTACGGCTCCGTCCGCACGGGAGCCTTCATGGGGTATCGAATGCTGCAGGAGTGGGCGGGGACCGACTGGGGCGGCTACCTCTCGAACCTGACTCCCTCGGAGCTCGAGGAGAAGTATCTCGATCGGATTCCGGAGACGATCGGCGGGCGGGAGTTTCTCGAGCGCTTCGGGAAAACGGCGGATGCGGCGACGACGGTCGACCCCGAGAGAGTCTATCCCGTGAGGCGCCCGACGGCTCACCCGGTCTACGAGCATTTCCGCGTTCGAGCTTTCGTCGGGCTTCTCAGTGGGGACACCGCCGCGAACGCTCCCGCTCTCGGGGAGCTGATGTACGAGTCCCACAGGAGCTACTCCGCGTGCGGGCTCGGCTCCGAGGGGACGGACCGGCTGGTCGAGATCGCTCGCGGCTTCGGGGCTTCGCGAGGGATCTACGGCGCGAAGATCACGGGAGGAGGAAGCGGAGGCACGGTCGCCATACTCGGCCGCCGCGATGGCGACGCTTCGATCCGCGAGATCGCGCACCAATACGCCCGAGAGACGGGTCTCTCGCCCTATATCTTCAGCGGCTCCTCCCCGGGAGCTCTGAAGGAATCCACACGACCTGGCGTGGCTTCCGAGACGGCAGTCCGCTCGGTCGTCTTCGAAGGCGATCCGCTCGATCTGCGGCTCTAACCGTTTGGGAGAATGGGCGGAGTGTGCCTATCATGGGCTCACGCCGCCCAAGGAGAGCTGACATGAGAACGAGAACCGGACTCGTCGCGGCCTTCTTCGCTGTCACCGCATCCGCCGCCTATTCGAGCGGCAAGCTCGAGCTCCAGGGCTACGCCGAATACCGCCTCGGCTCGACCCTGGTCGTCGACGGCCAGCGAGTCGTCGCCGACGCCAAAACCCGGATCGAAGGTGCGAAGCGACGCGGTCTCTCCGGAATCCCTCTCGGGTACGAGGTCAAGGGCAAAGGCTCCCGAAGGACGGACGGCTCGATCCTCGCGACCCGGGTCGAGGCGAAGCCGAACGGCATGGCGATGTTCGAGTCCGACGTTGTCTCCGCCACGAACGAGATCGAGCGCGTGTGGGTCCAGGCGGGGGCCATGTACTCCGAGGGTCCGCACGGGCGCAGGCAGACCATCGGTGAGATCGTGGAGGAAGGACCCGAAGTCCAGCGGGTGCGGCGGATCATGGCGCGGCTGGTCCCGCCCTACGTCAACACTTCCGATCTCCGGGTTCGCGTCGTGGACACCGAGGAGTGGAACGCCGCCGCCATGGGCAACGGCGCCATCTGGGTCTATCGCGGCCTTCTCGAAGACTTGAGCGACGACGAGCTCGCCATCATCCTTGGACACGAGCTCGGCCACTATACCCACGAGCATTCCCGCCGCGGGGCGAAGAGCTCCATGTGGGGCCAGCTCGCCGGTCTCGCGGGCATGGTGGGCGCGGGGTCCATCGACGACCGCACGGGCCGTCAAGCGGCCACCCTCGGCACCCTCCTTTCCGTCTCCGCGTGGCAGAGCGGATACAGCCGGGACCTCGAGGATCAGGCGGATCGAGTCGGTCTCCGCTACGCCCACGAGGGCGGCTTCGACGTTTCCCAAGGGCCCGCGCTCTGGAAGAAGTTTCGGAAGAAGTACGGCGAGGACAGCGCGGCGACGAACTTTCTCTTCGGAAGCCACTCGCGCCCCTCGGACCGAATACGAAACCTCGAGCGGGAGCTCGCGCTGAACTATCACGCCGAAACCCGGTAGGTAGGTTAGGATGTTCCTCTGCCGGGAACGGAGTGGAGGAACGATGATACGTCACTGGATTGCCCTCGGGTTCACCCTGTCTGCCGGCCTCGCCTGGGCGCAGGCGCCGGACTACGATCGCGAGATGCGCGAGCTCGCCTCGCGCCCGGAGGTTCAGAAGGCGTTCCAGATCATCTCCGAGCTCGAGCCCCAGACGGAGAAGGACCTCATCGAGCTCACCGAGATCCCGGCCCCTCCCTTCAAAGAGGAAAAGCGAGGGCTCCGCTACGCCGAGATGCTCCGCGAGGCGGGGATGCCGGAGGTCGAGATCGACGGGGTCGGAAACGTAGTCACGCGCTTTCGGGGAACGACGGGGGGCGAGACAGTGGCGGTCGTCGCCCATCTCGACACCGTGTTCCCGGAGGGCACGGATGTCACGGTGCGGCGCGAGGGGAATCGTCTGCTGGCGCCGGGAATCGGCGACGACACCCGGGGGCTCGCCCTGATGCTCACCGTGGTACGGGCGATGCTCCGCTCCGGAGTCAAGACTCGAGGCGACGTTCTCTTCGTCGGCTCCGTCGGCGAGGAAGGTCTCGGCGACCTCCGCGGGGTGAAGCACCTCTTCCGCGAGGGCGGTCCCAAGATCGATCAGTTCATCGCCGTCGATGGTGGGAGCACCGACCGGGTGCTCAACCAAGGCATCGGATCCTATCGCTACAAGATCACGTTCAAGGGCCCGGGCGGGCACTCCTGGGGCGCTTTCGGACTCGGGAACCCCGCGCACGCTCTCTCGCGATTCATCTACCACTTCGACGAGGAGGCGGGCGAGTTCGTGATCGAAGGGCCGAGAACGTCGTACAACATCGGCCGCATCGGCGGCGGAACCTCGGTGAACGCCATCCCGTTCGAGAACTGGGCGGAGGTGGACATGCGCTCCGAGGACCCGGAGCAGCTCGGGAAGATCGACGCCATCATGAAGAGAGCCGCCGACCGTGCGCTAAAAGAGCAAAACGAGAGGAAGCGCCTGGGCGATCCGCTCACCCTCGAGGTCGAGATGCTCGGAAACCGGCCTTCGGGAACGGTCGATCCGTCGACCCCTCTCATCCAGCGGGCTCTCGCGGCGACCCGCCACTTCGGAGTCGAGCCGCAGCTCGAGACCGGATCGACGGACGCCAACGTGCCCATCTCGCTCGGAGTCCCCGCGACCACCATCGGCCGCGGCGGTGAGAGCGACGGGGCCCATGCGCTCCACGAGTGGTGGTCGAACGTGGACGGCCACCTTGGCATCCAGAAGGCTCTCCTGCTGGTGGTGGCCTCCGCGGGAATCGCCGAGTAGAATGATAGAAACCGAGCGCCTCAATTTATGCTGGACGAGCTCAAGGATATCGAGCGCGAGCTGGAGCGCCTGAAAAAGCGGGTGCGAAGGATGATCCAGCTCCTCGAAAAACGCCAGGTGCGCCTCATGGCGCTCAGCAAAGAGGACGTCCTGAGCGAGGTCGGCTCGCGCACCCTTCCGGCGACCGACATCGCGGAGCTCATGGCTTCCGCCGAGAAGCCTCGAAAGAAACCGTAACTTGCCCGATCGTGCAGCCGGGCGCCCGTTCGTCACCCGCTCCGAAGTCCTCGCGCGCAACGGGATCGCCGCCACGAGCCAGCCGCTCGCGACCCAGACGGCGGTCGACATTCTCAAGAAAGGCGGGGGCGCGGTCGACGCCGCCATCGCCGCGAACGCCGTCCTGGGCCTCGTCGAGCCCACGGGCTGCGGCATCGGAGGTGACCTCTTCGCCATCGTCTGGAGCGCGGGGGAGCGAAAACTCCACGGGCTCAACGGGAGCGGTCGCTCTCCCCGCGGCCTGACGCTCGAGCGATTCCGCGAGCTCGGGCTCCGCAAGATCCCGAGCTTCGGCCCGCTTTCCCTTTCGGTGCCCGGCGCGGTGGACGGATGGTTCGAGCTCCACGCGAAGTTCGGAAAGCTCCCGATGAGAGAGCTCCTCGAGCCCGCGATCTCGTACGCGCTCGATGGTTTTCCCGTGACCGAGGTCATCGCCGAAGCCTGGGCGGCGAACGCCCGGGGGCTTTCCATCTTTCCGGGTTTCGCGGATACGTTTCTCGTAGACGGCCGCCCTCCGAAGAAGGGCGAGGTCTTCCGCAACTCGAACCTCGCGGAAACGCTCCGGACGATCGCCAGTGGCGGACGCGAGGAGTTCTACCAGGGCCAGATTGCCGAAAAAATCGAGTCGTTCGTCCGTGGCACCGGAGGATTTCTGACTCGCCGCGATCTGGCGGAGCACCGGTCGGAGTGGGTGGAGCCGGTCTCCGCGAGCTACCGCGGCTTCGACGTCTGGGAGCTTCCACCGAACGGGCAGGGGATCGGAGCACTCCAGATTCTGAACCTCCTCGAAGGGTTCGATCTGCGGACGATGGGATTCGGGACGGCTCCGCACCTCCATCACTTCGTCGAAGCGAAGAAGCTCGCGTTCGAGGATCGCGCGAGGTTCTACGCCGATCCCGATTTCGCGAGGGTGCCGGTGGCGGAGCTGATCTCGAAGGACTACGCCGCGCGCCGCCGCAAGCTCATTGCTCCAGACGAGGTCCTCCTGGAATGCGAGCCCGGAGATCCGATGCTTTCGACGGGCGACACCGTGTATCTCACGACGGCCGATCGGGACGGAAACATGGTCTCGCTCATCCAGAGCAACTTCCGCGGCATGGGGAGCGGCCTCTGTCCTTTCGGGCTCGGCTTCGGTCTCCAGAACCGAGGAGAGCTCTTCAGTCTCGAAGAAGGCCATCCCAACGTGTTCGCCCCGGCGAAGCGACCCTTCCACACCATCATTCCCGCGTTCATCACCCGCGAGGAAAAGCCGTTTCTCAGCTTCGGCGTCATGGGCGGCGACACCCAGCCCCAGATGCACGCCGAGATCGTGATGAATCTCGTCGATTTCCAGATGAACCTCCAGGAGGCGGGAGACGCTCCCCGAATCCTCCACTCGGGCTCTTCCGACCCCACCGGGGGGCGAATGCAGGGCGGCGGCGAGGTCCATCTCGAGAGCGGTTTTCCCGGCGACACGATCCGTGATCTGCTCCGCATCGGACACCGATTGACTCCGGCTCCGGGCGCATTCGGAGGCTACCAGGCGATTGGGGTTGACACCGCGAGCGGGGTCTACTACGGTGCGTCGGAATCCCGGAAGGATGGACAGGCCTCGGGATTCTGAGGCTTCCTTTGTCACTCTGCAGATTCCAATTCGAGTTCAGCGGTACGGGTGAATCGCTCGTCCAGAGGATCCGCTCCCACGTCGGCGGCGCCGGCGGAGAGCTGACGGGCTCGGCGACCGGCGGCACGTTCTCGCTCTCGACACAAGCCGGCTCCTTCCGCGGGGACTACACGATCTCGGGGCAGACGATCGTCCTCGAGGTCGCGGACAAGCCGTTCTTCGTCCCCTGCGGGGCGATCGAGGCCCGGCTCGCGGCTTACGTCAAGGAATCCACATGACCCGGGTCCTCGTCACGACGCTCGTTCTCGCCGCGGTCTTCGGCTGCGCCCCGCCGGAGCCGACGACGACCACGGGGACCGCCGGCGATGCCGAGAGCGTTCTCGCCGTCACCCACGCCCGGATCTATCCCGTTTCTGGGCCGCCTATCGAAGACGGAACCCTTCTGGTGCGGAACGGTAAAATCGTCGAGGCAGGAAAGAGCGTCGCCGTTCCCGAGGGAGCCGGGGTCCTCGACGCCAAAGGCAGGAGCTTGATTCCCGGTCTCGTCGAGAGCCACTCTCACATGGGCTTCAAGTGGCTCAACGTCCCCGCGATGGGGCGGAACAACAACGAGTTCCGGAACCCCGTCAACGCGGAAGTGCGAGCCATCGACGGCCTGAGCTCGCACGACGCCGCTTTTGCGCTCTCGCTCGCCGCCGGGGTCACGACCATGAACATTACCACCGGAAGCCGGGTCCCGAATAGCGGCCAGGCGGTGGTGGTCAAGCTCCGAGGCGGATCGATAGATGACATGTTTTTCGCCGAAGGCGGAATGAAGTTCGCGATCCGCGTCGCCGACGAACGGCCGGGTTTTCCGAGAACCACCGAAGCGGTGAAAGAGCTCCTCGCTTCGGAGCTCCGCTCGGCGCGGGCCTACCTCGATGCGAACGCTGCCGCCGCCTCTTCGGGTGCGGCCCCTCCCCCGCGCGATCTGAAGCTCGAGGCCCTCGGAATGGTCCTGGAGAGGAAGATGGTCGTCGGGGTCCACGCCCACAGCGAAGAGGACATGCGGCACGCCATCACTCTGAAGAAGGAGTTCGATCTCGATCTGTACATCCACCACGCGCAGGGAACGATTTCACTCGTCGACGAGCTTCTGGAGGCGGACATCCCCATCAGTTTCGGCCCCATCCTTCCGTTCATGAACGAGGAGGACCCCGTGCTTCTCGGCCCGATTCGCCTCGCCGAGCGAGGGGGGAAGGTCTCGTTCCACCAGGACCATCCCGACGGCCACCAGTACTATCTCCGGCACGACGGAGCCCTCTTCGTGCGCCAGGGCATGCCGGAGGAGCAGGCGCTCCGTGCCCTGACGGTGAACCCAGCAGCGCTCTTTCACCTCGAGGACCGCATCGGGACCCTAGAGCCGGGTAAGGACGCGGACTTCGTCCTTCTCGACGGCCCGCCTCTCGACTACGAGAGTCTAGTGACGCACGTATTCATCGACGGACGCCTGGTCTTCGACAGAGCCCGGGGCTTCAACGTATTCGGCGAGAGAGTTCCCGAAGGCTGGTGATCGTGAAACGCATCCTCTTCGCGCTTGCGCTTCTGCCGGCTGCCGTGCCCGCCCCGTCCGCACAAGACCAGCCGGTCGCGATCGTGGGCGCAACGATCTTCACCGGAACCGGAGAGACTCTCCAGAACGGGACGCTGGTCTTCCGCGGAGGCAAGATCGAATCGGTCGCGGCCGGGGCAGCGGCGCCCGAAGGGGCTTCGACCATCGACGGCAAGGGTCTCTTCCTGACGCCCGGTCTCATCGATGCCTGCTCGGAGTTCGGAATCGAGGGCGACAACTCGGACCGCGCCAACGTGCTCGCGCCGGGGCGGGACGTTCTCGTGACGTTCAAGCCCGAGGCCGATTCCCTTTGGCTCAAGAGCGGTGTTACCGCGACGTATGTATCGCCCGGCGGCCGGAATCTTCTCGGCGGCTACGGGGCCGTGGTGAAGCTCACCGGCGTGGTTGTCCGGAAGCGAGCGGCTCTCGCCGCCTCCTTCGGGGAAACCGCCCTCGACGCCTTCGAGGCCCCGACGACCCGTCAAGGCATGGTAGGCCTCCTCCGCCAGACGTTTCTCCGGGCCCGGGAGGACGCGCTGGTCGGGGAGGGGGGTCAGGCGGTCGCAGCGGTGCTGGCGAAGGAAATTCCGCTCCACGCGCTCGTCAACACCCCGGACGACATCCTGACCGCCGTGCGCTTCGCGAAAGAGTTCGACATTCGTCTCGTCCTCGTCTCCGCGATGGGCGGGCATCAGGTCGCGTCGCACCTGGCCGCGGCGTCGGTGCCTGTCATCGTCGGTCCCAGCATCATCGGAATCGGCGACGGCGGACCCTACGAGGGATTCGCTCATACTCCAGCCAACGCCGCCCGGCTCCGGGAGGCCGGGGTTACCGTGGCACTCGCGACCTTCGCCCGCGGCGGCCGCTCGGTAGCGCTCGAAGGGGTCATGGCGAAAGCCCACGGCCTCTCGGTGGAAGCCGCCCTGGCCGCCGTGACCCGTGATGCCGCAGCCATCCTCGGGGTCGGCGACCGCCTCGGGACGCTCGAGGCCGGCAAGGACGCGGACCTCGTGCTGTGGAAGGGTCAGCCTTTGAGCACCTGGGCCCGAACCCAGCTGGTGATCGTCGACGGCGTCACCCGGTTCCACCGTTGATTGATGACGATTGAGAAGGAGAAACGATGTTGACCGTACTTGCATTCCTGCTGTCAGTTGCTCAGACCGGCGCGACCCCTGACCCCGCTATCGATCTCACGAGACCCGCTACCGATGTGCTCGCGTCGGCGATCGCGGCCACGCTGAAGAACGCGCCTCCGTCAGCGGTGTCCGATCAGGCGATTCGCGTCGTCGAAATGGGCGGCCACAACGTCGGAATCTACCTGCTCAACCGCCCGAAGACGGCCGTCCAGGGCGCCATCCTTCACGACAACCGGATTTCCGAGATTTACTACATGCTCGAAGGGGCGGGGACGCTCGTGACCGGCGGCAAGCTGGTCGATCCCGAGCGCGTGCCGGCGGAGAACCCGATCGTCACAGAAATCGCGGGGCCGAGCATTCTTGGGAGCCGCATCGAGGGCGGCACCCGCCGGCGAATCGCCAAGGGGGACGTCGTTCTCATTCCTGGAGGCACGCCCCACTGGTGGAGCGAGGTAGAGGGGGATATCGTTTATCTCGTGGTGAGGTCGGACCCAGGCCGCATCCTGAAGAATAAATGAGAAGCTAGACTTCCTGCCGTCGGGGCGTCCGGCCGAAGAGCTTCTTTCCGAGAAAATAGACGGCGAAGAACACGACTCCAAGCGCCACGAGAGGCAGGAGGATAGCGAGGGCGGCGACCGCGAACGAAACTCCCGCCTCGACGGTCGAGAACAGCGGATTCGCGAGGCCGCCGGTCGTGACCGTTGACGCGCCTCGCATCACCGTGGTCGCGCCGCTCACGATGCCCGCCACTCCGCCGCCACCGATGATCGCGAGGGTCCATTTGAGGAACGGATCGACGTCGGTAAGCGCCGAAGCCGTAACTACGGCGCCCGCTACCACTGCGGCCGGTCCGGAGACGGTATCGAGCATATTGTCGACCCACGGGATGTAGTACGCGGCAATTTCGAGAATCGTCGCCGCGGCGAAAGCCACGAGCGCGGGCAAGGTTCCGACCCATTGAAATCCAGCCGAAAGCTCGAGGTGACCCGTGTACGCGGACGCGCTCATTACCAGGAGCGGGACGAATACTCGAAATCCGCAAGCGGCGGCGAGACCGATCCCGACCGCGAGACTCACCAGATGATCCACCTTCAGATCCCCGCCTTCCAGTTTCCATCAATGAAGGCGCCCGTTCAAGTACCTCCGTCTCGCTTCGAGCTCGGGAAAGTGTAAGAAGGAGGATGTGGGGATAGGAGGAGATAGGGGGATAAATCAAAACCCTTTCGGTCTTATCTACCTATCCCCTCCTGTCCCCCTTATCCCCCTTGGCCTTGGATTTCTCTTTTCAGGCGCTCGGGACCATGAGCTCCGGCATCGGAGCCGTCTGGAAGAGACGGCGACAGGGCTTGGCGATCCAGCTCGCGACCTTGGTCGCTCGCTGAATCCGGGCGCTATCGGTCGCGATTCCCGTGTTGGCGTACATCTGGCGGTAGAGCTTCGAGATAAGGACGAACGCGAGGCGGGACCGGAGACTGCGAGTGCAGCGCGAGCGTTTCCAGACCGCGGAGAGACTGTAAAAACGATCCCATACATCCTGCGTCCGCGCCTTGATCTCGTCTTGCGACAGGACGGGGTGCGGGGTGTAGAGCTTCGGCCGAAGATGCTGGGGAATCAGCCAGTGGCGCGTCAGCGGGATGCCATTGATGCGCGTGGGGTCGTCGTTTAGCGACTCCTCCCACTTCTTGAAGTCCAGCGTGCCCGGAAACGGGGTCATCATCACGAACTGGGCGAACGTAAGGTCCGCTTTCTGCGCGAGTGTCGCGGTGGCCTCGAAGGTCTCCGGACGGTCCGTCTCGAGCCCGAAGATGAACGACCCGAGGACGTGGACCCCGGCCTTGCGGATGGCGCGAAGCCTTTCGACGAGCTCATCGCCCGAGACGTTGAACTCCTTGTAGACTGCTTTGAGCCCCTCGGGGGTCACCGACTCGACGCCGACCAGCGCTCCCTTGATGTTCGCGGCGCGCATCGCTTCGAGGAACTCGGGGTCTTCGGCGACCTCCATCGTGATCTGCGTGAAGAACACCATGTCCGAAGGCAGCTTCGCCATCCGGCCCATGAGCTCGAAACGCTCCTCGCGAAGCGCCTTGAGCTCGTTGAGCCTCGTTTTGTCCTCCCGCCTTTCGGCGTTCTTCAAGTCGGTGAGGGTCACGGGATAGAAATTGTCGTCCGCGAGCGCGATGAAACGAAACCCGACTCGGCGAAGCGCGACGATCTCCTCGAGGACGACGTCCGACGCTCGCTGGCGGGGCTCCTGCCCGTCCGTCCGCCACACCGAACAGAACGAGCAATGCTTCGGACAGCCGCGCACCGTCTGCACCGAGGCCCACATGTATCGGTCCCGAGGGAGGAGATCCCACCGCGCAGGCTGGAACTCGTCGGCTGGAATCCTGCCGGCCTCGTAGACCCTCTGAGGCCGCCCGGCGACGCAGTCCTCGATGACGGTCTTCCAGATGACGTCCCCGTCGCCCTTCACAACCGCCGTCGCAGCGCCGAGCTCTAGAGCTTCCTCGGGATAGAGCCCGGCGTGGATCCCGCCGTACACCACGTGAGCGCCGCGATCTCTCGCGAGCCGTCCCACTTCGTACCCTCGGAGCGCGTTTCCGGTGTGGATCCCGATTCCCACCACATCCCCCGGACGTATCTTCGAGGGGTCGATGGGCTCGAGCGTCTCGTCCACGACCTCCGGGTCTCCATACTCCCGCGGCGTCGCGCCCGCGAGGACGAAGAGCCAGCGAGGTGTGATGACTCCGGTTCCGAACGAAATGTGGCTTGGGTTGACCAGGTGTACCGTCATCTTCTTGCCGCCCCTTTGTCGCGAGCGGGCCTCCCGTTCCTCGGACCCGCCCCGGCTCGCCGAGCGAACCATGGTTGCCGTCGTCGCGGTGCTCCGGGATGAGTGGGCCGCTCGCGGACGTGCTCCGATGCCGCCGGAAGGCCGGACTCTCGCTCGGAGATGATTTCTTTCGGAATGTCCTGCTGGATCAGCCGCTCGATCGACCGGAGAAGTTCACGCTCCTCGGTCGACACGAGGGATACCGCACGGCCATCGTTGCCGGCGCGCCCGGTTCGGCCCACGCGGTGAACGTAGTCCTCGGGCACGCTCGGGAGCTCGAAGTTCACCACGTGAGGGAGCTCGTCGATATCGAGCCCCCGCGCGGCGACGTCCGTCGCGACGAGAACCCGAACCCGGGATTGTTTGAAATCCCCGAGCACCCGGGTGCGCTGGCTCTGGCTCTTGTCGCCGTGGATCGCCGCGGCGGCGATGCCGTCCTGGTGAAGGTGGCGTGAAAGCCGGTCGGCGCCCCGCTTCGTGCGGGTGAAAACCAAGACGCGGTCCCACTTTCGAGAGCGGATGAGAAACGAGAGAAGCGCGGATTTTCCCTCCCGCGCGACGGGGTGGACGACCTGCGAGACGCCGTCGGCGACCGAGGTCCGACGGGACACGTCGATGCGGGTGGGAGAGTCCATCATTCCCTCGGCAAGCTTCCGAAGCGGATCGGGAAAGCTCGCCGAGAACAGCAGGTTCTGCCTGTCCTTCGGCAGCAGGGCCAGAATCCTCCGGACGTCGGGAAGAAAGCCCATGTCCAGCATTCGATCGGCTTCGTCGAGAACGAGGATCTCGACGCGAGAAAGATCGAGCGTCCTCCGGGTCGTGTGATCCAGGAGGCGCCCCGGGGTCGCGACCAGGATGTCGACTCCGCGCCGAAGCTGGCCGATCTGGGGGCCTATGGCGACCCCGCCATAGACGACTCCGGCTCTGAGCCGGAGGTAACGGCCGTAGGTGCGAATGGCCTCCTCCACCTGGCAAGCGAGCTCACGGGTGGGGGTGAGGACCAGGGCTCGGACCGCCCGCCGGTCCGGCTCAGGGGAAGAGGCCGAAAGCCGCTCCAGCATGGGAAGCGCGAACGCCGCGGTCTTGCCCGTTCCGGTCTGAGCGCGCACCATTACGTGGCGCCCCTGAAGGATCGAGGGTATCGCCTGGCTCTGCGCAGGCGTAGGAACGGTGTAGCCTTCGTCGGCCACGGCGCGAAGAATCTCGGCGGATAGGCCGAGAGTGTCGAAAGACATATCGTAAAAGCTCCTGAAAGCCTACCCTTTGGGGCCGATCTAGGCGGAATCAACGGTTGTGGTTCGAGGCTTGTCCAAAAGGGTTACCGCGAGCGCGTCAGGAACAGATCGGATTGCTTCAAGACGTGCGCGCAGTATAGCAGAAAACTCCGATTGCAAGGGGTT
>CAZKNR010000426.1:0-43291 GCA_964553925.1 uncultured Acidobacteriota bacterium
ATGAAGACGCGGGACCAGATCGCCGCGAGCCCTCAGCCCCGGCGGGGTGACGGCGGGCCGGTGGGCGATCTCGAGTTCCGGTTCAACTGGAACGCTCCCATCATCCCCTCACCCCACGACGGCCGCACCGTGTACTTCGGCGGCAACGTCGTCTTCCGCACCGACGACTTCGGAGGCGCGTGGCGCGCGATCAGCACCGACCTCACGACGAACGATCCCGAGAAGCTCCAATCGGCGGGAGGGCCGGTGTTCATCGAGAACACCACCGCCGAGTACCACGGGACGGTCATCAGCATCGGTGAATCGCCGATGCGCGCCGGTGTGATCTGGGCCGGCACCGATGACGGGAACCTGCAGGTCACGAGAGACGGCGGAGCGACGTGGGAGAACGTGACCGCGAACGTGAAGGGCGTCCCCGCCTTCTCCCCGGTATCGCACGTCGAGCCGTCGACCACCGGCGAAGGGGTCGCCTACGCCGCTTTCGATCGGCACATGTTCGACGACTTCGCCGCGTACATTTACAAAACCTCCGACTTCGGGAAGACCTGGACTCGGATCGGGAAGGGACTTCCCGAGAGGGGCTACGTTCACATCGTCCGCGAGGATCGAAAGAACACCTCGGTCGTGTACGCGGGAACCGAGGTCGGGCTTTTCGTCTCCCGCGACGCCGGCGCAACCTTCGCCCGTCTGAGGAGCGAGAGCCTTCCCGCCGTCTCGGTGCACGACATCCTCGTTCATCCGAGAGAAAACGATCTCATCCTCGGAACTCATGGGCGCGGTCTTTTCATCTTTGACGATGCGACCCCGATCCAGGGCCTCGGGCCGAGCGTCGTCTCGGGGCCGGCGCACCTCTTCGACGTGCGGGCGGCGATGCGCTTCACCATGATGCCCACCCGATACGGAATCGGCGATGAGCCTTTCCGCGGACCCAATCCGCCTTACGGCGCTCTCATTACCTTCCACCTGAAGGAAACGGCGGAAGGCGATGCGGCGCCGAAGGTCGAGATCCTCGATACGAGCGGCGCCGTGCTGCGGACTCTGAAGGACGTTCCGAAAGAGGCGGGGATGCACCGCGTCGTCTGGGACCTCGCTACCGAGGAGCCCCGGCCGAGGAGCGACGAACCGGCCCCGCGGGGATTTTTCTCCTTCGGCCCGCTCGGACCTCAGGTTCCACCGGGTAACTACCGCGTTCGTTTGACCGCGGGCTCGACGGTGATCGAGAAGCCCGTCGCGGTGAAGCTCGACCCGACGGCCTCGGTAGCCGAGGGAGCCCTCGAGACCCAGTACGACCTCACGACGAAGCTCCGCGACCTGCGCTCCTCGGTGAACGATGCCCTTCGCGGGCTCGACAGCCTCAAGGTCCAGATCGAAGAGCGCAAGAAAACTCTCGAGACCCAGAAGAAGGAGATCCCTGAAGCGCTGAAGACCGGTATCGAGACGAACCTCGAGGAGCTGAACCGAATTGTCGACGGTCTCGCGAAGCCCTCGGGGAAACCCTTCTGGAGCGAGGGGCCGCGGCTCTCCGAGCGGCTTCAGGATCTATTCGGTCAACTGAACGGGGTCCTCGCAGGGCCGACGCCGGCCCAAAGCGCCTACATCGAGGAGATCTGGGCCGAGTACCGCGAAAAAATAGCCGGCGTGAACCGGTTCTTCGGCGAAGCGGCCCCGGCACTGAGCCAGCTTCTTTCGGACAACGCCGCCCCCGGGCTTCTGGTGCCTCAGACGATTTCCTTGGTGGAGTGAGTTTCTTGCGTCCTTTTGCCTTCTCCTGCGTCTATCCAGGCGAGAAGGAGGTCAGAGAGACAATGAGTGACGTAAGAGAAGTGGTCAGGGAACGCTACGGGCGCATCGCCCCTTCGCTGGATGGGGCGCCCGCCGAAGGCTGCTGTGGCGGGGGCTCGAGTTGCGGCTCGAGCAACAGTGTGGACATCGGATACAGCGAGGCAGAGCTTTCGCAATTGCCTGAGGGAGCGAACCTCGGACTCGGGTGCGGAAATCCTCAGGGAATTGCCGCGCTCTCCCCGGGAGAGACGGTCCTCGACCTGGGAAGTGGAGGCGGCATCGATTGCTTTCTCGCCGCTCGCCAGGTGGGCGATACCGGGAAAGTCATCGGAGTCGACATGACACCCCAGATGCTGGCCAGGGCCCGCGCGAACGCGGCCAAGTCCGGCATCGGGAACGTGGAGTTCCGGCTGGGCGAGATCGAGCACCTGCCGGTCAAAGATGGGAGCATCGACGTCATCGTTTCGAACTGCGTGGTGAACCTCTCGCCGGACAAGCCTGCGGTCTTCCGTGAAGCGTTTCGCGTGCTGAAGCCAGGAGGAAGGCTCGCCATCTCCGACATGGTGGCGAGGGGGCCGCTCCCCGCCGAGGTCCGGAACGACCTCGATTCCTACACCGGCTGCATCGGCGGCGCTGCCGAGATCCCGGATCTAGAAAAAATGCTGTCCGAAGCCGGGTTCGTGGACGCACGGATCACCCCCAAGGCCGCGAGTCGCGACCTGGTGGTCTCCGCCAACATCGAAGCGCGGAGGCCGTGATCGTGGAAACGGAGGCGCTGTGGAGAGATCTCCGCACGCGCCTCCTTTCTTTCCTCAGGCGCCGGGTCGCGACACCCGAAGACGCGGAAGATCTCCTGCAAGAGGTCTTCACTCGAATCCACGAGAACGCGCCGACCCTCGCCGAAGTCGAGAGCGTCACCGGCTGGGTTTACCGGACCGCGGGAAACGCGGTGACCGACTACTACCGGAGGCGGGCCGCGTTCGCGCGCGCGACGGAAGCGCTCGCGGCGTCGCCCAGCACCGTTCCCGATGACGACTACGCCGCCGCCGAGGAGGAGCTCGCCCAGTGCCTCCGGCCGCTCATCGCGACTCTTCCTTCAACCTACGGGCAGGCTCTCGAGCTCACGGAGCTCGAAGGACGAACCCAGGGCGAGGCGGCGGAGACACTCGGGTTATCGCTCTCCGGCATGAAGTCCCGCGTGCAGCGAGGACGGACGAAGCTCAAGGAAGTCCTTCTCGACTGCTGCCACGTGGAGATCGACCGCCGGGGAGGAGTCGTGGGATACGAGCCCCGCGACCGGGCTCAGTGCCGGTGCACGAGCTCGGGATCGCGTTGAAGGGGCTCACCTCGCTGCGTGAGTCTGGCTTGATTTCTTCGACAAAGTCCGGGATGCTAAGACGTTAGTCACTCCTCGACGAATTCTTCGAGTAAAGCCAGATCGACCAAGTCTTTCTTGCGCCCAGAAGCTCGCTTGTTTCTTATGAGACTTTGCTTGCCAATAATGAAAAGGCGAAGTCCATGAAAATCGACTGCGACTCGTTCCTTCCACGCCTCGTCAAACGTGACCCCGTCAATACCAGTAAGGATATCAATGCGCCACGGTTTGCGGCCCAGCATAAAGACCTTGTCGGGAACGGCCAACTCAAAAGAAGGTGGAGCCAGTTCTCCGAAGCCAAATCGGCTCAACGCCGCATGCAGCTTCGCAGCGTTTTCGGGCGTTGCCGCCACAAAAATATCGAGATCCTGGTCAGTCTCGCTTCAACGTGGTAGGCGAGGGCGTGGGCGCCAATCAGAAGAAACTTTGTGTTCTCCGAGAGAAGTGCTTCTAAAAACTCTTTCCAATCTTGGGGGATCTGCATAACCAAAAAACGCGCGTCTCAACGCCTCCACAGCGGCAAAACGCTCAGCCACACTCATTGAACGCCGATCCTCCCGGTCTGCGCAGTCAGCCTCCCCCAGATCTACCACCCGCCATTCCTTCACCACCGTAATGAAAGTGTAGCACGGGAGGGGCGCGGGGGCGGGCGGAAGGGCGTGTGCATTTCGCCGGCGAGCACACGTCGGTATTCCCAAAGACGATGGAAGGCGCGTTGGAATCAAGAGTACGCGCGGCGCGCGAGATCAGCGCTTCGCTGGCGGGGCGATCCGGCGGAGCTCGTCGAAGAAGTTCGTGATGAAGACGACCTTGTCCACGCGAGTTTCAGTCTCCTCCGCAGCTTTCACGACCGCGAAGCGCTTGCCGTCCGGGTGCAGGTCGAACCCGAGGAAAGCGCCTCCCGGGACGCGCCCCGGTGACCACGCTCGGGGCTTCTCGGCCCGAAAGGAGTCTCCCGAAACGGCGTACGAGGCCACCCAGATCTGCCCTCCCGACCAGTAGAACAGCTCCCTGCCGTTTCGCGACCAGACGGGAGACAATCCCCCGCCGGTCGAGACCAGCCACTTCCCACCCGGGCCGGGGAACGGCCGTACGTAGACCTCGTACGTCCCCGACTCGTTCGACTGGTACGCAAGCCAGCCCCCATCGGGAGAGAAGGCCGCCTCACTTTGGGAAAACTGGGTGTTGAGAAATACGCTCGGTGTCCCCGGCTTCCAACCCGAGACCTCATCGCCCTCGAGCGGCACAATCATTATGTCTCTCAGCGTTTGCGGGTGTTGTTCCGTGAAGGCGAGCAACCTCCCGCTCGCATGCCACGACGTGGGGACCTGCGGGTTCGGGCTTTCGGTCAGCCGCTCCGCAACGCCCGTCCCATCCGCCTGCTGCCAGTAGAGGTTCGGGATCGCCTTGTCCGCGCCCGTCGAGGCGAAAGCAATGCGCTGGCCGTTCGGCGTCCACACGGGGGAGTTGTCCGCGCCGACATCGAAGGTCAGGCGAGACAGCGTGTCGCGCTCCCACTCGTAGACCCACACGTCCTCTTGCGCGCCCTGGAGGATGTGGATAGCGAGCCTGCGGCCGTCGGGAGAGAACCGGATGTTTCCGTAGTTGGCGACCTCAGCGCGCAAAGGCGTCAGATTTCCTTCGGCGTTCATCCATTGGATGGGCACCGCCTGCTCGTTCAGCCCCGGCACAAACACCAGCGTCCCCCGGCTGGAGAATGCGAATTGCGCCACTCCCCCCGCCGCCGTCGTGACCCCTTCCAGCGCGGGCGCCGTCGGGCCGGTCGTCTCGAGACGGTCGAGATTGAAGGGCGCGGCGAAGAGCGTCCCTTCGTGTATATAGACAAGATGGCCGCTGGGAAGATACCGCCCATGAAACCCACCTCGGAGCACGATCTTCCTCGGGCCGCTCGGCAGCCTCTGCACCATGAGGTTCGCGTCGTCGAAGTTCACACCCGTGCGGTAGGCCGTGAAGAGCACGGCCTCGCTTCCAGGGAGGACTTGCGGCCAGCGGTGCGTATTTTCTCCCGCGGCCGGGTCCGGCGTCGTCAACGCCTCCGCTGCTCCTCCCGCGGACGATACTCGCCACAAACCGGTCTGCGGGGCTGGCGCGAAAAGGATGCTTCCGTCCTCACTCCAGGTCCCGCCACGGTTTCCCGGGGCATCGCAAAGCGTGACCGTGCCGCCCCCGGTGACGGCAATTTTCTTCAGCTTGCCGCCGGCGAAAAACGCGATCCACTCGCCGTCGGGAGAGAAGAACGGGCTGAGGGCGCCTTCGGTTCTAGCGAGCGGCACCGCCTCCAACTGATCGAGCCGCCGGATGTAGAGCTGCGACGCTTCGCCCGCGGCCTTGCGCGCCACGAAGGCGAGCACGCTCCCGTCCGGCGAGAGCACCGCGGCCGGGCCCTGGCCCGTGATCAGAGAGGCGTCCGCGCCCAGCTCGACGCTCAGGCGCTGGCTTTCCGGTTGCGGGGCGGGCCGCCACGCCGCAAAGAGCCCGAGCAAGAACGTGAGCAGGGCAGCGGCGAGCGACCAGGGCAGAGCGCGCCGCCAGAGCTCGGCGGTAGGCAGGACCGCGGGCGCAACCGTCTCCTCGGGAGCGCCGGCCAGAGCGTCCTCGATCGCGATCCGCGCCTCGCCGATCGCTTGCACCCGCCGCCTCAAATCCTTCTCCAGACACCGCCGCAGCATACGACCCACTCGCGCCGGCACGCTCGCCGGTAGCGCGCTCCACTCCGGCTCCGTCTTCAGCACTGCCGCCAGTGTCTCCGAGGCCGTCTCGCCGGTGAACGCTTGCCGCCCGCTCAGCATCTCGTACAGCACCACCCCGAACGACCACACGTCGGACCGCCGGTCCGCTCCCTTCCCCTTCGCCTGCTCCGGGCTCATGTACGCCGCCGTCCCCAGGATCACCCCCGCTCGAGTCGCCCTCCCGCTCAAAGTCGGCGACTGCGACTCGTCCTTCCCGTCTTGCTCTCTTGGCGGCGCCTCTTCCAGCGCCTTGGCCAGGCCGAAGTCCAGCACCTTCACCGCCCCCTCGCTCGTCAGCTTCACGTTCGAGGGCTTCAGGTCCCGGTGCACGATCCCCCGCTCGTGCGCGTACTCGATCGCTTCCGCCATCTGCCTCGCGATGGCGAGCGCCTCTTCGAGCGGCATCGCCCCCTGCTGCAGCCGCTCGGCGAGCGTCGGCCCTTCCACCAGCTCCATCACCAGCGCCCGAACCGAGTCCGCTTCCTCGAGCCCATGAATCGTCGCGATGTGAGGGTGGTTGAGCGAGGCGAGCAGGTGCGCTTCCCGCTCGAAGCGGGCCATCCGCTCGGCGTCGCTCGTGAACGTCGCCGGCAGCACCTTCACCGCCACGTCGCGCCGCAGCCGCGTGTCGCGGGCGCGGTACACCTCGCCCATCCCCCCTCGCCCGATGAGGGCTTCGATCTCGTAACGGCCGACAACGGCGCCCGGCTGCACCACCATGGAGTGCGATTCTAGCGAGGGCGGGCTCTAATCTCCACCAAGGCCGCGGCGGCGCTCACGTCGCCGGCCTATACCACCCATCTCGCCCGGGCAAGGAGGCGATGGAGTGCGGTGCTTGCCGGAGGTAGTCCAATGGACTACAATGGAGTCGTGGCGACACAAGCGCCAGTTACGGTTGTCGAAACACCTGAGTTCATCGCTCGCACGAAAAAGTTAATGACGGATGAGGATAGAGAGGAGCTGATCGGCCATCTCGCGCGCAACCCGACCGCTGGCGATCTCGTTCCAGGCGCGGGAGGCATCCGGAAGATTCGCTGGCGACTGGAGGGCCGAGGCAAGAGGGGCGGAGCGAGAATCATCTATTTCTTTCACAGCGCTAACGTTCCGCTGTTCGTCCTCACCGCGTTCGCAAAGAGCGAACGAGTGGACCTGTCGGAAAAAGACCGCAATAGTTTTCAGCGATTGACGAAGCTGTTGGTTGAGACGTACCGGAGACCCAAACGATGAGCAAAACAGCAGACAGTATTCGAAAGGGCTTGGAACAGGCCGTTCGATACACGAAGGGTCGCATTTCCAGGAAGGCGTATCGCGTCCACGTGCCCGCCCATATCGATGTGAAGGCGATCCGAAGGAAACTGGGGATGACTCAGCAGACGTTCGCCACGCGATTCGGCTTCAGCGTCAATACGCTGCGGCACTGGGAGCAAGGCCAGCGCGAACCGGAGGGGCCGACGCGGGCGTATCTCCTCGTCATCGATCGCGCACCGGCGGCCGTCCAAAGAGCGCTGCGCATCGCTTGAGGCGGCTTTGGCCGGCCTATGCCTGCTGTTTTACTGTAGTTTGCGCTGCTCCGGGACCGTCCTTCTTCGTTTCCGCAACCAGATCCCTTGCCCAACTCCCATGCGACGCTCGTGACACGAAAATCAGCGCGGCCGGAGAATCTTACCACGCGAGAGATCAGCGCTTCGCCGGCGGCGCGATCCGGCGGAGCTCGTCGAAGAAGTTCGTGATAAAGACGACATTGTCCCGGCGGACCTCGGTCTCCTCGTCTGCGGCCTTCGGCACCGCGAAGCGCTTGCCGTCCGGGTGCAGGTCGAACCAGGCGAAACTCCGCGCTTGCCGCGGGACCCGTCCCGGCGACCACACTCGGGGTTTCTCGGTTCGAAAGGAGTTTCCCAGAGTGTCGTACGAGGCTACCCAGATCTGCTCTCCCGACAAATAGAACAGCTCCTTGCTGTTGGGGGACCAGAGGGGAATACCTCCCCCGCTGGTCGAGACCTGCCACTTCCCACCCGGGCCCGGGAATGGGCGCACGTAGACCTCGAAAGCTCCGGTCTCGTTGGACTGGTACGCGAGCCAGCGCCCATCCGGCGAGAAGGCCGCCATTGTTTCGACAACCGGCGTGTTCAGAAAGACATTCGGATTCCCCGGTTTCCAGCCCGAGACGCCATCGCCCTCGAGCGGCAGAGTCAGAATGTCCCACGAGGTTTGCGGGTGAAGTTCCACGAAGGCAAGGAACTTTCCCCGCGGATGCCACGATCTGGGGAACTGCCGGTTCGCACTTTCTGTGAGCCGCTCCGCTTCGCCCGTCCCATCCGCCCGCTGCCAGTAGAGGTTCTCGATTCCCTTGTCTGCGCGCGACGAGGCGAAAGCGATGCGCTGCCCATCTGGTGTCCACACCGGATAGTCCTCGCTGGCGTCGAATGTCAGTCGCGACAGCGTGTCACGCTCCCACTCGTAGACCCACACGTCCACTTGCCCACCCTGGCCGATGCTCATGGCCAAGCGGTGGCCGTCGGGAGAAAAGCGGATGCTTTGGTAGTCGGCCACCGCAGCGCGCAAGGGCGTCAGATTTCCTTCGGCATCCATCCATTGGAGGGGCACCGAATCTCCCCCGCGCGGCCCCGGAGCGAATACGAGCGTTCCGCGGCCGGAGAAGGCGAATTGCGCCCCTCCGAATGCCGCCGACGTCGTGACCCTATCCACGGCAGGCACTGGTGGTCCGGTCGTTTCGAGGCGATCGAGATCGAAAGGCACGGCGAAGAGCGTCCCTTGGTGCATGTAGATCAGGTGGCCGCTGGGAAGGTACCTGCCATGAAACGCGCTCCGTTGCACGATCTTTCTTGTACCGCCCGGAATTCTCTGCACGACGAGGTTCGCGTCGTCGACGCTCTTAGCCATGCGGTAAGCGGTGAAGAGCACGGCTTCGCCTCCAGGGAGAACTTGCGGCCAGCGATGTGTGTCTTCTTCCGCCACGGAGTCCGACGTCGTCAGCGCCTCCGCTGCTCCTCCCGCGGACGATACTCGCCACAAATTGGTCCCCCACGCGGGAGCGAAAACGATGCTTCCATCCTCGCCCCAGGTACCGCCGCGGTCGTCCGGAGCATCGCAGAGAGTGACAGCGGCGCCTCCAGTGACAGCAACTTTCTTCAGCTTGCCGCCGGCGAAAAAGGCGATCCACTGACCGTCGGGCGAGAAAAACGGGTTGCCGGCGCCTTCTGTTCCAGCAAGCGGTGCCGCCTGCAATTGATCGAGCCGCCGCACATAGACCTGCGAGGCTTCCCCCGCGGCCGTCCGGGCAACGAAGGCGAGCACGTTCCCATCCGGGGAGAGCACCGCAGCCGCGCCGAAGGCCGTGACGAGAGACGCGTCCGCGCCCAGCTCGACGCTCAGGAGCTGGGGCTTTTCCGCTTGCGGGACAGGACGCCACACCGCCCAGAGCCCGAGCAGGAACGTGACCGGCAGTGCGGCGGCGACCGACCAGGGGAGCGCGCGCCGCCAGAGAGGCGCGGCAGCCGCGACCATCTCTTCGGGGGCGCCGGCCAACGCGTCCTCAATGATGATCCGGGCCTCGCCGATCGCCTGAACCCGCCGCCTCAAATCCTTCTCCAGACACCGCCGCAGCATCCGACCCACTCGCGGCGGCACGCTCGCCGGTAACACGTTCCACTCCGGTTCCGTCTTCAGCACCGCGGCCAGTGTCTCCGAGGCCGTCTCGCCGGTGAACGCTTGCCGCCCGCTCAGCATTTCGTACAGCACCACTCCGAACGCCCACACGTCCGATCGCCGGTCCGCTCCCTTCCCCTTCGCCTGCTCCGGGCTCATGTACGCCGCCGTCCCCAGGATCACCCCCGCTCGAGTCGCCCTTCCGCTCAAAGTCGGCGACTGCGACTCGTCCTGCCCGTCTTGCTCTCTTGGCGGCGCCTCCTCCAGCGCCTTGGCCAGGCCGAAGTCCAGCACCTTCACCGCACCCTCGCTCGTCAGCTTCACGTTCGAAGGCTTCAAGTCCCGGTGCACGATCCCCCGCTCGTGCGCGTACTCGATCGCTTCCGTCATCTGCCGCGCGATCGCCAGCGCCTCTTCGAGCGGCATCGCCCCCTGCTGCAGTCGCTCGGCGAGCGTCGGCCCTTCCACCAGCTCCATCACCAGAGCGCGAACCGAGTCCGCTTCCTCGAGTCCGTGAATCGTCGCGATGTGGGGGTGGTTGAGCGAGGCCAGCAGGTGCGCTTCCCGCTCGAAGCGGGCCATACGCTCGGCGTCACTCGTGAACGCCGCCGGCAGCACCTTCACCGCCACGGCGCGCCGCAGCCGGGTGTCGCGGGCGCGGTACACCTCGCCCATCCCCCCTCGCCCGATGAGGGCTTCGATCTCGTAACGGCCGAGAACGGCGCCCGGCTGCACCACCATGGGCGCGATTCTAACGACGGCAGGCTCGAATCTCCAGCGAGAAAGGCGGCGGCGCTCACATCTTTCGGTCTTTTCTCCACCGGCTTCGGAAGCGGCGCGGCACTCTCGTTCACCTCGAGCGCCGACTTCGGAGGGATGGGTCCATGAGAGAGCCGCTCTGCCGTCCCCGCGAAATCATCGGGGAGATCTTGCAAGCGCCGAGGGCGTCCTTCGAAAAAAAGGCTTCGAAAGATCATTTTTCCCTTGACAACTTTTTCGGACGCTCTGAGCGAATCTCCGGGCAGCATCCTGAATGCCCGCGGTTCCGCGTCAAAGGCGATAGAGCGAGCACGAATCGATCGGAGAGGCTCGAAAGTCATCCGGGCCTCTGTTCGTCGATTGTGCGCGACAGGGCGCGGGAAAAAAAGTGCGTGCTATAGAAGAATCATGACGCACACCAACCCAATCCAATCCAATCCAATCGCTTTCCGACGCTCAGTTGCTCCACGCTCTCTCGGAGCTCGTGCAGCGCTCGCGGCGGGTCGAGGCCGACCTCGTCGCGCACATCGGGGAGGTCGACCATCGCCGGCTTTATGCCAGGGCAGCTTGCTCGTCGATGTTCTCGTACTCCCTCGAGGTGTTGCACCTCTCGGAGCATGAGGCGTACGAGCGCATCACGGCCGCGCGCGCGTCGCGGAAATACCCGATGCTTCTGGAGATGCTGCGCGATGGACGTCTTCACCTGTCCGGTATCGGAAAGCTCGCTCCGCACCTCACGGAAGAAAACTGCGAGAGGCTTCTCGCTCGAGCGGTCCACAAAACCAAGCGCCAGATCGAAGAGCTCCTGGTCGAGATATCGCCCAAGCCCGACGTGCCCCCGGTCATACGCAAACTCCCCGAACGCTCGGCAATGACTCCGCCTCAGACTCCGCCTCGTATGCCGATGACAGAGCTCGGTCCGGACCGAGCTGGGTCACTCGCCGAACACCCGGTTCCATCGCATCCGCATTTGCCCTCTCCGGCGCGGCCCCCCTCAATGTCGTCGAGCCCCTGGCGCCTTCCAGGTACAAGATCACGTTCACGGCAAGCGCGGAGCTCCGCGAGAAGCTGGAGCAACTCCAGGCGCTCACGCAGTCTGATCTGGCGGCGGTCATCGAGACTGCGGTGACGGAGAAGCTAGAAAGGCTCGAGGCGAAACGATATGGTGAGACGAAGTCCCCGCGAAAAACTCTCGACGAGACCGACACCTCGCCGAGGTCGCGTTACATGCCCGCCGCGGTGAGGCGCATCGTGCGCAAACGCGACTGCCGACAGTGCACCTTCGTTGACGGAGCAGGCAGGCGGTGCACCGAGCGCCGGTGGCTCGAGTTCCACCACGATGACCCATACGGCCGCGGGGGTGACCACGATCCATCCCGGATACGGCTTCTCTGCAAAGTTCACAATCTTCTTCTTGCCGAGCGGGATTATGGGAAAGAAGTCATCGACAGGTATCGGCGCAGGGGCAGTCGTGTCTCCGAGTCCGCGCCATTCTACGGCTTCATCGAACCCGCGACGTCCGCGAGCGGAGGGCGATAGGATCCTAGCTCTCCTACGTATGACTAGAGAATCGCCGGCGATCTGGACATCTAACGGACTTTGAGGCTGCCCGACAATGTGTTGCAGCTGACGAGTGGTGAAGCGGGAATGGACGCCGTTCGCAGCTGAACGCAGCGTCGGGCCGACGCGTGGGCGTTTTCGGAGACTCAAAAATGAGTGTTCGAACAGTGATGAAGATGAAGGTGGCGGGTCTGATGTTCGTCGCCGCGACACGGCTTCAAGCTGCGAAAGGCGCGGAAGCACAAGCTGGCGCGGAGAGCCACGAGGTCGTAAGGGCAGGTCCAGCGACTCTTGAGGTCACCATCCGCGGCCAGGGCGATCCGATTGTCTTCATTCCTTCACGCGGGCGCGGCGTCGAGGATTTCGACGATCTCAGCCGGCGCCTGGTGCAAGCGGGTTATCGGGCGATTCTGCCTCAGCCCCGGGGGATTGGCGGCAGCACAGGGCCACTCGAGGAGATCACCTATCACGACTTGGGCGACGACGTCGCGGCCACGATCGAGTCTCTGGTCGGTGCCTCGGCCGCTATCGTGGGCCATGCGTTCGGTGGCCGCGTGGCGAGGACGTTAGCAGCGGATCATCCCAGCCTGGTCAAGCGGCTGATCCTTTTGGCTGCCCCAGGCAAAGTGCCGAGGTCGCCCGAGGTCGAAGAAGTGACCAATCGCGTCTTCGACGAAGCGCTCAAGAAAGAAGAACGACTACCCGCGATTCGTCGGGCATTCTTTGCGAGCGGGAACGACGGCCGGGCCTGGGAGGACGGATGGTATTTCAGCGCCGCGAGAGCGCAGCGTGCGAGCGACGGAAGGACACCACTGAAGATTGGTGGGCCGGAGGCTCGACGCCCATCCTGGTTCTGCAAGCAACCGAGGACGTCGTCGCCGTCCCCGAGAACGCCAAAAGGCTTGCACTGGAATTCCCGGATCGGGTGACGGTCGTCGAGATATCCCATGGCAATCGCCGCTGAACACGGATTCCTTCAACGGTCGGAGCCTCTGGTGGGGCAGCGGGCGGGCGCGTCGCGCTATTTCTTCGTCGCCCTTGACGTTCTATGCTCTCGTGGCGATCCTCGGCTTCACGCCCAGTTATCTCCACTATCTAGCCGACATCCACTGGTTTGCGCACGTACATGGCGGCCTCATGAGTGCCTGGCTACTGCTCTTCATCACGCAATCCAGCCTCGCCGCGTTCGGTTCGCTCAGGCTGCATCGGACGCTGGGGCTCGGCGGGATCTATGGCCTGCTGCTCCCGCTTTTTCTGTTCGATCTCGTCTCTGGTGGCCGCATTCATCGGGTTACCTGGATCGGTATCACGGCCCTCTTCGCGGGTCACGTTGCCGTTAACCTGCTCTGGGGCGCACCCCTGTGGCATCAATTCGCTTACGGCTTGTTCCACACGTTACGTTAGGGCAACAGAGCAGCCATGATCCTCGTCTTTCTTTCCGCTGTGCTGGCCCTTCAAGCGTGGAAGTGGCAGCGCCTCTCGGAGCGCATCGCATCGGGCCAACTGACGAAACTCCAAGGGTTCGTGCACTACGGACTCTGGGCTCTGGTACCGCTCCTGCTCTTCGTCGCTTCCTTCTTCGGTGCGGTTGGTCTCGAGGAGTGGCTGGGGGTGGCGCTTCTTTCCGAGTCCCTGGGCCGGGCGACCCCGCTGATCGCCGCCTTCTTACTTGGCGCTGCCGGGCTGGGCTCCGCATGCTTTGGCGTCAGGTGCGCCTTCATCAAGCGCAGCCCCACGTCGATGTTCTAGCGATTCCGGTGCACCAGCTCCGGGCCGAAGTGATCCACCATCCGGTTGTAGGCTTCCGCGGCGGCGCCGTTTCCCCAGTCGTAGATGGTGAAGACTCCCATGCCCTCGCCCTCGGGGCTCGTCCTTCCTCCGTGGCCGTAGTTCTCCATGGTGAAGCCGTAGTCCTCCGGGCCGAAGAACGGGTGGCGCTTCTCCCACTGCGCCTTCGTTCGCGGATTCTCGGGGGCGTACATCATGACGAAGGACGATCGGAGCGCCGCGAGGCCTCGCTCCACGTATTCCTCTCGTGAGAGCTCCTGGCCGTAGCGAACGATGGTCTCGGCGAAGAGGCTCTCGCGCGAGTCGTTCCACTCGCCGTCGGCGTTCATGACTCCGAACCCTCCGAGGACGTCAACGTACATGTAGGGAGGCTGCCAGGAGGCCTGGGTCATGAGGAGCTCATCGATGACCCGCTCACCGAGCTCTAAGTACTCTCGTTTACCGGTTGTCCGATAGGTCTCGAGAAGGGCCTCCGCGGTCCAGAACATCGAGAACGTGTTCTGCTTGTGGAGGTCGTTGCGCTCGACCTTCTTTCCCCGGAGGTCGTCGATGCCCCAGGAGGAGCAGGACCAGTAGGTCTCGAAGTCCTCCCAACGTCCTTCGGGGACGATCTCCGTCGCGACGGCGTTCATCGCCGCGAGCGCCGCATCGCGGTAGTCGCTTCTTCCCGTCGCGCGGGAGAGCGTGAGCAGGAAGGTGACCGACAAAGACGTCTCGGGAGAATCGTCGAGGATACCGAGAGGTTTCAGAGTCTCTCGATCGAGCCACGCGGGAAAGAACCCTCGCGCGTCCTGGAGCCGGAGGAGAGCGTCACCGTAACGGGTCGCGTAGGCGAGAAGCCGCTCGTCCGGCTCCAGCTCCTCGTGCCAGCGCAGCATGAGAAGAGAAGTCCAGCTCATGTCGAGGACGTGATAGGGCGCGATGCGCGGATCGGCGCTCCTCGAGCCCGCCTCGCGATTCACGGGATTCCGATCGGAGTTCCCCCAGAAGGCGGTCGCCCAGCCTCGCGAGCGGTTGAGGCCGTTCACAGTCTCCATCTCGGTCGCGACGAGCGATGGAAAGAACCCGTTGCTCATAGGCGCGAGAAGCGCGAGCTCCTTCGTCATCCGCGCTTTTGCGAGAAGCTCTTCGTTTCCACGGGCGCGCGCCCAGCGGTAGAGTCCCGAGGCAGAGCGAAGCGAGCTGAACCAGGCCTGGTTCCAGATGGAACGAAACTCCCGCTCGTCGACCTCGCCGGGATAGTTCGGGCTCTGCGTCTGGTTGACGATGAAGACCGGCGCTCCGACTTTCTTCCCCTCGAGCTCGAACTCCTGCCACACCGCCTCGCGCCAGGTCTCGAACGCCCAGCGGTAAGTGTGCTCGACGTAGGGCGCGAGGTCGCCTTTCAACGGGCGGCCTCCTGCGAAGAGCGCGCGTCCGTAGCGCTCCCAGAGGAACGAGAGCACCGGGCGAAATGGATTCCGCGCCGCCTCGGGAGAAGTCGAAGACAGAGCGAAGAACCCGAACTGAACCTTGCCCTTCGGATACGAGGCTCCGGGCTTCCGCACGTAGAAGACGTGGCCCTCGACCTCGGTGTCGCTCATCCCGAGCGTGAGCTTTCTCGCGGGCGCGTCGAGATCCATGTACCAGCGGACAGGCGAGCCCGCGAGTAAAAGGTCGAGGTCAGGGATGAGCGTCAGAGTGCAGCTCGGCGCCGAAGCGATGAGCGCGGGAGAGCGGAAGCTGTGCTGGTCGACGACATTCCGCGCCGTGGGAGTGAGGTGTGGAGACCAGTGGAAGTCGGGAGCGAAGGCAGGCTCGACGTCGATCCGCCAGTCGTCCTGAGCTACCGGCTGCGGCAGATCGAACGTCAGGCGGAAGCGAAGAATGCCCGCGGGCTCGCGAGTGACTTCGACGAGCGGCTCGACCCCGCCGATGGAGTCGGCCCGGAGGGAAGCGACGCAGGACCGGAGCTCCGCCGGGACGTCGATCGCGAGGAGCAGGAGAAGCGGCAGCGCGCTCATAGCGTAAGAAACGCCCACTCTCGGCTGAAGGGAACGCTGCTCAAGAAAACGCTCCCCTGGTCGAGAACGAGAAGGATGTCGCTCGGGTTCACACCGATTCCTCGCTCGGCGTCGTAGAGTCCGGGCTCGACGGAGAACATCATCCCCGGCTCGAGTACGGTGTCGTCTCCGAGAGCGATGAACGGGGGCTGGTGGCCCGCGAAGAACTGGCCCTGCCCGTGGCAAGGGCGATGGTAGATGTGGTCCTGCATCCCGTTTCGGATCTGAAGCTCGTGGACCTTGTACGCGATCTCCGAGCAGACCGCGCCGGGACGGGCCTCTTCTCGAAGCAGGAGCGCCGAGTCCGTGACCACCTGCCACATCTTCTCGTGGTGGGAAGCAAAGGGCGCGACGAGATAGTTGCGGTAGCACTCCCCGCCCATCCCGCCGAGGCGGATGTCGGTGTTCACGTAGACCGGGTTTCCTTTCTGAATCTTTGAGTAGAAGAACTGGTTCGGGTGGGGATAGGCGGTCGCGACTCCGGTTCTCACGTAATGGGAGGTCACTTCGATTCCGACGGCGGTGTGAGGCTTTCCGTCGTAGCGGACGTCTTTCATCAAAAGACCGATGCCGTAGGCCTGGAGCGCTTGTCCCACTTCGAAGTCGGTCGCCTCGGTGCCGCGCTCCAGGATGTAATCCCGGGCGAAGGCGTGGACCTTGTCGAAGTAGCGGTAGGCGCGCTGGGTGAGAGCGATCTCCTCCTTCGTCTTCCGGATCTGCATGTCGAGGCAGAGGTCGGAGACCTCGACGACTCTCG
Source organism: uncultured Acidobacteriota bacterium (assembly GCA_964553925.1). Taxonomy (GTDB): domain Bacteria; phylum Acidobacteriota; class Vicinamibacteria; order Marinacidobacterales; family SMYC01; genus DAISKN01. The sequence continues at coordinate 16,480 of CAZKNR010000426.1, forward strand.
CCCGGGGAAGGAGGGTTTGGAGCGACGCCCGCTGCGCGTTCGTGGGCTCGAAATCGATCCCAAGGGTTTTCTCCCCGAGCCCTCTCTTCTTCAAACCCTCGAGCATCCACTCGAAGAGGTCGACGCGCTTGCCTCGCGCGAGCTCGCCTCGGTTCGGGAATCCGCCCGCCGCGTGCGGATAACAGAAGTAGTTCTCGTTCGAAGTCGCCCACCACGAATCGATCAGATCGCGATCGATGGCCGGAGAGTACCAGTGGGCCGTGTCCTTCTCGCCGAGGGGAAGTACCACCCAGGTGGAGCGCTCGCCGCTCTGGCGGAAACAGCCGGTGAAATAGACCTGGTTCTGGTCGCTCCGAAGCAGGAGCGCGTCGACACCCCGCTCCGCCGCCTTTTTCTTCAAGAGACGCGCTCTCTCCTGGTGCCACTCGAGCGGAAGACGATCGAGACCGAGAGGCGAGGGCTCGGGCTGCCGGGGATCGGGCCGGAGGAGCTTCTCGGATTCCCCGGCCGCCGAAACCGAAGCGCAGGCGAGACCGCTCGCCGAAGCACCCGCGAGACTGAGCCCGGTTCCCATGTCTCGAATGAACTCCCGTCTCGAACGCGTCATTTTCCCTCCTGGAGCTTGAGTTCCACGGGCGGTTTCGGTTAATGTCGTAACCGCTCGGGGTCGATTTCGACGATTTCATCATGCGGCGACTCGTTTTCCTAGCAATCATCGTTTTTCCGCTGTCGGCCTGCGGCGACCGCACACCGACGGGAGAGAGCGCTCCCCTGTCTCCGCCGTCCACTCCCGTCTCGCTCCAGGCGACGACGCCGCATACGAACTCGACCGCAATTTTCGACTGCAGCCAGCTCGAGGAAGTGCGCGTTCGTTTCAGCGATCCCGGGTTTCTCGATCATCTCCGCGTTGGGCTCTATGTTCAGTACGTCGGCGTTCCCCCGGGAGGAAAGAAGCTCCGGATCTGGTGGGACTACGAGAACGCGTTCGACCGCTTTCAAGACATCCGCATCGATGACTCCGACGTCGAGCGCATCATGGGCCGTGAAGTCTACGGAAACGTCATCGAGCACCAGTACGAGCCGGTGAGCGCTTCGACGCCGCGGAAGGTGCGGGCGGAGCTCTATGTGGCGGGGACCTCGGGAGGCTGCGCTCGCAACCGCGATATTCTGATCCAGCCCGCGGGGCCCGTCGTGGAGGAGAGCGCCGGCGGGCGTTGCGGCCGCGGTCCCTGCCGGGTGTTCGTGACCAGCACCCGCCACCAGGGGAACCTCGGTGGTATCGCCGGCGCCGATGCGATCTGCCGCGCCCGTGCTTCGGAAGCGGGGCTCTCGGGCACGTTTCTCGCATGGCTCAGCGACGACGAGGCCTCTCCGGCGGCCCGCTTCTCGCACGTGCCGTTTCCCTACGTACGGATCGACGGGGCACTGGTCGCCGCCAACTGGAGCGCGCTCACGAGCCAGTCGCTCCAGCACCACATCGACGTGACGGAGCTCGGAGTCGAAGCCAATGGGCTCGGTACCGTCTGGACCCGAACGTTCGCCAACGGCACCGCCGCGAGCTACGGCCTCGGTCCCGACTGTGGCGGCTGGATGCAATCGGCTGCGAGCGCGTACGGCACCAACGGCCAGCATGAGGGAGACCCCGCCCTCTGGTCCTTCATCGGGGCCAGCTCCTGCAACGCGCGGCTGCGCCTCTACTGCTTCGAGCAGTGAGGGCCGCTCTACTTCTCGTCGGGCTCCTATCTTCCGGCCAGGAGCTCGAGCTTCCCACCCCGCTCGAGCACTACCTCCGCTACGACTGGGAGGCGGACGCGCGAGCGCTTGCCCTCGAGGTCGCGGCCTCCGCCCCCGAGGACGCGCGGGCTCGCGCCGCGGCACTCCTCGAGAGCTCGACGCCCGAGGAAGTCCGGGCTCTTCTCGACTCTTTCGACTGGCGCCGCTACCGCGGGCGGCTCGAGAGCGTCCTTCTCCACGGCTCGCGGGTCCTCGAAGTCGTGCCCGAGGGAGCGGCCCGATGGCGGCCTTTGATCCACGACTCGTTTCTTCTGTTCCTGGACGGTATGAGTGACGAGCGCTTCGTCGAAAGACTCGTCGCCCAGGCGAGCCTTTCCCGCGACGCCAGCCGAGGCGACCGCGTCCTGGCGTTCGTGGCCGACGCACCGAGCCTGCAGAAGCTCGCGCAGATCCTCGCCCGCAATCCCGAGCTCGCTCCCGACCTCCGCGAATCGCTTCAGACTCTGGAGAACGGGCTCAGCTCGGCTCGATACGACGAGATCCTGGACGTGATTCAGCGGGAGCTTCCCTCGAAGGCGATCGAGGAGTACGGGATCGTCTTCGAGGACCACGTTCTCGCGGAGGCGAGTGTCGGCGCGGTGGTCGCGGCCAGCTATCGAGCGCCAGGGAGCGAGGCGGTCGAACGGGCCGCGTGCAAGGTGCTGAAGCCTCGAGCCGTTGCGGCGCTCGCGGAGGATCTCGAGCTCATCGATCGAGTGCTCGCGTACCTCGAGAAGCACGCCGGTTTCTACGATATCGGGGACACTCCGCTAGTCGACATTTTTCACGAGATCCGGGAAGCGCTCTCGCGGGAGGTCCAGGTCTCGGATGAACGGAAGAACCTGATTCGAGCCCGGGAGTACTATGCCGACGATCCCGGGATCCTGGTTCCCGCCGTCCTTCCGTTCTCGACAGAGAACGTCACTTGCATGGAGTTCATCGCGGGCGTGAAAGTTACGGACGCTTTGCTCGACTCTCCGCGCGATCGAGCGAAACTCGCCCGCCGCCTGAGCGATGCCCTCACCTATGACGTGATCTTCTCTCCGAAAGACCCCGCGCTCTTTCACGGAGACCCTCATGCTGGAAACGTCTTCCACTCGCCTTCCAAAGTCGACCCCTACCGCATCGCTCTTCTCGACTGGGGCCTCGCCGCCGAGTTCAGCCTGGAAGATCGGAAGAAACTGGCGCAGCTCATGCTCGGTCTCTATCTGAAGGACGAGAAGCGCCTCGCGAACCACGCGGCGGTGCTGGTTGCGCCCGACCCGGAGGACCGCGCGCGCATCCGGGAGGCGGCCGCGGCGGTCGTCGAGGGGAGCGGATCCCAGGAGATGTTCGCGCTCCTCGACGAGCTCTTGACCGAGCTCGCCCGTGAGGGATTTCGGATACGCTACTCGGCGGCGATGTTCATCAAGTCCCAACTCACCATCGCGGGGATCCTGAAAGAGCTCGACCCCGACTTCGACCAGGACGACTACGTCATGGGCCGCATCCAGGGTCAGGTCTTCCGGGAGGTCGGACCCCGGCTTCTCAGGACGGTGTGGTTTCCCTCCTGGAACTCCCACGAGTATCGTAGTCTCTTGTCGAATGAGGACGTAAAGGACGTGCAGGTGAAGCGCACCGGGCGTCTCCTCAAGAAGGTCGGGAAGGGGATTTGGACGGCAATCAGTTTCCAGTGGCTCTTTTGAACGATCAGGAGGACAAAATGCTCTCACGACGCGGTTTTCTTTCAGGGCTCGGAGTGGCTTCGGTCTCGGGAACGCTCGGAGGTCGAAAGGCGTCGGCGTCGCCCGAGTCGGTCGACGTCTACAAAGACCTTGGAGTCCGGCCGTTCATCAACGCCGCGGGCACCTACACGGCGCTCTCGGCGTCGCTCACACCGCCCGAGGTGAGGCAGGCGATGGAAAACGCCGCGCGGCAGTACGTCTCGATTCCGGAGCTCCAGGAAGCGGCGGGCCGCCGCATCGCGTCCCTCGTGGGCGCCGAGGCGGCTCTGGTCACCTCCGGCTGCGCCGCCGCCCTCACGCTCGCGACCGCGGCCGCGGTCGCGGGCTCGAGCACGGAGGCGATCCTGCGCATTCCCGATACCACGGGCCTCAAGAACGAAGTGGTCATTCCCAAGGGCCACCGATTCGTTTACGACCACGCGGTCCGAAACGTCGGAGTCCGGCTGGTGGAGGCGGCAAGTCGAGAGGAGCTTCTCGCTTCCATCAGCAGCAAGACGGCGATGCTCTTCTATCTCAACAACGCCGCCAACAAGAGCCCGATCGCCCGCGAGGAGCTCGTCGAGGCCGGAAAGAAGACCGGCGTTCCGACTCTCATCGACGCCGCCGCCGACCTTCCACCGGTCGAAAACCTCACCGGATTTCTGAAGATGGGCTTCGATCTCGTCGCCTTCAGCGGGGGCAAGGGACTCCGAGGGCCTCAGTCTTCGGGCCTGCTTCTGGGCCGAAAGGATCTGATCCAGGCGGCCTTTCTCAACGGCTCTCCCCACTCCGATACCATCGGCCGTCTCGCCAAGGTGGGAAAAGAAGAGATCGTGGGGCTCACGCGCGCCGTCGAGCTCTACCTCGCGAGAGATCACGAGGCAGAGTGGAAAGAGTGGGAAGAGCGCGTTTCGCACATCTTGTCGCGAGTTTCAGGGATCGACTCCGTCCGCGCCGAGCGCTTCGTCCCCGAGATCGCGAATGAGGTCCCGCACGCGGCGATTACCTGGGATCCCAAACGCGTCAGTCTCACGCGGGAGAGCTTCGCGAAGGCACTCCGAGAGGGTGAGCCGCGGATCGAGCCAAGGCCGAGCAGTCCCGAGGAGCCCCGGCTCGAGATCGGGGTCTGGATGATGGAACCGGGCGAGCATCGGATCGTCGCCGACCGCTGCGCCGAGATCTTGAAGCAAAGCGGGGTTTGATTAGTTCGCGGTGTAGCGGCCGAGGATGGGCTTCCCGGGGAAGACGTCCTTCACCGACTGCGAGTCGCGCACCACGAGCACCCCGCCTACGAGGACGTGCACCACGCCCTCCGAAAAACTCAGGTCGTCTTCGAAGTTGGCGGTGTCGCGGATCGTCCCGAGATCGAAGACGGTGATGTCGGCGTCGGCTCCCGCCTGGAGGCGCCCTTTCTTCTTCATCGCCGGCGCCACTTCTTCAAGGCGCTTCGCCGGAAGAAGGGTCATCTTCCCGACCGCCTCCATGAGGTCGAGGATCTCGCGATCGCGCACGTACTGGCCGAGGACTCGGGAGAAGGTCCCGGCGGAGCGAGGATGGGCGCCCGGGGCGTAGGGCATTCCGTCGGAGGCGATCATGACGAAGGGAGTGCGGACCGCGAGATCGATCCACTCCGGCTTCATCACGTGGATGATGATGATTCCGCCCTTCTCGCGGTACGTGCGGAACGTCTCCTCGGTAAGCCTCTCCCCGGTGTCCTGCCACTGAATGTCCCCGTAGGAGATCCGCAGGCGATCCTGCCAGCCCTCGTCGAAGATCGCGGACTCGATGCCTGTGGAGCTCGCAGTATACGGATAAGCCTCGGTGGTGACGTCGACTCCCCTCTTTCGCGCGCCTTCGATGATCTCGAGGACCAAAGGCAGATCCCAGAGGCTCATGCTATTCACGTGGACGATGTGAAGCGAGGCCCCGGTCGCGGCCGCATCGGCGATGACCTCTTGTATGGCCTCGACGCCAATCGACCGCACGTGGGTGTAGATGGGCACGTCCTTCGCGGCCGCGAATTCGAACACCCGAAAGATCTCTCGCCGATCGGCGCCGGGGTAGTACTGGTGGGGCATGCCGATGCCTAGCCCGCCCTCGCGCAGTCCCTTCTCGAAGAGCTGGTACAGGGCCTCGGTCCTCTCTTCCGGCAGCGGGGCATAGAGCCCGTCCCGGAGCTCGCGCTCGGCCTCCGCTTCGACGGAGCTTCCGAGCGCCTTCAGCTTCTCCGCGTACTGCGGCATGGCGTGGATGCGAAGCGTTCCGTGGGAGACGGAGGCTCCAAAGTTGAGGAGGGCTCGCCCTTTCCGAGAGGCGATCCAATCCCCGACGCCGCCGACGCCTCCCTCGAGCTCCAGAGCGGTCGTGACCCCGTCGCGCGCCTGGAACTCGTTCGCGCGGTTCGTCTGTCCGTGCGCATGGAGGTCGATGAAGCCGGGAGCGACGATGAGCCCCCTCGCGTCGATGAGGGTCCCGCCCGGCTTCAACCGCGACGAGAGCGAGCCTTCGGACACAGCGGTAATCGAGCCGGCGGCGACGCCCACGTCTCTCTCGGCATCGAGGCCGGTCTCGGGGTCGAGCACCCGTCCGCCGGCGAGAACGAGGTCGAGGTCCTGACTCTGCGCGGCCGCCGCGGCCGCGCAGAAAAAACAGACACCTGCCCAATAACGCGCTTTCATCGGTTCACCCCTTTATACAGATGAGAGGTACGAGCTTCGCCACTTTCTTCGAGAGATCGGCCTCGTCCGCCGCGTTCACGACTTCGGTCACGTGAAGGGCATCGGTCGCATTCTCCATCATTTGGCGCCGAGGCGACGCACCTCCTCCTCGACCCTCTTCGCCGCCTCGCGGGAGTCGTCGGTCTCGTGAAACACGATCGGGGATCCGATGCGGAGCCGCACGGGTCCGGGAGAGGGCCAGCTCGCGTCGACCGAAAGGACTTCGTAAAGACCCTGGATGTGGATCGGCACCACGGGAATCCCGAGGCGCACCGCCATGACTCCGACGCCCGGCCGGAACTTCTGCATCGTGCCATCCGGGGTGCGAGCCCCTTCGGGATAAATCAGAACCGAATAGCCGGAGTCCACGAGCGATCCGGCGAATTGGAGCGCCTTCCGGACTCCGCGCGTCGACTGAGGAAGTGGGAAAACATTCAGCGTGATGACCGCGAGCCAGAATCGGAGCGCGAGGGAAATCCGCTCCCGCATCCGCCCCGTCCCCTCGAGGTACGGAAGAAAGGAATCCTGCGACATGGCGGGCGCGAGACGGTGTCGAAAACGGGGAGGAAGCGCGGCCAAGACGGCGAGGGTGTCGAGGTGGCTCGTGTGGTTGGGAGCGAAGATCACCGGTCCCTCCGCACCCTCGAGAGTGCCCTCGACGGTGAGCGGGATGTAGCGGCGAAAGAGCGGGAGAACGACCGTCTCCAGAAACGCGAAACGCAGGAGCCTCACCGGAAAGAAACGGGCGAAGCGCACGATTCCCCCGAGAGGCGAAGCCTCACGCTCACCGGCCGGAGTGCCGTGAATTTCTGCCTCGCGATGGACCCAGCGTTCGAGGTCCTCGACGGTCGCGACCGACGCCATCTCGGATTCCGAGAGCTCTACTCCGTAGCGCTCCTCGAGGCTCGAAAGAAGCTCGATGCGGTCGATGGAGCTCAGGCCGAGCTCCTCCGAGAGATGCTGCGAGGGTCTCACCTCATCGGAACGCCGGCCGAGCCTTTCCGCGACGAGGGCCCGAACCGCGCTCACGCCTTCCGGAAGGCCAGCTCTCTCGGGTCCAGCCTTCCGCTGCTCGATGGCTTTCGCCACCTCGTGACGGCGGACTTTGAACGTCGACGCGGTCCTGGGGAAATCCTCGCCGGGCCAGACCGTCCACTCGCGGATCCGCTGATGATGCTCGAGCGTCCGATTCACTTTCTCGATGATGGCGCCGGGGTCCGCGGCCGGTTCGCGCAGCAGAAGCACCGCATGAACGACTTCGCCCCGGTCCGTGGCGCGTCCGAGGACCACGCTTTCCTTTACCGCGGGGTCTCGCGCGAGCGCGGATTCGACGTCGGCGGGATAGACGTTGAGACCTTCCGGCCCGACGATGACGTCCTTCTTCCTTCCTTTATAGAACAGCGTCCCGTCCGGACCCATCTCTCCCAGATCTCCGGTGTGGAGCCAGGCGTCTTCATCGGGGCTCGCTCGGCCGAAGAGCTCGAGAGAGACGTTCGCCCCGCGCACCAGGAACTCACCGTCAGGCGCGAGCTGGATCTCCTGGCTCCCGACGACTTTTCCGATGGAGCCCCGCGTCGGATGAAGGGGGTGGTTCGTGGTCACGAGAGAGCTCGTTTCCGTCAAGCCATAGCCCTGAACGAGGACGAACCCCAGCCGAGCCCAGAAATCTTCCTCATACGGCGGGAGGCGCGCTCCTCCGGAAACGATCGCCCAGAACTTGAATCCGAAGGCGGCGTGGACGTCGCGGTGGCGGAAGAAGCGACGAAGACCGCCCCAAAAACCCTTGGTTTCGACCGGAGGCCGGGAAAGGTCGAAGCGGCGCTCGATCTCCCGTCTCAGGCTCTCGAGAAAACGGGGGACGGAAATCAGCACCGAGACGCGTTCTCGCCGGATCGTCTCGATGATGGCGCCGGGATGGACCTCTTTGAGGAACACGGAAGCACCTCCCATCAGCACCGGAACGTAGAGTCCGGCGAACTGGCCGAACACGTGGCTCAGCGGGAGGAGGTCGAGGAACCGGATCGGCTGGAACGGGCGCGCGAGCGCTCCGTACTTCCGGATCTCTCGTCGAATGGGAGCGAGGTTCGGCGCCAGATGGCGGTGCCGGTGTACGACTCCCTTCGGCTCGCCGGTGGTGCCGGAGGTGTAGATCACCTGCACGACGTCTTCGGGATCGACGCCCTCGAGCGCGACCCGCGAGTCCGATTGCATTCGGGACACCGCCTCGAAGTCGATCCGCGGGAGGTCGAGCCCTTCGGTATCGACGCTCGCCCCGTGGATCAGAAGCTTCGCGCCCACGTCCTTCTGCACCCGCGAGACGAAAGCCTTCGAGGATCGAAAATCAACGGGCACGAGAGTGACGCGGCGCGAGACCGCGGCCCAGAAGACCGCGATCCACTCCGCCCGGCTCTCCCCCCAGAGGAGCACGCGGTCGCCGGGCGTGAGGCCGCGAGACGTCAGCTCCTCGGCGACCCCGGCGATGGCGCGGCAGAGCTCGCGGTAGCTCCATTTCCGCGTGCGGAGCCCGTCATAGTAGACGACGGCCTCGCGCTCCCCGAGCCCCTCCATTTCGGAGACGAGCTCGACGAGAGTCTTCATAGCTCTATACCGGCGTGACCAGCGTGAGGGCGAGCAGCAGGAGGGCCGGAAAGCTCAGGCCCAGGTTCCAGAACGGTCTGAGATGCAACTGGGACGTCAGATTACCACGAACGCGTTTCGGCGCGGAACAGCGCATGTGCAATTTCGAGGGCCGTCTTCTATGATGGCGTTCTTCGAGAGAAACATCCCGACGTGGCCGACGTGACCCCGCTCGCCTCCACCTTCGCCACTCTCGCGATCTTTTTCATCCCCGGCCTCGTGCTGGTTGCGGCGCTCGGCGGCGGCGGCAAGGTTCGGCTGAGTCTTCTGGAGCAGATCTACCTTTCGATCGCGGGAAGCCTCCTGATCTCCGGATGGGTGTCGCTCGTCCTCGCGGAGCTCGGGGGGTTCTCGCCCGCACGGACCGCCGTCGTCGTAACCGCGGGCGCGGCGATGGCGATCGCCGCCTTCCGGCGCCGTCTTTCTCTTCGCCCCGGGCCCGCCTCCCGGCCCGAGCTTCTCGTGGCGGCCGCGGTCATCGCGTTCACGGCGGCGGTCTATTTTCCTCCGTTCGAGCACATCCTCGGCGGCCGCGATCCGGGAGTCTACGTCAACGCCGGCTTTCACCTGGCTCGAGACGGGCGGCTCATCTACCACGATCCGGTGGTGGCCAGCATTCCTCCGGAGGCGTGGCCGCTCTTCTTTCCCGACAAGGATCTTCCGCCGTGGGACTACCTTCGATACCAGGGATTCCGCCTCGAGTCCCCCGAGAGCGGGAGGGTGGTCCCGCACGGGCTTCACCTCTACCCCGTCTGGATCGCTACCGCCTCCGCCCTCTTCCAGCCCAAGTCCGGGCTCTATACGACGCCATTCTTTGCCCTCCTGGCGGTCTCGGGCTTCTTTCTCGCGTTTCGGCGGCTCTTCAGCCTCGAGGTCGCGGCCCTCGCGTCAGCGCTCCTCGCGGTTTTCCAGATTCAGATCTGGTTCGCGAGATTCCCCAACTCCGAGATCGTCGTTCAGTTTCTGTTCGCGACGTCGCTCCTGCTCTTCTACTTCATGGAAGAAGAGCGATCGACTCTCGCCGGTGCTTTCGCCGGGCTGGTGCTCGGCTCCACCTTTCTCGCCCGGGTCGAGACCATGATCTTCGCGGTTCCCGTCGCGCTTTACTTCGGCTGGAAGCGAGTGCGGCGCGAGCTCGGCGCGCCCGAAGTCTCGTTTCTCGCGGCCTTCGCCCTCCTGGCAGTCCACGCGGCGATCCACGACCGGCTGTTCGCCTGGCCCTACGTCTCGAGCATCCTCGGACGACATTACTGGAGCTTCCTCGGTGAGAACCTTCCCGCCGTCGTCTTCGCCGGCGCCGTCCTTTTCTTCTTCCTCGACCGCGCGGTTTCGAAGCTTCCTCCGAGACTCCTCGGCGTTTTTGACTCCTTGCGGCTCCGCATGGGGGCGGCGCTCGGGCTCTTCCTCCTCGCGCTCTACGCCTACTTTATCCGCCCAATCTGGCATGGTCCCCGCACCGCTCCCCACGACGCCGAAGCGTTCCTGCGGATGGGCTGGTACCTGTACCCACTGGGGTTGTCGCTCGCCGTCGCCGGCGGCATGGCGCTCCTTCTCCGCGCGCGAAAGTCGCAGGCGTTCTTCCTTCTCGTCGCCCTCACGTTCTCGCTCTTCTTCTTCTACAAGGTCCGGGTCTGGCACGACCACTACTTCGCGATGAGGCGCTTCATCCCCGTGATCCTGCCGGCGTTTTTCGTCGCCATCGCGTATCTCCTTTCGGGCCTCCGCGAGACCGGCGCGAGACTCGCGACCGTGGGGACCCGTATCGTCGCGGTACTGCTCGTCGCTCTCTACCTCGCCTCCGGCTACCGTCTCTGGCACCACAACGAGTTTCGTGGAAGCCTTCCCTTCGTCGAGGAGCTCGCGAGGCACATCGGCGACGACGACGTCGCGATCTTCCCTGCCCAGGAGGGGCTGCACTTACTAGAGCTTCCTCTCGCTCAGCTCGAGGATCGAAACGTCCTCGAGTTCTATACCTTGAAACCCGATCGCGTCCTCCTGGAGAAGCTCCTCGAGAGCTGGAAAGGCCGCTATCGCGACGTGTTCTTCGTGACCAACTACAAGATCTCGCTCTCCGGGCTCTTCACCCGCCACGTCAAGGACTTCGAGCTCTCGACTGAGAAATACGAGTACTCCTACGACCGGCCCCCGAGGGGACCGGAGCCTCTGAATCTGAGGTTCAGCCTTTCGAAAGCGGTCGACCTCGAAGACCTGGCGCAGCGGGTACCGAAGCTGCCGACGCTCGACGTCGGGGGAAGCGACGACCTGCAGGTGGCCTGGTTTCACGAGAAGGAGCTCGAAGAGGAGGGGACGAGCTTCCGCTGGAGCCAGAAGACTTCTTCGATCTTTCTTCCCGCTGTGGGCGCGGGAACGAAGACGATCGCGCTCCGGTTGGCAGGCCCGAAAGAGGCCGAAGCGCCACTCCATCCTATCGAGGCGGCACTCGATGGTCACCCGCTCGGGACGTTCTCCCCAACCCGCACCTTTCAGGTCTACGAGCTTTTGATACCCGCTGAAATTGGAGAACGGCCGGAGTCGCGCTACTCGATTCTCACGCTGGCGACGACGACGTGGCGGCCCTCGAACGACATCCCGGAGGCGAGCGACGTGCGCGACCTGGGCTTCCGTCTCGACTGGGTGGAGGTGCGATAAAGGGAGATGAGCGCGAGCCCGATGCCGGGATGGCTCGTTCCGAGAGTGCGGATTTTCATGGGACGGGCAGTCCACGTCAGAAGTTGTGGTATTCGAGCTGCCCCACCACGATGTTCCCGAAGGTGTCCGTGACGATGGCCAGCATCTGGCTGCGGATGAAGCTCACGGTGTTCGGCATCGCCGGGTAGATCGAGCCGATCCCGACGCCGATCACGATCTGGCTCGACTCCTGGGTGATGAACACCGGCACGCCCTCGATGCGGAGCACCTCCGTGGTCGGGATCATGCCGGAGCCCTCGAGGACTTGGTACGTGCGGCTCATGATGCCGGAGTTGTCCCAACCATCGAGAACGATGATCACGCCGCCCGCGCGCACGAAGCGGTTCAGCGTGTCCGCCCAGAGGCCGCCCACGTCGCGCATGGCGCCCGACGGGTCCTGCTGGTCGTAGATCAGGAGGACGTCCTGTCCCTTGAGGGCGGTGTCGAGCCCGTTGGGATCGCGCAGCTCGCTGTACTGCCAGTTGACGCCCAGCTCGCCGAGCAGGCGCGAGTTGATCGCGTCGCGCGCCCTCAGCATCTCGTTCGGGCTCGCCGTGCCTTGATCGGAGTTGAAGCCGAGGATCTTGAATGGGCGCCCCCGGTACCGCGAGGCCGCGGCCATGTAGGCGGCGTTGCCGATCAGGCGGACGTTGTCGGTCGTCAGGCTCGCGTAGTCGTGGCCGATCAGGATGACCTGGCCGTGGCCGTTGACGATCTGAGGTATGGTGTACGACACGGCGGCGCCGCTGTTGTTGTAGGAGTCGATGCCGTAGACCTCGAACACGTGCTCGCCGGGCGACAGCTCGCTGAACGTGTAGCTGGGGGAGAAGCAAACCTGCCAGTCGCCGCTGTCGACGCGGCAGCGGAAGGTGGCAGGCTCGCCGGCGGTGTAGGAGATCGTCGCCTGGCCTGTGCCCGGGGTGCTGGTTCCGCCCGTGATGGTCACGACTGGACCGGTCGTGTCGGCCGCCACCGTCCACGCGCGCGACGCCGAGCCGATGTTGCCCAGGCCGTCGGTGGCCTGCACGGTGAACACGTACGCGCGCGACACCAGGTCGCTGTATGACCTCGACTCTCCGGGGCACGGCGTAAACCCCGCCTCGCTGTCGAGCATGCAGGTGAACGTCGCGCCCGCCTCGGAGCTGTAAGTGAACGTGACGCTCGGGCCACTGACCGAGCCGGCTGCGGGGCCGCCGGTGATCATCACGGTCGGGGCCGTAGGAGTTGGTTTGTCGACTCCGTTCCAGAGTTGTCCGATGACCACCGGGTACCGGATGTCCCCATGGTCGAACGCCAACAGCACCTCGTCGTCGACCTCAGGGAGAACGAAAGGCGCGCCCGCGGCGGGGACGGCGACCCGTGCCCAGTTGCTCTCTGCGGAGGGAAGCCACGGAAACCGCACCTTGACCCGATACAGACCGTCGGGATCGACGACACGCGTGACCAGCGCGGATACCGTACCGTTCAAGCGCGGGACCGGAGTACGGGCCTCGGGCTGAAACGGGATGCTCGCGGGGATCGCGGTGAACTGGTTGGCGTAGCTGAAGCAGCTTTCGGTGGAATGGAGGACGTGGCGGACCGCGGTCACGATGTAACTCCCGCTGAAAGCTCCGCCGAGCCCCGTTATCGTCACCCGCGTGCCGGCGCGGACCGCCGGGGAATTACTCGTACCGGTGCGCAGAGAGGCGGTCGCGCGCTCGCGCGCGAGGAGGGTCTCCGCCCGTTGGACCGCAACCCCGCCGCTCTCCGCGTCCCGCAGGAACGTGACGACGTCGCCCACTCCCGAGGACGCCGCCGTTCCCACAACAGCTTCCTTCCTCACGTAGTCCCATCCGCGGACCGTTACCCGATCCGGGCTCCGCGGTCCTCCCACGCGAAAGCTGCTCACCGTCTCCTCCGTTCCCGGAGCGGCGAAATGCCCCCGGTAGGGAAGAGTAGGACCGAGACCGAAGACGTCGTTTTCATCTCCTACGACCATCCATCCGTCGTCCGCGAAATGGAAGTGCATGCCTTCGCGCTCCATCAGGCGGCTCACGAAGTCGAGTGAGCTCTCGTTCCACTGGGCCTCATAGTCGAGTCGAGGCGCGTTGCCGAGCAGGCTGAACGCCACGGGAACCCCCAAGTCCGAAAGCACCTTCTGGATGAGCTCGCGGGGGGTCATCTGCTCGAACGCGGCGAAACCCCGGAACGCCTTCGCCCGCACGAGGGTGGGCTCGACGCTGAACACGTAGATCTCGTCTCCCGCCATCGTCCCGCCGAAATCCGCCGCCGTCACCATCCCGAACACCACGGAGGCTGAGACGTTGGTGATCGCGATAGCCGCCTGGGTGCCCACGAGAGACGATGGGTCGAAGCCGCTCGGAGCGCGCACGGCTACTCGAAAAAGAAAGGGAGAGGAGATCGACTCCTCTCCGAAGAGGCCGACCACCGGCCGCGGGCCGCCAGTCGTGAAGAGCGCGACGACCGCGCCCGAAGCGCATTGAGCCGGCGTCACCGCATCGAGAGGAACGCTCACCTCGGAGGCGTCGATCCCGACGAGGGCCGCGACCTCCTCTCGAGAATCGAAAGCGGCTCCCGGCGCTCCCGGCGATCCCTGGGGTCCTATAAGGGAGGCGACCCTCGACCAGACTCCGTCGTTTCGATAGACGTCGCCCGAGGTCTGGTCCAGGTAGAGGTCTCCGGATCTTCCGAGTGTGGGAGGCGGAGGGCCGTCACCGGTGAACCATGTGCTGCCGTCTCGTCCCGGAGGTCCCGTCTCGCCCAATTCTCCGTGCGGCCCTTCGGGTCCTTGAGAACCGACGGGCCCTTCGGGGCCGACCGCTCCCAGGGTCACGTCCATACTCGCGAGGCCGGCGAGCCGAGGGAAGCGCGCTCCCTCGCGCGAGACGATCAGCAGATACGTCCCCGGCTCCCGCGAAGGGAGCTCGGCTTCGATGAGCGTTTGAGTCGCCATCTGTACGTGAAGCCGCACCCCGTCGAGCCAGACGGCCGGATCCTCGCCGAAGTTCTCTCCGTGAACGAAGAGACCCTCACCGGCCGGATCGGAGAGCACGCGCGAAATGAACGGCTTCGTGGCCGAGTGCGCCTCCAGAGCGAAACCGGTGCAGATCAGAACGAACGAACAGAATCTCGGGCGATTCCCTGTTTTCCCCATTGCCCCCCCTTGTTCTCACTGCGACGGCGTCATTATAGGATCCATGCCGGGCCGAAATGACGAAGCTGCACCAGGCGACTTGAATCATGGAAGTCAACCCATATGAAGGCCCGGACCGGCACGCAGCTGAGCATCCGACAAAGACACTTCCGGGTGACACACGCAGGAGCCTGGAGACGGCCGCAGCGGTTACCGCCACCATGCTCCTCGGCGGCGGTTGGGCCGGCGTGCGCTATCAGGGGTCCTCATTCCTCGTGGCTCTTGGGATCTCTACCCTCGGCATCCTCATCGCTGCAATTGCATATGCCCTCGTTACCAAGAGGTTCGGGGTTCTGCTTTTCTTGCCGCTCTTCGGGCTGGCCGTTGTCGCTCAAGAGCTCCTCGCTTCCTTCTTTCTGTTAGCTGGGGTCTTTGGTTTCCCGATTGCCGTCCTCTTCTCATTATTTCGCCCGACACGGCAGAACTGGATGGTCGCTGGCCAAACAGCGCTCCTCGGCATCACCGCCATAGGCTCGGTCCTCCTATACGGCAAGCTGCAAACCTTGGGTGCTCAGCGCGCCGCACACCGGGGCGATGAGATTGTGGACGCAATACACCGTTATGAGTCGTTTTCAGGCAAGCTACCGAACGCCCTCGAAGAGCTCGTTCCACGGGAACTGGAATCGATCCCGGACACCGGCATGATCGGGTTTCCCTCGTTCCAGTACGTTGGCCCCAAAGACCCGACGCTCCAGGACAAGGAGCGTCCATTCAAGAAGTACGAACTTCGTGTGGACCTATACAAGCTGCTGCAGTTTGACTGCCTCGTTTACTGGCCCGAGGGGAACTATCCGGATTTCATGTACGGTGGCGGGGTTGAGCGAATCGGCGAGTGGGCTTACGTGCACGAGTAGAACGTCGTCATTCCTCAAAATCGTTACTCGATTCTACAAGGAGAATCCAAGGCCTGCGAGATTACCCCTTGCATCGTTTGGCCTGCTGGCGCTGACTCTCGTTCCAGCGGACCTTCTCGCGCCCTTCGGTTTCGGGAGGGAGCCCCGCGGAGAACGCCGACTTGTCCCTGCCGGAGCTGCGTAGCGTAGAGCTTCGCCATACCGGTATCATGGCCGCCCAGGAGGCCCGCCATGAGGCATTCGCGCCGCACTTTCCTCCAGTCGCTCACAGCTCTCTCCGCAGCGGGGGTCTCCCGCGCGAGCGCGACCGAGGAGCCGCCCTCGAGCCTTCGGGGCCTCAGGCCCGGCGCGAGCGAAAGCGGGTTCGATCCCTGGCTCGAGATCGACGCCGCCGCCGTCCGCCGGAACGTGAAGGAAAGCGCGAGACTCGCGGGCGGAAGGCCCATCCTCGCCGTCGTGAAGAACAATGCTTACGGTCTGGGGGACGAGCTCCTGGGTCCGCTTCTCGACTCCTGTGATGAAGTCTCCGGCATCGCCTGCGTGCGCGTGCACGAGGCCCTCGCGATGCGCAAGGCCGGAGTCAAGAAGCCCATCTTGAACATGGCCGAGGTGTCGGTCGAAGAGGCGGTCGAGCTCGCGCGGCACGACGTGCGGCCCTCGCTCTGGCTCGATGACGCGGGAGCGAGGATGGACAAAGCGGCGGAGAAGCTCGGCCGGCCCATTGCGGCAGAGCTCTACCTCGACTGCGGCATGGGGCGCGAAGGGATGCCGGACTACCGGGCGCTTCCCTGGATCGAAGATCTCGCCCACCGCAAATCGGTCCGCATCGACGGGACCTACATGATGTTCGTCCACGAGCTCGAGTTCGATCGAGAGCAGCTCTCGCGGTTCAAAAAGTTGACCGATGAGGCGAAGAGCAAGAGCGTCGCACTCGGCCGGCTCCATACGGCTCCCACCTACGAGCTCTTCTTCCTCCCCGAGTCGCATCTCGACGCGGTTCGAGTCAGCGGAGCGCTTTTCGGTCTCTACCCGAGCGAGGCGAAGGCGCGGGAAATGGCGAAGCTCGAGCCCGTGTTCCGCCTCCGCGCCCGCGTCGTCCGGCTCGAGCGGCTGCGTCCCGGAGACAGCGCGAGCTTCGGACGCCGCTACATCGCCGAGCGGCCCACGTGGCTCGCCCTTCTTCCAATCGGCCATACCGATGGATACCCGACGGGCGCCGCGTCGCACTCGAAAGTTCTCATCGGGGGCCGTCTCTATCCCGTGGTCGCGGTCGTGAGCTCGACCCACACTCTCGTCGAGATTGGCGACGAGAAGACGGTCGAGGTCGGAGACGTCGCGACCCTCATCGGGCCCGACGATCCCGCAATCCATCCGGAAACGATCGCGGAGGAGACCGGGACCGGCTACTTCACTCTAATCACCAAGCTCTCGGCGCTCTTGCCGCGCCGACTCGTCTGACACTCTTCGGGAGGTCGCCATGTTTCAAGCCTTTCTCTTCGTTCTCGCCATCGCCTCCGCCCCCTCCGATCGCCTCGCGATCGAAGATATCTTCAACCTCGAGCTCGCTTCCGATCCACAGATATCGCCCGACGGGACCCGCGTGGTTTACGTCCGGCAGTTCGCCGACATCATGAAGGACCAGAGACGGTCGAATCTCTGGATGGTGAGTTTCGACGGAAAAGACCATCGGCCGCTCACCACGGGGAATTTCAGCGACAACTCACCGCGCTGGTCTCCCGACGGAACCCAGATCGCCTACATCTCCGACCGGGACGGCTCGCCCCAGATCTACCGGCATTGGATGGACAGCGGACAGACGGCGAAGCTTTCTAGCTTGACCTCCGATCCCTCGGGGATCGCGTGGTCGCCCGACGCCAAGTGGATTTCCTTCACCGCTCTCGTTGCCGAAGAGGCTCCCATCGTCGACGGCATGCCCGTAAAACCCGAGGGCGCCACCTGGGCTGACCCCGCGCGGGTCATCGACCAGCTGGTCTATCGCTTCAACGGTCCGGGATACCTGAAGCCGGGATACCACCACTTGTTCGTTCTTCCCGCGGAAGGAGGGACACCTCGGCAGATCTCGAGCGGCGATTTCCAGCATGGCGGGGTGGGTTTCCGCGCGAGCGAGGCGGTCTGGACTCCGGACAGCAAGCACCTCATCCTCTCCGCCAACCGCCACCCGAACTACGAGCTCGAGCCCCTCGACACCGACGTCTATGAGTTCTCGCTCGCCGACGGTTCGGTCAAGGCGCTGACGACGAGAAAAGGACCCGACCATTCGCCTCAGGTGTCGCCCGACGGACGCCGGATCGCCTACCTCGGATTCGACGACCGCTACCAGGGATACCAGGTCACCCGGCTCTTCGTGATGGCGCGCGACGGAAGCGGCTCGCGGCCCTTGACCGACGGCCTCGACCGCGACGTCGCCAACATTCGCTGGTCTCCCGACGGGAGCGGCGTCTATTTCACCTCAGACGACCAGGGGAACACCGGTTTTCATTTCATGACCCTCGACGGCCCAATCCAGAAGCTCGCGGGAAACCTTGGGGCGAGCTTCAGCGCCTACGGGGGCGGCGGCACTATCTCCATCGCGAAGAGCGGAGCGTTCGCGACGACCTACAGTCGTCCCCATGTGCCGGGCGACATCGCGGTGGGCTCGATGGGCAAGCCCGAGGTCAAGGTCTTGACCGCGGTGAACGAGGATCTGTTCGCGGGAAAGAAGCTCGGCGAGGTGGAGGAGATCTGGTACGACTCGTCGAAGGACGGCCGCAAGGTTCAGGGATGGCTCTTGAAGCCTCCGGATTTCGACCCTTCGCGAAAGTACCCTCTGATTCTCGAGATTCACGGCGGACCTTTCGCCAACTACGGAGACCGCTTCGATCTCGAGAAGCAGCTCATGGCGGCTCGCGGCTACGTCGTGCTCTACACCAACCCGCGCGGCAGCACCAGCTACGGCGGTGAGTTCGGAAACCTCATCCATCACGCCTACCCCGGAGACGACTTCTACGATCTCGATTCCGGCGTCGATGCGGCCATCGCCAAGGGTTACATCGACCCCGAGAACGTAATGGTGACGGGAGGGAGCGGTGGCGGAGTCTTGACCTCCTGGATGGTCGGCCGCACCACGCGCTTCCGCGCCGCGGTCACCGTCTACCCCGTCATCAATTGGTACAGCTTCACGCTAACGTCCGACATCGGCAACATGACGAGCAAGTACTGGTTCCCGGGCCTCCCGTGGGATCACGTCGAGCACTACGAGAAGAGGTCTCTTCTCTCGGTGGTGAAGAACGTGAAGACGCCGACGATGGTGCTCTGCGGCGAGGAAGACTACCGCACGCCGATGTCGGAGTCGGAGCAGTACTACCAGGCGCTGAAGCTCCTCGGCGTCGAGACCGAGCTCGTCCGGGTTCCCGGGGAGCCCCACGGCATCTCCCGGCGTCCGAGCCATCACATGGCGAAGATCCTGAGCATTATCGGCTGGTTCGAGAGGCACCGGAAGGGGGCTTCGGAGGTGACGCAGCCTTAGCGGCTTTTCTCCACGTCAAGCTCACGGCTTACAGGAGGACGGCCGACTCGCGGGTGAAGAAGTCCTTCACGTCAGCCCACGAAATCTCGGTCAGCATATCGAGCGGCGGGTCGGTCTCGGCGTCGTCGAAATAAGTGAGCGACTTCAGAAGGTGCAGCCGGCTGTACTCGATCCCCGCGTACTTTCGCACGAACCAGGAAAGGATCTCACCGAGAGAGTACTCTTTCGCGGCCAGGTAGAGGTCGACGAAGTCGCGCCGCGTTCCGCGGCTCGAGACCGCGCTCAATTTCATGCAAGCGATGTCCCTGGCATCCGCCACCTCTACCGTCGAGAAGCGGTCGGTGGGAAAGAGCAGCGGATAGGGATATCCGATGAAGCTCACTTTGATCTCGAGGAGCAGGAGATGAAGGGTCGAAGGCGCTCGGCTCAGGACCGAGGGCGCGAGCTCTCTCAGCGACGCGAGCAGCGTTTCTTCGTCGAAGGTCTCCCGAGAGAAGAAGTCGAAATCCTCGGAGCGCCGGTGACCGAAGCGCAGTGCGAGTCCGGTCCCGCCGGCAAGGTAGAAGCGGGAAGAGAGGGACGTCGTCCCCAGGCCCAGAAGGAGGTTTTGCGCGGCCGGCGACGTCGCCTCCGGATGCCAGCTGCTGAATTCTTCCATCAGGGCGCGGCGAGTGCTTCAACCTCGTCGCGAGGCAGGCCGTACACCAGGGACCAGAAGTTCGCGGATCTTCGAGTCAGACGCCGTTCGCGGAGAACGACATCCTTGATCTCCGCCTCCGCGAAGATCTCCTTGAGCCAGGCGTAGGCCCGCTCATCTCCCCATTCGAGAACACGTCCAATCGTGTAACGCGGGTAGGATATCGGGTCGAATTCGTCCACTTCGATCTCCCAAAACAACGGGCGGACGTGCTGAGGGATCACGTGTAAACCTGCTCACCTCGCCGTCATTTTACTATGCAAAATGACGGGATGGTATGCAATATTCAACCGACCCGAAGAATCGAGAGCGGCTTGTGCCGGAGGACGTCCAGCGTGACGACCACCCCGACGAGGCTCACCGCGAGCGACGCCGCGAGGATTGCTCCCGCGGGGGTGAGGACGTCGGCACGGAAGGGAATCTCGAGCACGCGCTCGCTCAGAAGGAAGGTGAGAACCTGGGCCCCCAGGGCGCCGATGGCGCCGGCGATGGCGCCGAGCGTCCCGTACTCGATGACCATCATGGCCGCGACCCTTCGCCGGCTCGCGCCGAGCGTCCGGAAGATCGCGGTCTCATACGAGCGCTGGTACTTGGTCATCGCCACCGACCCCAGGAGGATGAGTCCGCCCGAGAGTAGAGCGACACTCCCCACGACCGAGATCGCCAGCGACACCCGGTCCACGACCTGCGCCAGGTCGTCGAGGATATCCCTCAGGTCCACGATCGAGACGTTGTGGAAGTCCTGGACCAGGTCGCTCTGGAAACGAGCGCGCTCCATGGGGTCGTCCGGTCCCTTGACGAAGCCGGCGTAGGTGTTCGGGACGCCCTCGAGACCTCCGGGCCGAAAGACGAACATGAAGCCGCCGTTTCGGGCGTTCGCCCACTCGACCTCGCGAATGCTCGTGACCCGGGCTCTTATCTGCCGCCCCATCACGTCGAAGGTCACGACGTCTCCGACCTCCATTCCGAATCGCTCCTTGAGGCTTTCTTCGATGGAGACCTCGGGCTCGGACGAGTGGCTCTCGGGCCAAAGCGCTCCTTCCAGGATTCGCTCGTTGTCTTCGAGATGATTGCGGTAGGTGAGCGTGTACTCGCGGCCGAGCCAATCCTGCTCGCGCACCTCCTGATAGGTACCGAGGCGGAGTCTCTGGCCTTCCACCCGGACGACCCTCCCACTCAAGACCGGAACCAGCTTCACCGTCGAGGCACCGCGCCGCCGCGCGCGCTCCTCGAGCGTGCCCTTCTGGTCGGGCTGGATGTCGATGAAGAACAAATCGGGCGCGTCCTCCCGGAGCTCCACCGCGAACTGTTCGAGGAGGTTCGTCTGGATGCCGCGTATCGCCAGAACGAAGCAGAAGCCCACGCCGACGGCGAGGAGGATGACCCGCGTTTGATTTCCCGGGCGGCTCACGTTCAGGACGGCATGGCGGAGCGGAAAATACGCGCTTCTCGAAAGCGGCGCGACCGCCCGGATCAGGAGGCTCCCGGCGAAGTTCAGCGCGACACAGAGTCCGACGAACGTCGCCGAGACATAGCCTCCGATTCGGAGCGACGAAGCCTGCCACGAGGCCACACCCACGAGCGCAAGGACCAGAAGAGCTCCCGCGCCGAGCTGCATCCGGTCGAGACTCGAGAGCCACTCTCGAAACCTCTTCTTGTGAGGCTCGGATTGAACGCTCTCGGGCCTGAGAAGCGAGAGCGGTCGGACGAGGCGCACGTGAAGAAGAGGAATGAGGGAGAACAGGATCGAGACCAGGAGCCCGATTGCGATTCCCTGGACGACGGAAGAAGCCGTAAGCCCGTACTCCACGTCTCTCATGTCGAGTTCGAGGCCAACGGGGATCCAGGCGACGACCCCCCGGGCGAGTCCGAGACCGAGAATGCAGCCGACGACGCTCAGGAAAAGAACCTGAACGACGTAGATCGCGAGCACCTGACGAGTCGTCGCTCCCACGCACTTCAAGACGGCGATGCTCTTGAGCTTCTGCGCCACGAACACCCGGACGACGCTCCAGACCCCGACGCCGCCAAGGATGAGGATCACGAAGCCCGCGAGGCTCAGGTAACTCTCGCCCCGGTTCAACCGCCGGGCGAGCTGGTCGCCCGCCTCCTTGTAGGAGCGGACGCGGACGAACTCGTTCGCGAGGGCGCCCTCCAGATCCCAGACGAGATCCTGGAGCTTCTCGTCCTCGATCCGGACCAGGATCTGCCGGCGGATGCGGCTCGCGTACTCGAGAAGACCCGTCGTCTCGAGGTCTCGGTAGTCGATGAAGACCCGCGGGCCCATGGTAAACATGCTGAGGCTCCGGCCCGCCTTGCGAACCACGACGCCGCGGATCTCGAAGCTCGCTTCCCCGATTCGGATCCGGTCCCCGACCCGAGCACCAAGCCTCGTGAGGAGCTCGGGCCGCACCAGCGCTCCCCGCCCCTTCAGAAGATCGTGGGAGTAGGGTGCCCCATTCGCGAGCTCCATCTTCCCGTAGAAGGGAAAGGCTTCCTCGACGGCGCGAAGCTCGACCATGGTCGCGACCTTCCGGCTCTCGTCCTCGGGCCGCGCCATGGCGTTCGATTCGACGGACCGGGTGGTCGAGAGCGCACCGTGTTTCTGGAGCTTCTCATCGACGACATACCGAGCGTTGTCGCTGTAGGGGCGGTCGGCCGAGATGAGGAGGTCGGCGGCGGTGATGCCTTTCGACTCCTTCATCAACGCGGCTCGCACGCTCTGGATGACCGACCCCAGGGCGATCATGGATCCGACGCCGACCGCTATGGAGACGAAGAAGAAGAGGAGCCGCCTCGAGGACGCCCGGAGCTCACGGGCTGCCATCCGGAGTACGAACTTCATCCTCGCGCGGCCGCGCTCACCAGGGGGGCGACCGCCGCACGCTCGTCGGCGCCGCCGATCCGCCCTCCCTTGAGGATGAGGAGGCGATCGGCTCTCGCCGCGAGCTCCTGGTCGTGGGTCGCGAGGACGATCGTCGTGCCCCGCCGCTGGTGGATCCCGAGAAGGATCTCGACGATGTGGAGGCCGTTCTCGGCGTCGAGGTTCCCCGTGGGCTCGTCCGCGAGCAGGATGGGCGGCTCGTTCGCGAGCGCCCGGGCGAGGGCGACTCTCTGCTGTTCGCCGCCCGAGAGCTGCGAAGGGTAGTGATGACCTCTTTCGGCGAGACCCACCTCTCGCAGGAGCTCTCGCGACCTGGCGCCGGCGCCCGAAAGGCCGGCAATCTCCATGGGGACGAGGACGTTCTCGAACGCGGTGAGAGACGGGAGCAGGTGGAAGAACTGGAACACGAAGCCAATCTTGGCCCCGCGCAGCCGCGCGAGCGCGTCCTCGTCGAGAGCGGTCAGGTCCTCGCCATCGATTTCGACGCGGCCCGACGTCGGCGCGTCGAGGCCGGCGATGAGACCGAGGAGAGTTGACTTCCCGCTTCCGGACGGACCCATGATCGAAAGGAACTGCCCCTTCGGCACTTCGAGGTCGAGGGGATGCAGGATGGTGAGCTTCTCCGGGCCGCTCTGGACGATCTTCGAGACGCTCTCGAGGCGAATCATGGATCGCTTTCCGGCGGCGGGGTGAGAAGGGGCTCGAGCGCGCGAAAGACGTTCCTGGCCACTACCCGAGCGCCCTTCACGTTCGGGTGCTTCCCATCGTCCTGGATGAGCTCGGCGACACCGGCCACGTCCTTCAGGAGGGACGGAAGAAGCGCCACCTCGTGTTCTCGCGCGAGCTCCGGAAAAACCGAGACGAACTCCTGGAGGTAGCGGTCCCGGGAATCGGGTGGTGCTTCGAAACCCGCGAGAAGGACCCTGATGCCCCGGGCCTTCGCTCTCTCGATGATGTCCGCGAGGTTCTTCTTCATCTCGGCGGGCGGAAGACCCCGGAGGCCGTCGTTCGCTCCGAGGGCGAGGATCAAGACCTCGACGGCGCGGCCCTCGAGAACCCAGTCGAGCCTGCGCACCCCTCCGGCGCTGGTGTCTCCCGAAACCCCGGCGTTCACTACTTCGTAGACGTAGCCCGCCTCGTCGAGGAGCTCCTGGAGCACGGCGGGATAGGCCTCGTCGAGGCCGATGCCGTATCCGGCGGTCAGACTGTCTCCGAAAGCGACGACCTTCGCCTGGGCGGTTTGGTCGGGCACGCTTTGATCGTGGAGAGGCTCCCTCACCTCCTGCACTTTCTCGTCTTCGACCCTCTCGCAGCCCGCCGCCAGAAGGAGTGCCAGGGCCAGAGGCCTCAAGGGCCTCGAGGATGCGATGCGAAACATCGAACTAGACTACCGTTCGGAGAGGGCGCGCGCCAATTCGAAGGCCGAGGTAGAATCCCGCCATGGCGAAGCTGACCAATCCCGAGCCTCTACCCCAGGAAGCGACCCAGGAGCTCGAGCGGCTCCGCTCGGCTCACCGTCTCCGGGCGCTCACCGATTCCGAAAGCGGAAGCGGCGTGAACCGGCTACCGAAAGGCGTCTACGGGTTCACCTACTCTCCCGTCGAGGAGAACTTCCCGCTCTTCAACGACCGAGACCTCCGCTCTTTCGAGGGCCACAAGCTCGAGGACGGAAGCATTTTCCTCCTGGGCTTTCTTACCCCGGAGGAGAAAGGGGCTTTCGAGAAGACGGGAGAGGGACCGACGATCCACCTCTTTCCCGAGCCCAAAGGGAGCGCCAACCAGCTCGTGCGCGTCCCGCTCCCCCGCATCGTGAGGCACACGGAGAACTCGGTGCGGAAAGGGACGGGCCTCGAACTGTTGCTTCGAACGGGTTAACGCGCTCGCTCGGCCTCCGCGGCTGAGGTTACGGGGGAAGCGTAGAGCTCGAGATAGAAGCGGTAGCGCGCGAGCCCGAACAGCACCAGCCCGGCGGTGAGCGCCGCCGCGACGAAAAGTCCTTTGCGGCCACGACGTCCGAGAGCCGCGAGGCTCGCTCCCGTGAGGATGGCCACGAGGGGCGCCGCGAGCTCGATTTCCTTGATGTCCTTGAAGACGCCTCCCCCGAACGCGCGCAGCAAGACCATCAGAAGAAACGCCAGCCCCCAGGCGGCAAGGACGCGAAATGCGCGGGCGTCCGTCCTCCGGCGCGCGATGTACAGACCCGCGAGCGCGAGCGGAGGATAGAGAAAGCCGTAGAACAGGGGAATGCGGTGGAGCGCTGCCCGCACCGGAGCGGAGGCGGCGCCCCCCGCGGGTCCCGGAGCTCCCGAAGCCAGGGCCGGCAGAATCTCACCAAAGAACAGGGTGAGAAACGGACCGTACAGCCAGGTGACGGTGAGGGTGCCGGCGATGGCGATGACCCCGAGGAGCTTGAGCGCGAGCCTTCGCTCGAGGAGCGACTCGAATAGAAAGAACGCGCCCATGGAGAAGAGGCTCGAGGTGTAGGCGAGAAGGCTCGCGAGCGTGGTTCCCACGACCGTTCCCAGTCGGCGGAGGCTTCGAGGGTCATAGCTCAGAGCCAGGACTGAGGAGATCGCGAGCGTATCGAGGAGACTTCCCACGAGAGTGGCGTGGAGGGCCAGAAGCAATCGGCTGAAAACCGGAGGAGAGACGATCCAGAGGAGCGAGGCGAGGACTCCGGCCAAAGGCGAGAACGCCGCCGAAGCGAGCCAGAAGATCGGGAGCATTTCGACCGCGGAGGCCGCGAGGCCCGTGTGGCGCACGGCATCCTCGATTCCGCCTGGTGTCGAGGCGAGGCCGAATGGAAGGAAGTAGAGCGGCGAGTAGGGAAAGGCATAGGCCTTTCCCGCGACCGCGCGGGGGTAGCCGACGTTGGTCCTCGTCTGGGTCTCAACTCCGCGCTCGGCGAGGCTCCCGGAAGTTCCCCGGAAGACCTCCACGTAGTCGCGCGCGTTCGCGACGTCCCCATAGAATGTCGACGGATGAAAGAGCCCGTAGCCTCTGAGGAGATATCCGGCGACGAACAGCGGGAGCACGAGGGCGCCTTTCGGTTTGTGGCGGAGGTAGAGACCTGCCCCTATCGAGAGAACGACGAGCGGAAGGCTCAGTTGGGCGGCCACGTGCGCGAACGCGAAGACGTCCTGGTGCAACGCCGCGACTGCGACTCCCACGAAGACGAAGGTCGACCCCAGGGCGCCCGAAAGCCCAAAGCCGCCCCATCGGAAGAGCGCGAAGAGAAAGGCGGCGAGAAGGGCGGTGAGGAGGCGGCTCCCCCCGTCGAGCGAAAGACGCGCTTCGGGACCGGGCGCGATCGCCAGCCAGTCGAGCTTCAAACCGAGATTGCGCCTCTCATGAGAGTCGACGTCGAATCCGATCGAAAGCGGCGTCGGGGAGAGGGCGGGAAGCCGGATTCGGCGCGTTTCGACGGCACCGCCGCGGGCGGTGAAGCGATCGACGGTGCTCCCCACGAGCGTAATCTCCGTTTCCGCCGTTTCTCCGAACACGCGAGAGAACCGGAGGATCAACTCCGCCGGCCCTTCGAGGACGAGCGGGAGGTCGATACGCGCGTGATAGGTCGTCCAGCGGGTGCCGACAACGCCGTTCTCGACCTCGTAGTGAGGAGCGAAGCCTTCGAGATAGCGATGATCGTTCGGCCCGAGCTGGAACACCACAAGGTCGTCGTGAACGCGAAGGCCGGTCAGGAGAAACGTAAGGAGACCGATTCCCACGACGGCTGCCAGATCGAGCATTCGCCGCGTCTTCGCATCCATCGACGCGGTATTCTACGCCAACGCCCGCATGAGATATGCTTCGGGCTCCGTTCATGTGCGGTATTTGCGGCGTCTTCGATCCCTCCTCCGGTGCTGCGCCCGATGGAGCCGTTCTCGAAGCCATGTCCCGGTCCATCGCCCACCGGGGTCCCGACGATGACGGGTCGTTTCTCGACGCCGGTGTCGGCCTCGCCGCGCGGCGGCTCTCCATCATCGACGTCGAGGGGGGCCATCAGCCCATCACCAACGAAGACCGCTCGATCTGGATCGTCTTCAACGGCGAGATCTACAACCACCAGAGCCTTCGCCCCCTCCTTTCGAAGCTCGGGCATCGGTTCCAGACGCGCGCCGACACCGAGGTCGTGGTCCA
>CAZKNR010000427.1:0-8629 GCA_964553925.1 uncultured Acidobacteriota bacterium
AGGCGGTCTCGAGCGCGGTTTCGATCTCTACTCCGACGATCTCGCCAAGGGCGCGAGCGCCGAGGATGTCCCGTTCATGAACGAGCTTCAGAGGCCCGGGGACGAAACCGTCGCGGAGGCAATCGGCTGGATCGAATCGAACCGCGACTCGAGGCTCTTCGCCTGGATCCACCTCTACGATCCGCACGAGCCCTACGAGCCTCCCGAGCCTTACCGCACGCGCTACGCGGATCGACCCTACGACGGCGAGGTGGCCTGGTCGGACGAGCTCGTGGGCCGGCTCGACGACGCGCTCGGAAGGCTCGGTCTTCGCGACGACACTCTCCTCGTCGTCACTTCCGACCACGGTGAGGGTCTGGGTGAGCACCGCGAGACCCTCCATGGGTTCTTCATTTACGAGACCACTCTCTCCGTACCTCTTCTGATGCGTGGCCCGGGCGTCGCCCCCGGCTCGCGCATCGAGAGTCTCGTGCAGACCGTCGATCTCTTTCCCACGATTGTCGAGATGCTGGGTCTCGACTTGTCTGGAAACACGGACGTCTCCGGCCAGAGCCTCGCGGCCGCCCTGCGAGGAGAACCCTACCGGAACGAGCCCGTCGCGTACGCGGAAAGCCTCGTCCCTCTCTTGCATTTCGGCTGGAGCGACCTGCGCTCGATCCGGCGGGGAAAGTGGAAGTACATCCAGGCGCCCCGGCCCGAGCTCTACGACCTGGAAGCCGATCCCATGGAGATCCGGAACCTCGTCGATTCTCAGCCGGAGCTTTCGAAGGGAATGAGAGGCGCCCTGGGAGAGGAGCTCGATCGCGAGCGCGCGGTCGGCGCTTCCGAAACTTCGTCCTTGCCCCAGGACCTTCTGGACAAGCTGGGCGCTCTCGGCTACGTCGGCTCGGGGGCGCCCCTAGAGTCAAGTAGTCCGGGCGCCGACCCGAAGGACAAGGTGGACGAGTTTCGGATCGCGAACGAGCTCATCCGCGAGGGCATCCGTCTCTTGCACGAGCGCGACTACGAGGGAAGCGTTGCGCGATATCGGAAGCTCCTGGAGCTCGACATCGAAAGCTTCGAGATCCACCTCAACCTCGCCCGCGGGCTTCTGGCTCTCGAACGATACGCCGAGGCGGAGCCGCATTTCCAGAAAGCGACCCGGATGCTTCCGAACCAGCTGGAGGCGTGGGAGGGTCTGTCCCAATCGCGCTCCTCACAGGGCGACCTGGTGGGCGCCCTCGCCACGCTCAAAGAGGCGCAGACCGCGATCCCGAGCGAGGCCGAGCTTCACCAGCGCGAGGGAGCGATCCTGGTGAGGTTGGGAAGGCCGGAGGAAGCGCGGAAAGCTTACGAAACTGCGGTCGCCCACGCCCCGAAAGATGCTCGTCTGCACGCCCAATACGGGGAGCTCCTACGGAGCCTGGGACGGATCGACGAGTCCATCCAGCGCCTTCGGGAAGCGACCGAGTTCGATCCCGCTGGCGCGGCCTATTGGAACTCTCTCGGGATGACCCTCGGTGGAAACGCCCGCTTCCCGGAAGCGGAGAACGCCTTCCGCAAGGCCGTCGAGCTCGAAAGCGAGAACCCCCGCTACGCCTTCAACCTCGGGCTCATCCTGATGCGCCAGAATCGTCCCGATGAAGCGCGTCCGTTCTTCGCGAAGGTGCTCGAGATCGAGCCGCGTTTCGAGGAGGCGAAGCGCTATCTGACGGAGACCGCTACCAAATCTCCGACACGTTGAGGGTGAATCCGGGTAGAACCGGCTCCCCGCTCACCGTCGATGGATTCTCGAGGCACTCCACCGGCCTTTCCGGACGGTACACGTACACGCGCTTGGCGCTGGGGTCGATGAGCCACCCGAGCTCGGCGCCGTTCTGCATGTACTCTTCCATCTTCCTTTGAAGAGTGCCGAGTCGATCCTTTCTCGAGCGAAGCTCGACCACGAAATCGGGACAGAGTGGAATGAACTCCTCTCGCTGCGCCTTGGTCAAGGACTCCCACCGACCGCGCAGCACCCACGCGGCATCGGGGGAGCGCTTGGCGCCGTTGGGGAGGTTGAAACCGGTGGAGGACTCGAACGCCTCTCCCGTTCCATCTTTCTCCGCCCAATTCACAAGACGGTGCGTCAGCTTGGCGTTCCTTCGGCCGGTCTCGCCGCCTGTTGGAGGCATGATCACGAGCTCCCTCTCCGCGGTCAATTCGAGTCGAAGCTCGCGGTTGTCGGCGCACAGCTGGTAGAACTGCTCATCCGTGAGGCCCGCGGACTTCACGTGGAGCGTGAGCGGCTCTTCCTCGTCGAGAACGAAAGCTCGCGTCACCATGGCCTCTGGAATCGATTCTAGCCCCGGGCGGCATGCAATACAACGTGGGCAGTGTACGAAAACACGCAAGGCGCCGACCGAAGCGAAAGCTTGGCTGCGCCCCCGGGCCGAAGCCCGGGAGCGCAACGCCAGGAAGCCTAGAACGTGAACTTCGCTCCGAACATGACACGCCGCGGCAGAACGAAGATATCGGCGATGCCGTAGCCAGCGGGAAGCCTGGGAGGGTTTGTTCTAATCGCGCTCCTCAGAGGGTGATCTGGTGGGCGCCCTCGCCGCGCTCAAGGAAGCTCAGACCAGGATCCCGGCGATTCCGGGCTCCATCAGCGCGAGAGAGCGAGCCTGGTGAGGTTGGGAAGACCGGACGACGCGCGGAAGGCCTACGAAGCGGCGGTGGCCCTCGCCCCGAAGGACGCTCTCCTGCGAGCGCACTACGGCGAGCTTCTCCGCGACCTGGGACAGGTCGAGGAGTCCATCCAGCGCCTGAAGGAAGCGACCGAGATCGATCCCTAAGGCGCGGCCTACTGGAACTCTCTCGGGATGACTCTCGGTGGAAACGCTTGCTTCCCGGAAGCGGAGATCGCCTTCCGCAAGGCCGTCAAGCTCGAAAGCGAGAACCCCGCTACGCCTTCAACCTGCGGCTCATCCTGATGCGCCAGAGCCGCCCGGCGGCCCGTCCGTTCTTCGAGAAGGCGATCGAGATCGAGCCGCGCTTCGAGGGCGCCCGCCGCCACCTCGATGAGATCGGCCGAAGGTAAACTCCGTTGATCCGGAGCGTTTGCTGTATACATACAGCATTGGAGTTGGTCATGGCTACCGTTCGACTGAACATCATTCTCGACGAAGACCTGTATCGGCGAATTAAACGGCAGGTTCCGCCTCAACGCCGCAGCGCGTTCATCAACGAGGCCGTTCGCGCCCGCCTCTCTCCCCCCCTTTCCGACGTGAAGACCCTGGACGCAGCTTACCGGGCAGCGAGCCGCGAAATGTGGCGGCAGCGCCTCGGACGTGAGTGGGAATCCACGGAGATCGAGGACTGGCCGGAATGAGGCAACGCGCCCCGCCGGGGAGACGTCTATTGGGTGGCGCTCGATCCGACGATGGGCACGGAAATCAAGACGACTCGGCCCGAGATTATCGTTTCCAATGATTCCTGTAACGCGTACGGCGCCCGCGTCGTCGTGCTTCCGCTCACCAGCAACGTATCCTCGCTCTACTCGGGTGAGGCTCTCCTGAAGATCGAAGGAAAGCCGGCTCGCGCTCTCGGTGACCAACTCCGGTCCATCGACAAGCGGCGTCTTCGAAGCCGCATTGGTCGCTTGACCGCGACCGAGATCCAGGATGTGGACGCGGCGCTTCGGATTACGTTGGCCTTGTTTCCCGCCTAGGCGACCTAGCTTTAAGCAGTGCCCCTCTTTTTTTTTGCAGCGGTTTCTTCTCGGGCGAAGACGCCCCACGGAAGCCGATTGGCTCCTTGGGTGACTCGGGTGGAGCCAGGAGCTTGTGAATCACGTCAAAGATGACGCGGAACTTCGAGTCGTACTGACGCTCCATGGCTTCGAGTTTCTCTGCGAGATCTCGGTTGCTTGCGAGGAGTTCTCGAAGTCGCACAAACGCGCGCATGATGGCGATGCTGACCTGCACGGCGCGCCGGCTGCGCAGGACGGTTGAGAGCATGGCGACACCCTCTTGCGTGAAGGCATAGGGAGAAGCGCGCCGAGCGCCGCCCCAACTTGAAGTCACAATTTGTGATTTCAAGTTTCGGGATTCTTCCCGGGTGAGCTGAAACATGAAGTCGGCGGGGAAGCGCTCGATATTCCGCTTGACCGCTTGCACGAGGACGCGTGGCTCGACGCCGTAGAGCTCCGCAAGGTCGGTGCTAATCATCACCTTCTGCCGACGGAGGAGATAGATGCGCCGTTCGATGATGGTGACGGGAACGAGGGAGGTTTGGTTGGGTGTGTCGGGCATGAACTCCACGGAAACATTAGCAGATGTAGCGTCTCTGCGAAGGACGGCTAAAGCTAGATTCCTCTGCCTAAAGAGAATCGAGGAAGGCCCCTAGGTCGGTCGCTCGGAGATCTGCCGGCGCCATCGCTCACGCTATCCGCCAATTCTCAGCTTTCGACCAAACCGGGGAGACAGCGGTTCGGTGCTCGTAGAGCTGAAATGAGGCCCTGGCCACCGGGCAGTCCGACCTCCACGTTTTGAGCTGATAGAGATCCTCCGCGGTGATCTTGCGCTCGCGGAATCGCTCGAACAGGTTAACCCGAAGGGCCGGAGGAAGGTTCGTCCACTGGATCTTCGGCATCACTCGCCGAAAGTCATGCGGGCCAGCTCTTTCTTCAGACGGCTCTGTTCGTTCTTGTCGCGAGATTGCGTCAGTCGATCGGCGACCTCGAAAAACCGCCTTCGCTCCCGTTCCTGGGCCTCGAGGCCGGACTCGATCAGGTCGACGAGGACGCGGTTGGTGCTGGTGCGATTCGCTTTCGCCAAGGTTTTCACTCGGCGAGCGATGCTCGGAGGAAGGCTGATACTCTGACGAACGGGCTTTTCGTCAACGGGCATGGCATCAGAATACACCATTGTGCACCACTACGCCGCTGAGTTGCACCATGCCTCACATATGTGCCGTTTCGAGCGACCGAGCGAACGTTTTTCTAGCTCGGTCTGGCGCGCCTCTCTCTCGACGTGAAGATTCGGGACGCTCCTACCGGGCAGCGCCTCGGACGTGAGTGGGAATCCACGGACATCGAGGACTGGCGGGAATCACAAAGACGTCGTCCGACGGCGTGAACGATGGACAAGGCTCGACAGGTCGTTTGTATATGACCATATTGGTCATATGAAAACCGCCGGCGTGGCTGAGCTCAAAGCTCACCTTGCGAGCTATTGAAAAGGGTGAAGTCGGGGAGCGAGATTCTCATCACCGACCGCGGAGTCCCGATCGCCAAGCTCGTTCCAATCGACGCCGCCCGAAAGCGGGAGACCCGAAGGCAGCGGCTCGCTGCAGCAGGCCTCCTCACCCTTGGAAGAGGGCGGCGCTGCGCAAAGAGCTCCTGGAGCCTCCCCCGGGGGATCCTCGAGCCGGCGAGGGTGTCCTCGCGGCGCTCCTTGCCGAGCGGGAGGAAGGCCGATAGTGTTTTGGGACAGCTCGGCCGTCGTGCCGCTCCTCGTTGCCGAGGCCGTCTCGTGAGATGACGAACCTCCTGCGCGAGGGGAGGACGCCGGCTGTTTGGTGGGCTACCGTCGTCGAGTGCCGATCGGCGATTCAGAGGCGGCATCGAGAGTCCCCGTTTCTCCGCGGGGTGCTCGATTCCGCACTCCGGCGGCTCGAGCAACTCCTCGAAGACTGTGACACCGTGCCACCGACCGAGGAGGTACGACGGCGCGCGGGTCGCCTCCTGGCAGTGCACACCCTCAGGGCAGGAGATGCTCTCCAGCTCGGGGCGGCTTTGGTTTTCGCCAAAGAGGAGCAAGGGGTCGACTTCGTGTGCCTCGACGATCGACTGCGGAACGCCGCCGCGAAGGAAGGTTTTCGGCTGCGCCCCGAGTGAATATCTCGGGGCGCAGCCGCGTTACGGAATCAGAAGATGAACTTCGCTCCCACTTGGAACCGGCGCGGGAAGATGAAGTTGTTGGGAATCTTGTAGCTGGACGAAGTCCCTAGTGAGCTCCGCACCCCCTCGTAGGCGTCGTCGTTCAGAAGGTTCAGCGCGTCGACGAAAAGACCGATCCGGGTGCCCCTCTGGTCGAGGACAAAGTCCTTCTGAATCCTGAGGTCGACGAGATTCTGGCTCGGGAACCGTCCCACTTCCGGGCGAGGCGAGGTCAGGAGCCGCGTCGTAATTCCGGTGACGCCCTGGATGGGGACCCTGCGAATCCTCGGCACGCCGTCCGAGTACTGGTAGTTGAGCCCGACGAGGAAATCGAGCGGAAGCTGATAGACGAGCTGTGTTTTGAACGTCCAGGGACGATCCCCGTTGAGCCTGCCGTACGTGTTGATGAAGTCATTCGGGTTCTGGCCGAAGCTGCTGAACTGGAGCCCGCTCCTTTGGGCAATGGCGTCGCCCCCCGCACGACCGAGACGACCTTCTGATTTCAAATACGTGAGGGAGGAGGTGAGCTGCCAGTTGGAGGACATCCTCTTGGTCACCTGCGCGGTGAACGCATTGACGTCGGTCGTCATTTCCGAACTGTTCGTCATGAGGAACGAGCGATCGGCGACATCGCTCTGGAGCTGGAAGACGGTGATAGTTTGCCCCGTGGCCTCGGCGCCGGCGCTATCGACGTAGGGAACTTCCGCGTAGACCCCCGTAAGGTCCCGCCAGGCGACGAAGTCCCGCCCCCGTTTGTTGACGTAGATGAGCGAGAGACCCAGGTCGGTCGAGAGCTCTCGATCCACGCTCAAGATGAACTGGTCGGTGTAAGGGCTCTTCATGTTGCTATCGAGGCTCAAGTTCTTCGAAGGATCCCGGAGGAGTTCCAGACTATCGAACTCGTCGGTCGCAAAGTTGAAAGACGTTCCGAAAAAGATCGGAGGGATCGAAGGTCCGACGACGTTGGAAAAGTCTCCCGTCGTGACGGTGCGATGGTAGCGACCCCAATGACCTTTGAATACCGTCTTTCCATCTCCAGTGAGCTTGAGGTTGAACCCGAGGCGAGGGGAAACCGTGTTCCAGGTGAAGTGATCCTGCGAAGGATAAATAACTGCGGTCTCGGTCAGGTCCTCGTTGAGCCCCGGCTGCTCGGGGCTGTAGGCGTTGCTGGTGTCGAACCGGACTCCCAGGTTCAACGTGAGCCGGTCGGCGACCTGGAAGGTGTCGTCGGCGAAGACGCCCAGAGAACGCGTGTTGCCTCCGTAGCTGAAAGGCTGGTATTCGTATCCGTAGCCGTATCGAGTTCCGTCGGGCAATGCATAGCTCAAGACGAAGTCATTGAGGCCGTAGACTCCCCCGGAAGCAGCGTGGCCGAACTGAACGCCGAACTTGAAGTCGTGGCTTCCCCCCATGAAGTCGTCGGCGAAATGGGAGACTTTGGCGTTCACCGTCGTCTTGGTCACGTCGAGGATGTAGAAATAGTAGTGCCCTCCCGTGATGAGCCCGGTATCCAGGTCGTAGTAGCGCGTGGAGGTTCGCGGGTATTCGTCGCTGGCAGGACCGAGATCGACGTCTCCGTAGAATCCCGAGTAGCGCGCGTCGAAGACGGTATTGGTGCCGAAGAGACCGGTGTAGCTGACGCCAGGTGTAGGAGTATTATTTTTCTTAGACACGTACGTGCTGGGGGCGTCGTTGGGACCTGGCGTGTAGTCATCCGTAATTCGATCCTGATGGAACGTTCCAACCAGCCGATGCTGCGGATTGAACTGCAGGCTCAGCTTCCCCAGGAAACGCTTGCTCTCATCCAGCGTCGTTCCGACAGAAGGGTCGACCCCCACGGGAGCGGAGGCGTCTCGTTGATACTGGAACGAGCCGAAGAACCAGAGTCGGTCTTTGGTGATCGGCCCTCCGAGCTGCGTGGTGATTTCGGGGGAATTGTCGCGGTAGAAGGGGAACCCGTCGTCCTGTTCTTCGGTGGTGTTGCGATCTGTCAGGCCGTCGGACTGGTAGTAGAAGTTGGCGTCGCCGTGGAAAGAGTTGCTCCCCTGCTTGGTGACGATGTTGAAGACCGCGCCCTGGATGCTCCCGTACTCCGCCGGGGCACCGAGAGAGAGGATCTCGATCTCCGCGATTGCGTCGGTGTTCGGTGTCGCCAGCGCCTGGCCGAAGAAGGCGTCAGTGATGTCGGTGCCGTCGAGCTGGTAGGAGTTGTCGTCTATCGCCGAGCCATAGACGAGGGCGCTGGTGACGTCCCGCGTCGCGGTGTTCACTCCGGGCGCGGCGGCGAGGAAATCGTAAAAGCTGTTCCGGGCGATGGGGGCGTTTTGTATCCACTCTTTGTCGTAGTTGGTGCTGACGTCGCTCGCGATGGTGTCCACGACCGGCGAGGCGCCGGTTACCGTGATCGACTCGGACACGCTGCTTAGGTTCATCGTCACGTTCTCTTCGGTGGTCATACCGAGGGAGACGACGAGCCCGTTTCGGTTGAAGGTGGCGAACCCCGTGATTGTGAAGGCCAAGTTATAGGTCCCTGGCGAGAGGTTCAAGAAGCGGTAGACGCCGTTCTCGTTGGTGAGCGACGTCTGGGCGCCCATGACGTACTCGCCCGTCAGGTCGACCGTCACCCCCGGCAAGACCGCTCCGGTACCGTCCTTCACCGCTCCCGTGATTCCACCGGTCGTTCGCTGGGCGAAGGCCGAGGTCGAGAGAGCAACGATGGTCAAAAGGCCC
>CAZKNR010000428.1:0-12258 GCA_964553925.1 uncultured Acidobacteriota bacterium
GAAGAAGGGGCGACCCATCGGACCGCTGGACATGCTAATCGCAGCGCAGGCCTTGAGCCTTGGCGCGCGCTTGATAACCAACAACGCGAAGGAATTCCGCCAGGTACCCGGCCTCAAAGTGGAGAATTGGGTGTAACTGCGATTCGGGAAAGTGGCGGGGCGCTCGCTCGCGAGTACAATCGGGTGCCGCTCGCGGCGGTTCCGGTGGTAGCGACGTTCATCCTGCATCGTTCATCCGCCTCGATCGTCGAGGCCTCAGAGGATGCTCCGCGGGACTGACTTGGGCGCATGTGCGGAGAGCTTGCCTCACAAGGACAAATTGCCTACCGTTCCGCCACGAGGTCGAGGTGCCATGGCAGTCAGCGCCGGCCAATCCCATGTGGTTAGTTAGTGCTCAACCACGACCGCCAGCATGCTCTCCACATAGCTACTCTTGTCCTCTTCCTGGAAGAGGATGTGGCGTCTACGCATCTCCGCCTTCTCCATGTCCCAGAGCATCTGCATGACGTGCGACGGTGTGTTGGAGACGATGAACGACTGCAGGCGGACGTTGGCGTCGCCGAGCCGCGCCTCGATCTCCTTGATCGTCTCGTAGAACTGGATCTTCGGGTCGGTCGGACCCAGGTTTCGGATGCCTTTCGGGTCCACGAAGAGGACGTGCTGCCTGCCACCCGCGAGCAGCCACAGGATGAAGTCGGGGTGGAAGTTGCCGGCCTCGAAGAACCCCACTCCGCGGCCTTTGCTCAGGTTGCGCAACAGATAGAGCTCTTTGCCTTCGAAGAAGTCGGCGTGTCCATCGTGGAAGGCCTTCAGGTCTTCGACGAACAGGCGCTCGCCCTTGTTCAGCGGCGCCGGAACGATCTCGACGATCTTCCGTTCGAGGTAGAGCAGGGGCTGGTAGAGGTGCCGTCCGAACCAAATGGCCTTCATCCCCTGGAACTCCCAGGGCTTGAGCTCGCCCTTTTCGATCGCGGCCTTGAGCTCTCCCAGCTTGGCCACGATCTCCTGCTGTGACTTGTCGATCAGGATGCGGTAGTGGCTCTCGTCCGGGGATTCCTTCACGCACAGGAAGTTCGGATCGTCGTCCTGGAGATCGCGGTACTCGAGGTGCGGCAGCTCCCATTCGCGCTTGCGGAATGTGTAGTAGCGCTCTGTGTATTTCTTGAGCAGGGAGAGCGCGATCTCCTCCCAGAGCCGCACCCGTTCGAACGAATCGAATGCCAGCTCCCCAGCGGGGATGAGCAACTGATACCAACTCTGGTCGGCCAGGAGCTCCGCGATGCCACGCCGGGTCAGATTCAGGTTGTGCCAGCCGCGTTCGGCCTTGAAGCGTTCGACCTCGAAGTAGAGGCGGTCCAGATCGAGAAAGGCCACGTGCCGCGGCATGAAGTGCGTTTGGTTCCGCGCCGCGTCGGCATCTCCGCCCACGAGGCCGCCCGACTTCATGGCCTGGATCTTCGGGTACCAGTTGAGCACGACCTGATTCTTCTGCAAGTAGTCCGTGCCCCGCTCCCCGGCGGGGTCCGGCTTGCCCACCGTCGGCAACGGCCCGAGCTTGCGGAACGCATCGCCGAGCTCGGTGCTCACGCCGTTGATGGTCTTCTTGAGGCGGATCGTCTTGAGCTTTTGGGTGCCGAGGTTCTTGATCACCGGCAGCAGCAACTCGACCTGTTCCTCGTCGGTGGGCAATCCTTCCTCTTCGAGGAAGTCGCGGAACTGCGCCATGTAGTCCGCATGGATCCCGAAGATGCCCAGCGTCTCCAGCACGTCGATATGTTTCGGCCGCGCAACGCCTTCGGGGAGTTGCGTCTTCCCGCTTCGCTTCAGGCTGAGATCGTAACCCTTGAGCCGTACGCCGCGCCCGAAGAGTTGGATGATCTGCGCGCCTTCCCCCTTCCCCACGTTCATCAATCCCATCGTGGAGACCCGCCAGCTGCTCCAGCCTTCGGTGAACTTCCTCGAGCCAATCAGGAGGTTGACCGGCGAGTGCGGTTGGTTGATTTCGTGGAAGAGCGAGCCCGAGAATTCACGCTCGCCGGTGGCGAGACCGTTCTCCTCGCAGAGCCTCACCAGCTTGGCGTCGTCACCGACGTTGATGACCCCGAAGGCGTCGTTGTCGGCGCCCACTCGCAGCGCCACTTCGCCGGCAGCCCCTTTCAGGTTCTCTACGTAGAGCTGGCCGCCGCCGGGGGCGTCGAAGAGGGTCTTCAGCGTCTCGTCGAAAACCTGCGCCGCGGAGAGGCCGCTGGTGTTGAGATGCGCGAAGCGGCTGGCGAACAGGTTACGGCCGGTCGCGGTGACTAGTCCTTGGCTCAGCACCCGCTCGATGCGCTGGATGCTGCCCGAACGGTCGGCCAGGTAGTGCGCCAGGAACTGGAGGACCTCGACGATATCCGACGCGTCCTTCTTGGCCAGCGTCGCCGTTACGCTGCCGCCGACGAAGACCCATAAGGGCTTCTCGATCTGGAACGGCCGGAAGGCGCCTTCTTGCTCGCGGTAGAGCCGCTGCTGCTGGAAGAAAGATAGGAGACATCCGACGAGGTACAACTCGAGGTGATCCCGCTGCGTGGCCTCGTCCAGGTTCAGGATCTGGTAGTCCTTGCCGAAGCCATCGCTGTAGAAATAGCGGTACGAGTAGTCGAAGAGGACGTTCTTTGCGTAGAGATCGCTGAGGGCCGGGTTGCCCTTGACTACCTGCCCGAAGGTCGCCGAGTACTCGAACGAGAAACCTCCCTCGCACAGCGCATTGCGAAAGCGCATCCACGCGCCGTCGCCGCCGCCCGAGGCGCCGCGGTGGCCCTCATCCACCAGCACCAGGTTGTTCCCCTCGAAGGCCTCCACGGCAACGGTCTTCTCTCCCATGTCGTCCCGGAGCCTCGTAACCTCCAGAATCTCGACCGCCTGCCCGGCGAATAGACCGCGCCCATCCTTGTCGAAGCGCTCCGCGGCGATTCCGGCCGCATCGAACTCGCGCAGGTGCTGCTGCGACAGGCCCTCGTTGGGTGTAAGAAGGATGACGCGGTTCAGCTCGCGTCGCCGGCCGTTGCGTTCCAGGTAGTGCCAGAACTGGAGGATGTTGGCGTGCATGATCAGGGTCTTGCCGCTTCCGGTGGCCATCCAGAAGGCGAGCTTGTTGAGCTGCGGCCAGGCTTCGGCATCGGCGTCGAGGAGCGTAAGCCGGTCGGCGTCGCGCTTGTCCGGGTTGTAGAGCGAGATCCGCGCGTTGAGCGCCGCCAGCAGCCCCTTCGGATCGCGGAAGTAGCGATCCAGGTAGATCTCGGTGAACAGCAGCGCCAAGTACTGGAAATACTTCCAGACGATCGGCTCCTCGCCGCGCGTAATGCGTCGTTCGTTGAGTCGCAGCGTGTGCCGGACGATGTTCTGATCGTATTCGAGCAAGAGCTCGGTGGGGAGCTCGGTCAGATTGAAGAGCTGGGCGGTGAGCGCGTGGTGGAAATGGTGGACGTTGTTCTCGTCCATCCCCTCCAACGCCTCGCTGCGCAGGTTCTCCGCCAGCTCTTCGAAGCGCTTGGCGTTGAAGAGCGACAGCAGCCACTGGTTGAGGACCAGCCTGCGGGCGAACGGCACCTGCGGCCTGTTGTCGACGCGGCGCCGCGCCATCAGGTCCCTACCGCCTCGAACATCAGCCGGTGAAAGTCCTCTTCGATGAGCCGGACTTTCCAGGTATCGCCCAAGCGGTCGTTGACGGCCTTGAGGTTCTCCAAGTTGGTGCCGCCATTGACGTAGACCAGGTCGAACACGCGGTCCCCGCTGGAGTAGCCCTGCTGGGTGAACCACTCGTCGAGCACCAGGTTGTCCTCTTCCGGGTTGCCGGTGAGCTTCCGCCAGATGACGAGGGTCTTCTTGCCGTCGGGTGTGGTGCCGGCGACCGTGCGGAACCAGAACGGGCCAGCTGATCCCGGCTCGAGGGGTCCCTTCAGGCGCAGGCGCCCCTCGCTGTCGCGTTCGAAGGCCGCGCTGAAAGTCGACGGCGCGGCGAGGTGACAGACGATCAGGCCGATCAGCCAGTTGAAGGTCTCCAAGAGATCGACGTTCACCTCGCGGCTTTCGTCGGTGCCGGG
This sequence comes from uncultured Acidobacteriota bacterium, assembly GCA_964553925.1. Lineage (GTDB taxonomy): Bacteria > Acidobacteriota > Vicinamibacteria > Marinacidobacterales > SMYC01 > DAISKN01. Next base: position 4,083 of record CAZKNR010000428.1, read on the forward strand.
GCGCTTGACCTTGAGCCGGTAGGCGGTGGGGTCGGAGAAGGCCGCGACGTTGAGGAGCGACTGACTGCCTCGCGTCTCGACGTCGAGCATATAGCGCAGAAGGTATTGCTCTTTGAGAGAGTCGGCGCCCTGGGCCTCGGGGGCATCGAGAAGGGATTGCTGCGCCTCGGTGCGGCGTGTCTCCAGATTGTTCAGGACGTCTTCGTAGGATTCGAGGCGCACGACCTTAATCACGCGCGGAGAACGCTCGGCCTCCTCGCGCGTGGCGAGGCGCTTTGGCTTGCCGTCCTTCCACTCGGGTGTGAACGTGACTTTCTTGAGGCGCGGCAGCAGCACGGTGTCGAAATAGTCGGCCATTTCGACGAGGACAAATTTGCGCCGCCCCCCGTCCTCCCGGTTCAGGTTGATGACGGCGTGGCCACTAGTGCCGGAGCCGGCGAAGAAGTCCAAGACGACGCAACGTTGCGAGCTAACGAATGGAAGCAAGTGTCCGAGAAGCTCGACTGGTTTCGGGTTCTTGAAGATATCTCGTGATGCGAACAGACGGTCGAGATCATTGGAGCCCTTTCGCGCATCCAGAACAAACACGCTACGGAGAGGAGACCGTACCTCTCGCAAGTAGACCTTGAGCTCAGGTATCTTCGCCTCCGTGTCGCCGAAAATGATTCTGTCCTCAGCCAGCAGCCTCTTCATGGTGCTCTCGGGGAATCGCCAGCCCCAATATGGCTTCTCGCAAGGCTTGCCAGTCCCGGGATGTATCACGTCATACCTGTATCCCGGTTTGCCGGGGTTCTCGACGTTCCTCCGGGCAGCGTATGGCCCGTGTTCATCTACGCGCCTGTAGCGGTAGAGATCACCAAGGCGCGTGCGATGCTCTGTGGAGAACTGCTCGAAGAGCGCTCTAAGTTCGTCGGATGACTTCGCTTGCTCGCGAACGCGATCGAAAGCGTCGAGCATCAATCGCTTGGTCTCGTTGTCCGCGGTGCTCCAATGAGCTTCCAGATCGTCCTTGGACTTCGCGTAACAGACTACGTACTCGTGCTCCACCGCAATCCTGGTTGGATTGTTATCTGTCGCCCCCTTCCAAACCAACGTCCCGACGTGGTTCTCGACGCCAACCTGTTTGTTCATCAGAAGGCGGAGCGCTGAAAGCTCTATGTCATTGATACTCGATAGCACGGCTCCGCCCGGCGATAGCAGCGCTAAGCCAGGGTCGAGCCTGCTGTCCATCATCGCTTGCCAGCTAGAGTGCTGATAGGTGTCCTTGTACGCAAAACCATCACTTCCAGTGTTGTAGGGCGGATCGATGTAGATACACTTGACTTTTTCGCGGTAGCGCGACTGCATCAGCGACAACGCTTGGAAGTTCTCACTGTGGAAGAGCACGCCGTCCGTCTGCTCGTCCAGGTCACCGATGGCTTCCAACAACCGCGCGGTGAAACCGGCGTCGAAGTTGCGGGTGTCCACCGTCAGCGTAGAGTGCGCCTTGAGGAAGTCGGGCGTGAGAGGCGAGCTGTAGCCCGGCGTCGTGAGATCGCCCTCGATCTCGTCGATCGCGCAAAGTTTCACCCATTCTTCGCGCTGCGCATCGCTCGCGACGATCTCGACGTGGAACGCCTCTGGGATAAAGCCCACGCGGATGCACCACGACGTTTCCACCACGAACTTCTTCTTCAGCCACAGCTTCTTCTGAAAGTCCTCGAGCTGCGCGAGGAAGTCGATGATCTTGCCCGCGATCCTGCGGATGACCTTGATCTTGGAGAGGTACTGCTCGACGCGCGGCGCGGTCTCGCCCTCCACGTCGTCGAGATGCATGACCTCGTTCTTGATGAAGAAGTCGAGCTCGCGGCGCAGGAACCCGCGCAGGTCCTTGTGGATGAAATAATCGAAGGTGTTGCGTGCGGCGTAGCGGTTGAGGTGGGCTCGCAGGCGCGAGTATTCGGCGACCTCGCCGTCGGCCTTGATGTGGGGCTTGAGTAGCTCCGCGAACCACCCAGCCAGGCTGAGCTCGTTTGCCGCCAGGAGCTGCTTCTCGGCCAGATCCAGCAGATCCTTCTGCGCGGGAGGCCTCGTCTTGCCTTCGCGGGAAACCTCGGGCCAGTCGGTGAGGGTCGACGGCCGGTACTCGAAGCGGATGGAAAGCTCCTTGGCCGCTTCGCTCGCCTCCTCGGCGATGGGATCCCGCGCCGCCAGAAGGAAAACGCGCCCCTTGCTCTCGGCTTCCTTGACGTTTCCGTGCTCGCCCTCGGCTGCGTCCACCAACCGGAGGTGCACGCGCATCGGGTTCTTGTCGTCGTGCGGTCGCAGGCGGAAGGCGTAGTCGCGAAGGTATTCGCTGGTCTTGATGTAGTACTGGTCGGCGTTGGCCCAGTGGAGTTTGACCTCTTCGCCCTCGTAGGGGATGGCGTAGACGCCCGCCTTGTAGACGCGCTTACTGAGGAAGTCGCCCTCCGAGTAGTAGCGGCGAAAGAACCCGTAGAGTTGGTCGTAGACCTCGCTCTCCAGCGCCTCCAAATCCACGCCTTCGCTCGCGAGCCGGGCGCGCAAATCCTTGACCTTCTGCGTCGTCTCCGAATCCACGCCCAGTGCGTTCGCCTGCTCGATGGCCTTGGCCAGTTCCTTCTCGATTCCTGCCTTGTCTGCGGATTTGTAATCGCCGAAGGCCGCCTTCACCTGGGGCAAGAGGTCGCGCTCGAGGAACTGCGTCACCTCGCCGGCCTTGGCGTGCATGATGCGGTACAGACCGAAGTCCAGGTCGGGCTGGTCGAGCTGGAACAGCTCCTTCAGCAGGGTCTTCAGCTTCTCGTATTTCTGGCTCATCGGGATACAGGTTCGCATGTGGATCGTGTCACGTGGATCATGTCATCTCCCAAAGGGCGCGGATTGGTACTGCGTACAGGCCGTCGCCGAAGCTCGCGCTGGCCTCGCCGTCGTAGAGCACCGCGCCAGCGATGAAGCGCTTGCCCGCGCCCTCTTTCAGTTTGCGCAGTCCCCGGAAGTCCGCCGCGGTCACCGTGGCGGACGCCTTCACCTCGACGCCCGCGATCTGGCCCGCGCCTCGTTCCAACACGATATCCACCTCGTAGCCATCTTTGTCGCGGAGGTGGTGGAAGCGGATATCGTCGTCGCGCCAGCTCGCCTGCCGGCGGAGCTCCTGGAAGATGAAGGTCTCCAGAAGCCGCCCCATGGTCACCCGGTCCTCGGCGAGCGCGTCCGCGTCGAGGCCCAGCAGCGCGCAGGCGATGCCGGTGTCGCCCAGGTGCAGCTTCGGCGTCTTGATCAGGCGGCTCAACCGATTGGTGTGCCACGGCGGGGACTCCTCGAGCAGGAACACGCGCTCGAGGAGAGTGATGTAGTCGCGGATCGTCGGGCGGCTGAGCTGGAAGGGACTCGCGAGATCGCTGACGTTCACGAGACGTGCCGTCTGACCGGCCGCGAGAGCCAGGAGCCTCGGCAGCACGTCGAGCGAGCGGATGCGCGCCAAGTCGCGGACATCACGCTGGACCAGCGCCTCGATGTAGTCGCGGTACCAGGCGGACCGTCGGCGCCTCGTGCTACGGGCAAGCGCGGCCGGGTAACCGCCCGCGGCGATGCGCTCGGCGAGATCCTTCCCCAGCCGTTCGTACTTACGGGTCTTGAACCCGCCGGCAAGGAGCCGGTCGAGAAAGCGCGGTGCGCGCCCGGCCAGCTCGCACTGCGCCAACGGGTGGAGCCGGAGGATGCCCATGCGCCCGGCGAGTGAGTCGGCAAGCGCGGGCACCAGCAGCACGTTGGCCGAGCCGGTGAGCAGGAACCGGCCGGAAGTGCGCCGGCGATCCACGACGGACTTGAGCGCGGTGAAGATCGAGGGGACCCGCTGCACCTCGTCGAGAATGGAGCGCTCCGGCAGGTCGGCGACGAACCCGACGGGGTCGGCGGTTGCCGCGAGCGTCACGTCCTCGTCGAAGTTGAAGTAGGCGTAATCCCGGGCCTCGCCGACGATCCTTGCCAGGGTGGTCTTTCCGCACTGGCGCGGCCCGTGGATCAGAACCACGGGCGTGTCCTGAAGCGCCTCGACAAGACGCGGCTCGGCGAAACGCGGGTGGAGCAGGGGGGCGTCCAAGGCGGCTGATCGTAACCTCACGGTCCGTCCGATTGCAAGGTTGAGTTTCGGCTGATTGCAACCTTCGTCGGTCGCCCTTCGAGGCCTGGACTCGGATCATGCCGAGACGATCCTGCGCGAGTACGTCCCGAGCGCCTCGGTCGTGAGGGCCACGTCGGCAGGCTCGATTACAGCATCGGTGCCCCTCGTGCCGATTGCAATCCCGACATCGTGGCGAGCCAGAGCGGGCGCATCGTTGACGCCGTCGCCGAACTCGCCACCAGATGATTTTCACGCTGCAAGGCCTCCACCGCGGCGAGCGCACTCTTGGATCTGCGCGATTGGCCCCTGAAGGTGAGGCAAATGTCGCACCAATCTCGAGACAGCGCCGGCATCATCTCATTCGGCAGGGCATTGAGGTCCGTCCTCCGCGGCAAGGTTCTTGCTCCGTAGAAGGTGAAATGCTCGACACCTGGACCAAAGCAGCAGCGATTTTTCTCCTTCTTCTCGTTGTCACGCGCTGTTCCGACTCGCCTTCGTCTCCCGAGTCGCTGATGGTCGCAAGGCCCATGGTGAGCGGACCGGAGGTCTGGGTTTCAGGCTTTCGCGTTGAGGGTGTGGTGAGCCTGGGAACGGGGGATCCTTCCTTGTTTCGGATTCACGCCAGCTCACCTGCGGGTCCAAGAAGCCTGCGGCGCGTCGTCATGGAATATTCCCAGCCAGGACCCAATCATCACGGAGGCCCGATGATGGGAGGATTCCGGGGAACAATCCTCTGTTACGACGACGGAACCCATGGCGACGACATCCCGGGTGACGGCGTCTACCACTATATGGATCCCGACAACCAGATCGGATGCCACGGAATGGGGGCGCCTGCCGGAGAGTACCGGTACACCTTCTGGTGCGAGGACATTTACGGGCAACGCAGCAACGACCTGTCGATCACCGTCGTTCGGCGCTGAACAGTATGCCATCCTCAAAACGAATCGTGATTCTAGGCGGAGGCGTCGGAGGGCTGGTCACCGCCAATGAGCTGGCCCGGCGTCTCCCGCGCACGCACCGCATTCTCCTCGTCGAAAGGAGCGGCACGCACGCTTTCGCGCCATCGTTTCTCTGGCTGATGACCGGCGACCGGAAGGCGCCGGAGATCACCCGTCCTCTGCGCACGCTGGTGCGGCCAGGCGTCGAAATCGTCGAGGCCGAAGCGCGCGCCATCGACCTTGCCGGCGCCCGGGTCGAGACGGACGGCGAAGCGATCGCCTACGACTACCTCGTCGTGGCGCTTGGCGCGGAGCTGGCTCCAGGCACGATCCCTGGGCTCGAGACCGCACACACGTTCTACACCCTCGATGGAGCGGCGGAGCTGCGGGACGCTCTCGCGAGCTTCACCGGCGGAACCGTCGCCGTAGTCGTGAGCGCGCTCCCCTACAAGTGTCCGGGCGCACCCCATGAGGGGGCGATGCTTCTGCGCGACTTCTTCCGGCGGCGAGGCCTCACGAGCAAGGTCGAGCTCCACCTCTTCACTCCGGAACCTCAGCCGATGCCGGTGGCGGGACCGGAGCTGGGTGCAGCCGTCCGCGAGATGCTCGAGAGCCGACAGATCGGGTTTCACCCGTCGCACAAGCTCACGGCCGTCGATCCCGACACTCGCGAGCTCGCATTCGATGGGAAACCCTCCGTGCGATACGACCTGCTGGTCGCCATCCCTCCGCACCGCGGTCCGCGCCTGGTGCAGGAAGCCGGGCTCGCAAGCGAGACCGGCTGGGTGCCCGTGGATCGGCGCACCCTCGCGACTCGGCACGAGCGCGTATACGCCATTGGTGATGTGACGACGATTCCGATTCCGGGCCGTTGGAAACCGGAAGTCCCCCTCATGCTGCCGAAGGCGGGCGTTTTCGCCCACGGGCACGCCCTGGTGGTGGCGGGCCGAATCGCCGCCGAGATCATCGGGACGAGAACGGAAGAAGAATTCGGTGGAGATGGCTACTGCGCGCTCGAGGCGGGCGAGGGCTCAGCCGGGTTCGCGTTCGGCGATTTTTTCGGGGAGCCGTCGCCCGAGATCCACCTCCGGCGAGTCGGCAAAGCGTGGCACGTCGGGAAAGTGCTCTTCGAGCGCTGGTGGCTTTCGCCCTTCGGCCTTCGCCGCAAAGGGCTCTCGCTCGCGCTGAGGCTCGGGGGCAGAGTGAACGGTGTTCCGGTCGTCTTGTGACAGCAGGGCTCGTCTTCTCATACCAGAGGTCCGTCGATGAAGTACTTGTTCATCCTCAATGACCCACCCTATGGGTCCGAACGCTCCTACAACGCATTGCGGCTCGCGACTTCACTGGCGAAAGTCGAAGGCTCGAAGGTCTCGGTTTTCCTGATCGGCGATGCGGCGACGGCTGCGGCCGCGGGACAGGCGACTCCGCAGGGCTACTACAACATGGAGCGGATGCTGAAATTTTTGGACGGTAAGGGCGCGGCCATCGGCGTCTGCGGCTCGTGCATGGATGCCCGCGGCATCAAGCCGGAGTCGCTGGCGGCAGGCGCTCACTACAGCTCCATGGAGGAGCTCACCGCCTGGACCCAGGAGGCCGACCGCGTGCTCGTATTTTGACGCGGGCTGGGCTCGGCCGCAGATGCTGCTCCGCGTCTTGACTTCGCCAGTGAGCCACTCGATACTACAACCGTGTTTCGCAATGAGGCTCTCCGTGCCGTCGTCGGCATCGCGAGTGCTTTGGCAATTGCCGCGCTTTCGATGGAGCCTCCCGAGCACGTCCATGCGGCGACGACCGACGGTCGTGGGCACGCCGTCGTCCATCGGCACGTCGACCCTTCGTGGCCAGGCTCGAGCTCCTCGATCGGGCAAGGCGATCACCACCACGTTTCCGTCTGGCTCAACGCCGTTTTTACGAACGTCTCCAAGCACTCCCTGACCCCGCCGGCCACAACCGGCGCCGTCGCGCAGATACTCCCGGGTTGGCGATTCCGGGGGCACGCTCCCTCGGCGGATTTCCTGCCGATCCGAGGCGCGCCTCGAAGCGCAACCATCCCTCGCGCTCCGCCTTCCTCCCTGCCTCTCTCCCTCTAACTGCGGGCTTCTCGAAGCTCGTTCGTACGTTCGTCGCTTTCCCTAGAGAGGTTCCATGCGCTCTCTGTTCGTTGCCTCTGCGATCGCTCTTGCCACGGGTTCCGCGTACGCCGCCACGCAGGATCCCATCGCTCCCCCTTCCCCGAGGCCGCTCGGCCGGGATCTGCCCGTTTACGAGCCGCCGCCGGGCGAGAGCGGAGAGCCCCAGGCTCCTGCCTTCGAGAACCCTGTTGGCGCGATCGCGCTTCGCGACGCGGTGGGTCTCGCGCTCCTTCACAGTCCCGACCTCGCCGCGTTCGCGTGGGAGACTCGGGCGCGCGAGGCGCGGGTTCTCCAGGCGGGAAAGCTTCCGAATCCGATCTTGAGCGTGCTCGCAGAGGACCTGGGCGCCTCGGGGATCGACGAAATCGACGCGAGCTCCGCCGGCGTTCAGCCGCAGACGACCATTCAGCTCAGCCAGCTCGTGGAGCTCGGGGGAAAACGGGCTGCCCGCAGGGAGCTCGCCGCCCTCGATCGAGATCTCGCGGCGTGGGACTACGAGACCGCCCGGATCGACGTCTTCACCCAGGTGAACCGCGCGTTCTTCGACGTCCTCGCCGTGCAGGAGGCGGTGGCTCTGACGGAGCGGACGATGCAGGCCGTGGGCGAGGTGCGGCAGAGCGTCAGCGCCCGGGTCGCCGCGGGGGCGGTCTCGCCGATCGAGGAGACCCGAGCCGAGATCTCTCTCGCAACAGTGCGGGTGGAATCCGAACAAGCGCGCGCCCTCCTGGGAGCCGCCCGCGGCCGGCTCGCCGCCACATGGGGGAGCTCCGAGGCCGCGTTTCTGTCCGCCGTCGGCGACCTCGGAGAAGTGCCTTCCCTTCCGACCCGCGAGGACTTACAGGCGCGTCTCGCGGACAATCCCTACCTCGCGCGCTGGGCGGCGGAGATCTCACAGCGGCAGGCGGCGCTCGCCTTCGAACGATCGAAAGGTGTTCCCGACCTGGAGGTGATCGCCGGCTATCGTCGCTTCCACGATCTCG
>CAZKNR010000429.1:0-13317 GCA_964553925.1 uncultured Acidobacteriota bacterium
TCGAACGTCATCAAGAGATCGAAGAACCCTCCATTGGTCGCTGCGGCGAAGTTGGGGTCCGATACGGAGTCGGAGTTGCTGATTAACCAGAAAGTGTTCGAGAACACCGTGGGGGAAAGGATGTCTCCGACCGCAACCGCGTCGGGGATCGAGAGAAGGGTTGTGAAGGTCACGCCATTGGAGGCGAGCGTATTTCCTGCCTGGGAATTGTTGGAGACCGCCGGAAGACTATCGAAATTGATAGTGACGAGAGTGGCCGAAGCGGGCGGAGCCAAGAACATGACCGCCGCGAAAATCAGTACATAGGAGCGCATGGTGTTTCTCCTCCTCAAAATTTGCCTATTCTCAAGCAAGCTTCGTTCCATGCCTCGATCCGACGGGCCTCCACCGTGCATCCGTCGGAATCCGCGCTACTTACCGCCATTGGCCAAACAGCGCGGGGAGGATATCTCGCGAATGAATGTAAGAGAACCCGACGTAGGCTCGTTGGTCGGAGACGGTACGTCGCGACGAACCATGGCCTTGCAAGCTCTGGTCCTGCTGCAAGGGAAAGCGGACAACTCTTCTCTAAGACCCGGCCTCCACTTCAGCAAAGGTCGTCGCCAGCGGAAGCCCCGAGGAGCTGCGGTGGGTGACGGGAAAGAATAGTCTCGAGGACGCGTTCGTCGCCGCCATCGGCTCGGAGGGGGGCCTTCTATGACTTCTATGATCGCCCGCGGCGCCGGAATCGTCTTCACGCAAAAGGTGGTCGACAACTTCGCGTTCGAAGAACGCTCGTCGCGGCGCTCCTCTATCCCTTTCTCGGTCGGGGTTTGATTCTGCTCATGGTCTTCGCCATCGGCCGGCTCTCCGCGGTGAAGCTCGTTTTCAATCCCCTCCGGGCTCCGGCGAATCAGTCAGTCGTTCGATCGATGTCGCATGGATCGCTACAGCAATTGGAACCTCATTCGCTGGCGGTGAGAGGAAGAAACGCGTTGCCGAACGGCCTCAGCGGCGAAGAGCAGCTTCGCGGACGTCCTCGGGTTCGAGATGCGGATAGAATGCGAGAATATCCTGGGGTCGTCCGGCCTTCAGCGACTGCCGGGTGAGATTACGCACGCTCGCGAGCTTGCCTGACCTCAAGACACGGCTGCGCTCGAAGCGCTCCAGGCAGAAGGGCGGAACGTGACGCTGGCAGAAGCCGCACGAGCGATCGTCCGCGCACGGGTCGCGGGTCGATTGACGGTCGCCCAGGAACAGGCAGCCGTTCGGGGATTGCGGACGTCGAACGCGGCTCGTTCCTCGTTGACATCAATAGCATCGTCCTCGCTCGCGTGGGGAGGCCGTTTCCGGTGGAACCCATTCGAACGCTCGATGCGGTGCACCTGGCCACCGCCGAGTTGCTCGATGAACCGCCACAGCTCGTTACGATCGTGACACGCGATAGACGGGTTCGGGACAACGCCCAGGCCCTCGGCTACGCCGTCGAGTAACCGCAGTCCGGCGACCGGCGCGTTTAGCCCGTTCGCCGTTGTCGTAGTTTGGCTACGACGACGACCAACAATCCAAACATTCGAGCTGCGTCACGGGCGACCCGACGTCCGTCGTGGCGACATCCGAACGACATTTCCGGTCCCTCTCGGTCTATCAGATCCTCCTTACTCGGGCCGGAAGAGCCGCCCGCCGCATTGAGTGCCGAAGTCGGCGCGCACCGCGACGATGGCGATGTCATCTATCTCCCGAATCATGTCTCGCAAGCCACACCGCAACTTCCCCTCTCATGAACGACGCGGGTGACCGGGAATCCTGTTTCGCCAGCCTCTTCCCCTGTGCTAGCGTACCCGTCATGCCCTCCATAATCGACCCGCAGCTTCTCGAGATTCTCTGCTGTCCCGAGACCAAACAACCGGTTGCTCTCGTCGAGAGCGAGGTCATCGATCGCGTGAACGCCGCGATCCAATCGCGAACGGTCACAAACCGCGGGGGAAAAACGGTCGAAGAAAAGATCGACGGAGGGCTCCTCCGCGAGGACCGGAAGTACCTCTACCCCATTCGCGAGTCGATCCCGATCATGCTCGAGGACGAGGCCATCCCCTTCGAGGAGCTCGACCGCAAGAGCTGAAGCTTTTGCCTTCGCCCCGGGTCGTCATCGTCGGCGGCGGATTCGGAGGCTTGAACGCCGCCAAGGGACTTCTGCGGTCGGCGGTCGAGATCACCCTCGTGGACCGGCGAAACTTCCACCTGTTCCAGCCTCTCCTCTATCAGGTCGCGACGGGCGGGCTTTCACCCGCGGACATCGCCGCGCCGCTTCGGGCGATCTTCGGGAGCGACAAGAACGTCCGCGTCCTGCAGGCGGAGGTGAGCGATCTGGATCTCGACCGGCGGGAGCTTTCGATGGACGGCGAGGGTCTGGCGTACGACTTCCTCATCCTCGCGACCGGCGCCACGCACCATTATTTCGGACACGAGGACTGGGCTCGATGGGCGCCAGGCCTCAAGACGATCGAGGACGCGACGGGAATGCGCGCCCGAATTCTCGACGCGTTCGAAAGAGCGGAGCGCGAGCGAGATCCGGCGAAACGGGAAGCGCTTCTCACCTTCGTCATCGTGGGGGGAGGACCGACCGGGGTCGAGCTCGCGGGGGCCATCGGCGAGCTCGCGCAAGAGACTCTCGCTTTCGACTTCCGAGCCATCGATCCGAGAAGCTCGCGCATTCTCCTCCTCGAGGCCGTGGACCGGCTCCTCCTCAGCTATCCTCCGGAGCTCGCGGCCCGAGCGACCAAGGCCCTCGCCGATCTCGGGGTCACGGTTTGGACGAACGTGAAGGTGACGGGAATCGAGGAGGGCGGGGTTGCGATCGACCGGGGCGGCGAGGCGGAGTTTCTGAAGGCCGAGACGGTTCTATGGGCGGCGGGGGTGAAAGCATCCCCTCTCGGAGCGAAGCTCGCGGCGCGCTCGCAAGCTGAGTTGGATCGCGCCGGAAGGATCCTCGTCGAGCCCGACCTGTCGCTTCGAGGCCACCCCGAAGTCTTCGTCGTCGGGGATCTGGCGTCGCTTCACCAGGACGGGGAGCCTCTTCCCGGAGTCGCTCCCGTCGCCATCCAGCAGGGCCGCTACGTCGCGCGCGCGATCGAGTCTCGAATCGCGGGAAAACCCTTCCCCCCGTTTCGTTATCTCGACAAGGGGAGCCTCGCGGTCATCGGACGCGCTCGGGCGGTGGCGCTCGTCGGGGGTCGCCGGTTCTGGGGGTATCCGGCCTGGCTACTGTGGCTCTTCATCCACCTTCTCTATCTGGTGGAGTTCGAGAACCGGGTGATCGTCGTGATCCAGTGGGGGTGGAGCTACTTGACGCGCAACCGGCGCGCGCGACTGATCACCAAAGCGCCGGAGTGCGACTAGACGCGAGCCTGCGGCCGCCGCCGATAGAGTCCCAGAGCGGCCAGACCACATCCCAGAAGCAACATCGTGCCCGGCTCGGGCGTGTCTTGAGGGCAGTCCACGCAGTTGCCGGTGATATTGGGCTCGGGGGGATCATCGATACTGGTCCCGTATTGAAAGCTGACGCTGGAAATGTGGCTAGTGTTCAGGCCAGCGACGCCAGTCAGGATGAAGATCACCTGGTTTCTAATTAATGGCTGATTGAGTCCACCATTCGGAAGAAAGCTCGGATCGAGGGAGATGAGCCCGAAGTTGATGCCGTCGACGACTCCGTTATTTGGGTCGTCCAGATTCGGCCCACCGAAATTCGCGGCGCCGCCGATATATCCGGCGCTCGCGATGCCTCGGTCCGCACCGCCCGGGAAATCCGGGGTCAGCGGGATATTCTCGATGTCGTAGCGGAATTCTCCGCCCACGTTCGTCGTGAAAGCGTCGCAGGGCCCGATACTGCAGAGGGCGCCTTGTACGATAGAGCCGGGTGCTATCGTCGCCGATACGGGCGTCAGCAACGGATTTCCAGTCAGGTCGAAGAGGACGCCGGTCAGTGTGTTTCCCGGAACGTCCTGCCCCGGTAAGGGAGTTGTGTTGTCGCCGCTCGCAGTGTTGCTGAGGGTCACGGTCAATGTGTTCCCGGTGATATCGAAGATAGCCTGAGCTGCGAGCGAAGCCCCAGACACTCCCGGTCCCGAACCGACGAAAGTAATCGGCGTGGCCACCGCGGGAGCTGAGCTCAGCGCGATCGCCGCCAAACCGAATAATCCGATCTTCCCAAAAAGTTTCACTGTCGTACCCCCCAAGATGTGCAATAACGCTCATGACTCGAGGAAGCAATTGTCACGCCAACGCTGGAAGTGGCTGTATTCAATGTGTTTACGAACTTCGCGATGGTTGGTAGCCCACGAAGATGTAAGAAAAACCGACAGAGCCATGGGAGAGATCCAATGGTTTCATCGAGTTGGCCTTGGAACACCCCACTGTCGATTAATCTTACGGATCAACGCGACTTGACAGCGTCCTCGAGCGACAGCGTGCGAGTCTCTTTCTTGCGCACGTCGAGGGCACGGTTTCGGCACACCTTGAAGAGCCAGGGGCCGACGCGTCCGTCGAGGCGGGCCGGGCTTCTTGGAGGTAAAAATCGGCGTCGAGTTTTTAGTTCGTTCGAGTCGGAACGCTCAGGGCCTTCAGACGTACTGCGACGTCGGCGCCCGCCGTCGGGGGCTTCACTTCCTTGTCGATGTAGAGGATCTTGCCGTCGGTCCCCACGTAGTACGTCCACCGGAACGGAACCTCGCGCTCCGGCGTGACCACCCCGTAGGCTTTCGCGACCCCCTTCTCGGGATCGCTGAGGATGGGAAAGTCGAGCCCGAGCGACTCGCCGAACTCCTTGTTCTTCTCGGGAGTGTCGCAGCTCGCGGCGAAGTAAGAGACGTCGAACGCCCGAATCTCAGAGCCGCTCTCACGGAGCGACTTGCATTCGGCGGTTCAACCAGCGGTGAAGGCTTTGGGAAACCAGGCGAGAACGACCGTCTTGCCCTTCAGCTCGGAGAGCTTGTAGGTCTTTCCGTCCGTGCCCGCGAGCGCGAACTCCGGCGCGGAATCACCCACCTTGAGCTCGGCGGCCGCGACGGCGCCGCCCCCCCAAAGCAGGAAGCCCATCAAGCCGAAGGTCCATGCTGCGATTTTTTTCATGCGGGATTAACTCCTTTCGAACATAGAGCGAGTGCAGTCTAGCATTTTTGACCCGTTCACTCGTACCGAAGGGCCTCGATAGGATCGAGCCTGGCGGCGCGGCGCGCGGGGAAGAAGCCGGCGACGAGTCCGATCGCGACGGCGATGCCGTAGGAGACGACCACCACTCCCGGCGAGAGCGACGTGGTCCAGCCGAACGACTCCGACACGATCCGGGAGAAGGTGACGCCAAGGACCACTCCCGCAACTCCCCCGACGGCGCCGAGGAGCAGAGCCTCGAGGAAGAACTGGTTGCCCACGTCCCGGGCGCGGGCGCCGACCGACAGGCGCACTCCAATCTCGCGAGTGCGCTCGGTGACCGAGAGGAGCATGACGTTTCCGATCCCGATCCCTCCCACGAGCAAGGACACGAGCGCTATCGACACCAGAAGCGCCATCATCGTGCGGCTCGAGCGCTCGAGGGTCATCGAGAGCTCTTCGAGCGTGACGCGCTCCAGGTTGGGGAGGTTCCCCGCGAGCACCCGGGCGACGTTCGGGTGGAGTCCCTTGGTCAGGACCTCGCTCGCCTGGGTCACGACCGTGAAATCGTCCGGAGCGGTCTCCGCGATTCGGTGCCGCTCGCGAAGAACCTTCGTCACCGCTGCCGCCACTTTCGAGACCTCACCCGTCGACTCCGCGGTCACCGTGATGGTATTGAGATTGGTGACGTTGAGGAGCCGGTGGATGGTGGTGACGGGCACGTAGACCGCGTCGAACTCGTCGTCTCCGACGGCTCCCGGCGTCATCCAGTTCGCGCTCGCGGTCACGCCCACCACGCGGAAGCTCTGGTTCCAGAGGGTGACCTCCTCTCCGACGGGATCGGTTTCGGGAGCGAAGAGCTTTTCACGAACGACGCTTCCGAGGACCACAACCTCTTCCGCACGCCTCTGCTCGCGCTCCGAGAAGAACCTTCCCGCGGAAAGGGAGTGGGCCCGGCGAATCCTCGGGAGATCGACGTCGGTTCCGTGCAGACGGGTGAACCAGCGGCGCTCTCCCGCGAATATCTTGGCGTTCTCGTGCACGCCCGAAGCGACGTCGGCGACTCCGGGGAGCTCCGCGATCGCGTCGGCGTCCGCCTGGGTGAGGGTCGCTGCCGCCCCGAGTCCCGCCTCGGCGTCTCCGAGCCTATCCGCCGCCGTCGGGTGGTCGTGCTTCTCCATGGGATCGTTCTCGGGGTGAGCGAGAACCACGGGGGAGAGCGCCTTCAGGATGCGATCGAGTATTGGGGCAAGCCGCGCGTGCGGGGCCTGCACTTCGATCGTCTCGTCTCCCTTCGTCTTGTAGTTCCCCGCTTTCACCAGGATCACGTTGAGTCCCGCGGCCCGGATCTGGTTCTGGATGGACCGATGAGCGCCGTTTCCGATGGCGACGGTCACGAGGACGCAGCCGACGCCGATGGCGAGGCCGAAGAGGGAAAGCGCCGTGCGGAGACGGTAGCGCTTCAGCCCCGAGAGCGCGATCTCGAGACTCATGACCTAACGACCGGACCGTCGCTCTCGACCCGCCCGTCGCGAAGCTCGATGATGCGGGAGGCGCATTCGGCGACGTTGCGCTCGTGAGTGATGATCACCAGGGTCAGCCCACGATCCTGGTTCAAACGACGAAACAGCTCCATGATCTCGCGGCTCGTCTGGCTATCGAGGTTCCCCGTTGGCTCGTCGGCGAGAAGAAGCCCCGGCGAGTTCACGAGTGCCCGGGCGATGGCCACCCTCTGCTGTTGCCCCCCCGAGAGCTGGTTCGGGTGATGAAGCGCGCGATCGGAAAGCCCGAGAGACGCGAGCATCTCGAGAGCTCGGCTCCGTCTCTGGGAGCGCGAGAGCTTCCCGCCGTTATAGAGGAGCGGCAGCTCGACGTTTTCGACCGCGGGTGTGCGCGGCAGAAGGTTGAAGCTCTGGAAGACGAAGCCGATTTGCCGGTTGCGAAGCGAAGCCCTCTCGTCGGAAGAGATCTCGGAGACGTCCTTCTCTCCAAGAAGGTAGCGTCCGCTCGTCGGCCGATCGAGACAGCCGAGGATATGCATGAGTGTCGATTTCCCCGAGCCCGAGGGTCCGATGACGGCGACGAACTCCCCGTCCTGGATCTCGAGACTGACGCCTCGCAACGCCTCGACCTGGACTTCTCCGACGGCGTAGGTTTTCTTGAGATCGCGTACCGAGATGTTCGCCATCCAGGTTCAGTTACCCGTCGGCTCCGGGGTCTTCGCGGGCGGGATCTTTCCCGTGTAGGCATAGAGGAAGGTGGCGACCGATTTCTCCGCTCCCGCCATTCCGTAGATCTTCTCCGCCCCTTCGATGACCCAGAACTCGTTTGCGGCATGCGCCCCCGCTCCGTAACCCGCGGCGCCTCCCACGATCGGCATGTTGAGCCCCGATACGTCGTTGACGAAGAGGTACGCGGGCCAGTAGGGACCGAGGATCGACTCCTCCGCCGGCGGAACGCTGTAAGGAATCTGAAAGATGTCGTAGGTGGTCATGAGCGCTTGAGCGGCCTCATTGTCGTAGCGCATCTTGGACCAGGGGACGTCGCCCACGACGGTCATCTCGACGTCCTGGTATCCCTTCTCGTCGAGATAGACGCGGATCTTCTTCACCATCTCGAGCCCGTCCATGTTCGGGACGTAGCGCATGTTGTGCTTCGACGTGACCTTGTTGGGCAGGATGGCGCCGGCGCCGCCCGGATACATGTTCCCCGCCCAAATACCGTCGAGGTTGAGGGAGATGCCGTACTGCGACATCTTCAAATACTCGAGAGGGTCGTCGGTCATGAAGCGCGCCACACCGACGTTCTCGGCAGCGACCTTCAGGTCGAGCTTCTCGGCCGACTTCTTCAGCATCTCGATTTCCTTCTCGCTCAAGGGCACGGCGCCGTCGTAGAAACCGGGCACCAGCACCTTGTTTCCGTCCTCTGCGATGAGAGTCGAGAGCATCTTGATGTGACGCCAGGCAGGACTGTCGGTCGCCCGCTTGTACGCTCCGTGGATGTCCGAAGCGACGGGTCCCCGGCCCCACTTCTCGCCGCTCGTCGTGAGCTCGATATAGACGCAGCCCTCGGAGCCTCCCGAGAGTTCCCCTCCTCCGCTTCGGCCCTGCGAGCCAAATCGAAACATCGCCTCGGCGTCGGCGAAGAGCTCCGGATGGTCCCGAACGAACTGCCGGAGGCCGATCGACATCCTCTCTTCGTCTCCCTCGGCGACGAAGATCAGGTTCACCGGTAGCTTTCCCAAGACTTCCTTCATCGACATGAAGGCGTTCCACTGGACCATCTGCGGTCCTTTGGAGTTCGTGGCGCCGCGGCCGATCATCACTTTCTTGAAAGGCGGGTACTCGACGAGGCGGCCCTCGAACGGAGGCACGATCCAGGCGTCGGGCTGGGTGATGGGCATGGTGTCGTACATCCAGTAGATGAGAAGCGTTTTCTCCGCCCCCTCGTCGCACTTGGCGTAGACCACGGGATTTCCCGGCTGGCCCCACTCGGTCATCGGAACGTCATAGACCCGCGATTCCTGGCAGCCGAGCTGCTCGAAGAAGCCTTTCACCATTTGCGCCGACTCGGGAATGCCCTCTCCCGAGTTCGAAATGCTGGGCTGCTGGATCCACTTCTGGAGGTTCACCACGTGCTGGTCGAGGTTCTCGTCGATGTGGTCGAAGACCTGTTTCAGCTCATCGGGAATTCGGCTGAGATCGATTGCGATCTCGGTGTCGCCGTTCGAGCGAATGCCGAGAGCCGCCGAGGCCTTCGCCGCCGTCGATTCCCCCCCGCTCGGCCCAGGCTCGGGAGCGGCGCAGCTCCACAGGACCAACGCACCCAGAATCACCCAATGTTTCGTCATGAGACCTCCTGAAGAGAGCGCTACGCTAAGCCCGGGCTCACCAACTGTCAACTCTTTGACCCGGATCGCGGCCCGGTGGTACGTTCGCACTCCGATGCGCGTCTTGGCCCTCGCGGCGTTGTCGATTCCGATCCTCGCCTGCCGGACGGAGCCCACGCGCGGGAAGCCGCTGTCCGCCGTCGAGACCACGAAGACGCGGACGTTCGATGAGGAATCACGGCTCGTGTACGGGGTCGCGGCTCCCCCGCTGGACGACGAAGAGATCTCTCGAGCTCGCACGGAGCTCAATCGGCTGCTCCCCGGAAAAGGTCCGCTCCCTCCGCGCTATGCCCGCTTTCAGGAGCGTTTCCTGGTGCCGCCCGAGAAGCTCGAAGAGGCGCTGAGCCTTGCCCTCCGAGAAAGCCGGCGCCGGACGCTCGAGCATCTCGATCTTCCCGCGGAGGAGAGCGTTTCGATCGAGATGGTCTCCGGAGCTCCCTGGCCGTCCTTCGCAATCTATCAGGGAGACTACCGGAGCGTGATGCAGGTGAACCGCGACTTTCCCCTCGCCGCCGGAAACGTCCTCGAGATCGCGAGCCACGAGGCCTACCCGGGCCATCACGTTCTGAACGTTCTTCGCGAACGTTCGCTCGGGCGGGAGCGCGGCCTAGAATCCACCGCTGGCCGCGAAGCTCTTCTCCACGAGGGTCTCTCGAGCTATGGCCTCGATCTCGCGTTCCCGGGCGAGGAGCGGCTCCGGTTCGAGAAAGAAGTGCTCTTTCCTCTCGCGGGCCTCGATCCCGGAGAAGCCGAGATCTACTCCCGCGTCGAGCGAGAGATGCGTCGACTCGCTCCGCTCCGCGTCGAGGGTGCAAGAGCGTACCTCGACGGAAAGCGCGACCGGGTTCAAAGCGTGCTTTGGCTCGAGAACGAGGCGCTCGTTCCCGCGCCCTGGGCCTTCCTCCGGTTCGTGGACCGCTACCGCACCTACGTCGTCACCTACACGCTCGGTCCCGAGCAGGTGCGCCGCCGCATCGAGAGCCGCCCTTCGGATCCGTGGCAGGAGTACGTCGCCCTCTTGACGGAATTCCCCTGATGGCCCTAATGGCCCTAATGGCCCTAATGGCCCTAATGGCAATGATGAGACTTGAACTTGGACTTTACCTTCTCTTGCTCCTGTCCTGCTCGAACGAGCCGCCGGCCCCGAAGGCCCAGGCTCCGGCCGGGGCCGCTCATGGGGATCACTCGCCTCACCATGGAGGGCTGGTGCTCATGCACGGAGACCTCCATTTCGAAGTGCTGCTCGATCCAGAGGGACGTCATCGCGTTTATCTGACCGACGCCGTCCGAAACGAGCTCCCCGCGTCCGCCGCGTCCGAGGTGACGGTCACCGTGCTGCGTCCGGGAGAGAAGGACGCGGAGGCGCTCGTTCTCGAGATCGATGAGTTCGGGGAAAGCTGGACCGCGCACGGAAAACCCGTGGTCGAAGAGGAGAGCCGCGCGGTCGTCGCGCTCGTCCACGAGGGCGAACGCTACGAGATCGAGCTCCCGTTCCTTCCGGAACGCCTCGATCCCCAGGCCTTCGATCCCCACCAGACTCACCAGCCCTGATTCATTCGTCGTTTCATTCGAAGCGCAGCGCGTCGATCGGGTCGAGCCTCGATGCCCGGTGGGCGGGGTAGTAGCCGAAGATCACCCCGACCGCGAAGGCGAGACCGAAGGCGAGCGCCACCGCGTTCGCCGAGACCCGCGTCGGCCACTCGAGGAGCTCCGTCACCGCGAAGGCGCTTCCGAAGCCAAAAATGATTCCGAGAGCGCCGCCCGCGAGGCTGAGAGCGACCGCTTCCAGCAGGAACTGGACGAGCACGTCTCTGGTTCTCGCCCCGACGGAGAGGCGAAGGCCCACCTCCTTCGTGCGCTCGGTCACGGAAAGCAGCATCACGTTCATGATGCCGATTCCTCCGACCACCAGAGACACCGACGCGATGCTCGCGAGGAGAAGGGTCATCGTCGCGTTCGCGCGCGCGAGGGTCGAGACCATCTCTTCGGACGTCACCTGGTCGAGCCTCGGCATGCTCGCGAGTACCAGGGCGGCGGCCGGAGTGTACAGACCCTTGGTGAGCGCCCCCGCCGCCTCGGTCCGAATGGTGAAATCGTCGGGTACCAGCCCCGAGCCTCTCATCGCGAAAGCACCACTCGCCCGCGGAAGGCTCTTCGCCTTCGCGGGATCGTCGAGGCCGTGCCGCGCCCGGAGGAGAAGCCCTGCCTCGCCCGCGATCCGCGTCGCCTCGCCCGCGGTCGCGGCCGCGGCGGTGACGCCGTCGAGATGTGCGAAGCCGAGGAGTTTCTGGAGGCTCTGGAAGGGGACGAACACCCGCTCGTCCCCGCTCACCACTCCCACCACGGTGAAGCCGGCCCCGCGAACGAGGAGCTCTCGTCCTACGGGATCGACGCCCTTACCGAAGAGGGCATCGCTCACGGAGCTTCCAAGGACCGCGACCCCGGTCTCGTCCTTTGTGAAGAACCGTCCTCGACTCGCCTCGAGGCCATGGATCGAGGCGAAGGAGGCGCCGCATCCGACTAGGGGCGCAAAGCCTTCGTTCTCCCCCGCCGCAAGAGGGGCTCGGTCCTCAACGACCGGCGTCACCTCGGCGACACCCGAGATTCCGGCAATGGCGGCGGCATCGCCCTCGGTGAGGGTCGTCGCCTTTCCGAATCCTGACGGGATGGCGACGGCATCGCCGCCGCGTACATAGTTCCCGGCGCGCACGTAGATCAGGTTCGTGCCCGCCGACGAGACTTCGCTAGTGACCTGCTCCTGGGCCCCGCGGCCGAGCGCGACCATCGTGACCACGGCTGCCACACCGATGACCAGCCCCACCATGGCGAGGGCGCTTCTCAGGAGGTTCTTTCTGAGCGCGCCCGCGGCCAGGGAAAAACTCGTGTTGAAGGTCATCGCGACCTCATTCTATGGCGACACTCCTGAGATGACGCGCATAGGGGTCTCTCCGAAGGCTCCCCGGATCTCCTCTTGCACGAGAGTGGCAAGCACTCGCGGCACGATAAAGACGAGCTCCGACGTGTCCGCATCGTGGCTCAGGACATCGATCACGAAGGGCAGTTGCTCGCCGCCGAAGAGCACGATGGGCTCGATAAGAAGATCGTCGTCGGATTCCAGAGCGCACAGGTCCGTACTGAACTCCTCCGCGTCTGCAGCGGTGAAACCTCCATCCAAACGCTGAGCGAGGGGAGAAGCAACACTCGCACCTTGTCGGGGGGAAGATCAACGAACACCCGATCAAGCCTCATTTCCGTCTGCCGTTCACGGTGCCACATCTTGTCGCACCTCCCGCCTCATGCGAACTCTCCGGAAGGCGAATCCGTGGGGGCGTTCATCTCGGCCTCGGACGCTTCACGTATCCGGGCGAGAGAGTCCCGAACGTCACACAGAGGGCGACCCTCGGATTCATGATGTGCGTTGGCGACGTGGCGAGCTAGATCCGCAAGAAGTATTCCCCATGCTCCGGGATCCTTCCAGACGCCCATTTGGAGGGTGCAGTGCAGCGCCTTGTCAACCACCCAGGCGCGCACCATCTCTGTTGCGGCATCGTCCTCGTGCGCTGCAGGAGGAATAAGGAGCTCAGCTTCTGGTCGCATAGGTTGCTTTCGTCCTCAACGGGGCGCCGGAGAACCCCACCGGCGAAGTCTCTTGTGGCTCTCCCCCGGGTCGTGGAACAATATCAGAGGAGAACCATGGGCAGCTTCATCGGCGGCAGCGCGTACGCCATGGCGAGTCAGATCGCCGAAGGCTATCTGCTCTTGAACCACACCCACCTGAAGAAGCTGAACAAGGGGGAGCTGGCCACGCTCCAGTTCGAAATCGGCCGGGTGCTGACCGAGGCCCGCGGCAGCCAGCCGCCGCTGGACGACGTCAAGGCTCAGCAGCTGCGCAATCGAAAGATCAGCCGGCTCACGGGAGCAACGACCATGGTCCAGCACCGGATGACACTGAAGTAGCCTCGCGCCCTTTGTGAAGGTTTGCTTCTTTCCACCTCGACCTATAACCTCCTCTCGCCCTCGAGAGGAGGTGCCCGTGATCCGCCGCTCTCAATTGTTTTTGGGATTGCTTTGCGCCGGTTGGGCTTGCTCGCGCCCGGCTGCCGAAACACCTCGCGTCATCCGGCTCGTCGACGAGTTCGCCGAAGCGCTTGTCGCTTCCGCGCCCGACCGACGGGGAAGCCGTCGAGGGCATGAGCTCCGAACAGCTCGAAAGGCTTCGGAGCCTGGGCTACGTTCAGTAGTGGCAGTAGGGGCTCAGCGTAGCGCCGCGACCTGAACTCGGGCGTCGTTGAAGCAGGCGCCGC
>CAZKNR010000430.1:0-2317 GCA_964553925.1 uncultured Acidobacteriota bacterium
GGATTCCTTGCCTCCGCCTTTTTCTGCGCCCGGAGCCACACGCGGTGGTGCTCGCGAAGCCGGGCGATCGCCTCATCGGCGTCGGCGACGCACACGGGTATAGTCATGTCCTCCGGACTCGCGAGCGGCGGGTCCGTCGACAGCATGGAGGTCTTCGCCCATTCGATGAGGCCGGGCCACATTTTCCCCACGAGGATGAGCGGGATGTTCTCGAGGTGCTGAACCTGTAGCAGCTGCCAGATCATCATCGTCTCCAGCACGGTGCCGATGCCCCCCGGGGTGACGAGGAAGGCGTCGGAGGCGATCACGAACTGGTGCAGCCGGGTGAAAAACGTCCGGTGCTCGAACGCCTGAGAAACGAAGGCGTTGACTTCCTGCTCGAACGGAAGCTCCACCCGGATGCCGTAGGAGCGGCTGCGCGCCGGCGCTTCGGCCGCGCCCTCGTTCGCGGCCTGCATCAGTCCCGGGCCGCCGCTGGTCACGATGTCGCAGCCCATCTCGGCGAGGGCCTTGGCCGCGCGTTTGGTTTCCTCGTACGCGAACGTACCCCGTTCGACCCTGGCGGAGCCGAAAATGCTCACACGGCTCGGCCGCCTTAACCTCTCGCAGGTCCGCCGCCATCTCGAGAGCACTCCGGTAGCGGCGGTCCCGGTCTCTCTCCAGCGCCTTACCGATGATGCGCGAGAGCTTCTCGGGAACGGCGCTGGTCTCGCCCGGGGAGGCCTGGTTCCCCGTGGCCATCTCGTAGAGCACCGCGCCCAAGGAGTAGATGTCCGTTTGGTCGTCGAGCTTCTCCTCCTAGGCTTTGAACGCTTTGAGCGAAAGAACAAGCGTCATTGGGCTCGTCGGCGAGGCCGTAAATCCATAGCGCTCGTAAAATGCCTTGGCCGGCTCATCCAGGGCGTGCACCAGAACGCCGCGAATTCCCATGATGGCGGAGGCCTGATGCGAGCGCAGAACGGCATCCTGCAAAAGCGCAGGTCCAAGTCCCCGCCCCTGATATTCGAGATCGACCGCAAGCCGTCCGAGAATCGACATCGGGACCGGGTCTGGCATATTGCGCCGAATCGAGCCGGGAGCATCGATGGCGGCAATCGCGCCCGAGGCAAGGCAGTAGTAACCGACGACCCGCGCACCCTCGCAGGCGACATAAGTACGGCTCGCCCCGCTGACCTGGTTGGCGCGGGCGCGTTTCTTCAACCAGTCATCGAGAACGGGTCTGCCGCAGCTGAAGCGGTCGAGTTCATGGGCCTCGGTAAGAAGGGTCGGAGCCAGCACCTAGGCTGACCAAGGCTTCGGCGCGTTCATCAGACGCGCGAACCCCTCCACGTTCGGGGGCTGGTCCAGCACCTTGAGAAAGTGGTTGTAGGCAGCCCGGTCGACCTTCACGAAGGTCTGGTCGAGCAGCGTGTCCTCAGCAGCGACGAGTGCCGCCTCGATCATGAATTCCGAGCGGTTCTTCCCGCGGATGGCGGCGGCGCGGTCGATAATGGCCCGCGCCTGATCCGGAATGCGGAGGCTCGTGCTCGGGGTCTTTTGGATTTCGGTTTCCTTCTGGCTCATGTTTCACCTCTGAGAATAGTGTAGCACGATGTATATACAAGGTCACCAACTTCGTTGCAGCGAGGCAAGAAAGCGGGAAGTTTGTGGGCCAGTCAGAGACCCAGTGGGTGGGTCAGATTATGGGAAGAAAGGGAAGGCGGACGTTCCGCAAGATGTGTGCTGTATGACAGCACGGAAGAGCGGCGCGCCTCCGGTGCGCCGGCAAGGGGGTCGCTGCGCACCCCCGTCGCATACCCCGGGCCGTGGTGCGACATCGGCATCGAGCCTCGCCGCACCATTGAAAACGTGCGGTCGTCTCATCCCCGCTATGGAGAAGGGCGTTCCTGCCCCTCCCTAGGATCCACCTTGACCAGCGTGGTTGCCGCTACGCCGCCGAGACCGTGCTGTCGATTCCCGGGGACAAGATCGAGGTCCGGATCGGAAACAGCAACTACCAGAAACTGGCCCCCTAGGACGCCAGGCGGCGAAGCACCGAACAGTCCTCCCGGGAGTGGCCGCGGCGATCGCCTCGGCCACCGCACTCGTCTCGCCAGGGTGGGTCCGAGTGCTGTGTGCGACGGCTCGGGGCTGTCGAGATCACGTTCTCCGTTTGCGACCCGGCGTGGACCTTCGTGGATTCCTTGCCTCCGCCTTTTTCTGCGCCCGGAGCCACACGCGGTGGTGCTCGCGAAGCCGGGCGATCGCCTCATCGGCGTCGGCGACGCACACGGGTATAGTCATGTCCTCCGGACTCGCGAGCGGCGGGTCCGTCGAC
>CAZKNR010000431.1:0-3430 GCA_964553925.1 uncultured Acidobacteriota bacterium
ATGCCCGCCGGAACAAACAGGCGAAGCACCTCTCCCTCCTCAGTTGAGGGAGAAGATCAAGAAGCCGTCCAGAGAGATGAAGGGAGAGTAGCTACAGTAAATTCGTGAACCAGGTGTCTCAAAGTCGTTGACACATTCCGATGGGCTCGGGGGAGATGACCCCAGAAGAGTTCCAGGAGTTCCTGCGCGTCGTGATGCGCCAGCTCTGCAGCTTCAGCGAGCCCGGCTCGATCCACTACCACTTCATGGACTGGCGGCACGCTTCCGAGATCCTTGCCGCCGGAAAGGCCGAATACACAGAGCTCAAGAACCTCTGCGTCTGGGTCAAGGACCGAGCCGGCATGGGCAGCTTCTACCGGAGCCAGCACGAACTCGTGTTCGCATTTAAGCACGGAGACGCCCCCCACCCAAATCACTTCGAGCTCGGCCAGCATGGGCGCATGCGTAGCAACGTCTGGAGCTACCCCTCGGCCCGATCGTTCGACGCGGCAGACGGCGATCCTCAGAGCGCTGAAGCGCTCCGGCTCCACCCGACGATCAAGCCGGTTCGGCTCATCGAGGATGCGCTCCAAGATTGCTCAAGAAGGGGAGAGTTCGTCCTCGATCCGTTCCTCGGCAGCGGCTCGACGCTCATCGCCTGCGAAAAGGCAAGCCGGCTCCTTGCCGGTGTTGAAATCTCGCCCCGGTACGTCGACGTTGCGATCGCTCGCTGGCAACGCTGGACCGGAGGTGACGCGATCCACGAGGAGAGCGGGCAGACCTTTGCGGAGCTTTCAGAGCGCCGCGCTACGGAGGTGGGCAATGTCTGAGAACGAAGATGAGGAGGTCGGCTACAAGAAGCCCCCCAAGGCCAGCCAGTGGAAGCCCGGCCAATCGGGGAACCCCAAGGGGCGCCCCAAGGTGGAAAGGGACTTTGAGAAGCTCTTCGACCAAGAGCTCAGCCTGCCCGTCCGCATTACCGATGGAGGGGGCGCACGCACGACCACGAAGCGAGAGCTGGTCGTAAAGACGCTCGTCAACTTCGCCCTGAAGGGAGATCGGCCGGCCCTGAAGCTCGTCGTTGGCTTCATGAAGTCGCACGTTGCGATCGAGGGCTTCGAGCCTGACCCAGGGGACCGTGAGGCGCTCAGGGCGCTGGTTGAACAAGCGCAGCTTAAAGACGACGAGCGAGAGGAGCCACGCAATGGATGATCTTGAAGCGAGAGCGATCCGGCACATGTACCACTCAGATCCAGCGTCCTTCTTCGACTTCGCGTTTCGGCTGCTCTATCCCGCCGTCGAGTACCAGCGACACTGGTCGACGCAGGTTTTGGGTGCCGCGCTCGCTCGCTGCCATCGCCGTGAGACTACACGGCTCATCATCAACATGCCGCCTCGCGCCCTAAAGTCCCTCTGCACTTCCGTAGCCTTCCCAGCGTGGGTGCTCGCGGTGGAGCCCACGACGAAGATCCTCTGCGTCGCGGGCCATCGTGGCCTTGCGGAAGATCACCACGCACTCACGCGGAGCCTGATGTCCCATCCCAAGTACCGCGCTCTCTTCCCCCACGTGCGGCTTACGGACACCACCTCGAAGATCGCTCTGTCACATGGGGGCTCACGCTCCGCGTTCACTCCAACGGGCGCGGTCACAGGACGAGGCGCCGACTTCATCATCATCGACGACCCGCAAGCCGCACACGAGGCCGACGATCGACCCAAGAGCGAGGCGATCCGGCAGTGGTACGACGGAAGTATCTATCAGCGTCTCGACGACAAGAAAAATGGCGTCGTGATCTTGGTGATGCAGCGCCTCGCGCACGATGATTTCACCGCCCATCTCCTCTCCCATGGAGAATGGGAACTCTTGAGCCTCCCCGCCATTGCAACAGAGGACGAGCGCTTCCCGAGCTTCCGTGGAGGTGGCGTGGTTCGAAAGAAGGGCGAGGCGCTTCACCCCGCTCGCGAGGACCGAGCGCAGCTTCGTGCTGCGTTGCTCCAAATGGGCGCTCGGGCGTTCATGGCGCAGTACCAGCAAGCCCCGTATCAGAAGAATGAAGGCCTCCCACGTTCAGGGGCGTTCCACGTCGCACCCCACCCAGACGCGACGGAGGACGAGTGCAAAGGCGCGCCGTGGTTCTTTACGACCGTGCCTGAAGAGACCTTCGTCCGCGAGAAGCTCTTCGGCGAGTTCAGCAGACTCCGATTCGGACCGCCGCCGGCCATGACGGAGGCGGAGTGGCGGGCAAGCATGCGATCTCGTGCTTCGTGAGGGACGGACGGACCGATCGACGCTGCGCTCGAAGGGAAAATACGCCGAACTCGAGGTGCGCCGGCGCTCAGTGACGGGCGGAAAAACCGGCTGGTGGTGCTGACCCTGGACCTGATCGAGATTCCGCAGACTCTGCGCGACGTGATCCTGGGAGTGGCGACGAAAAGCCACGGGCTGAAGCCGGAAGAATTCCTGGTGAATGCGTCGCACACCCACGGGGGGCCGATGGTTTCCAGCAAGACCGTCGCCGACTGGGGGATCGACCCGGCATGGGGAAAACGGACGGACGACTCTGTGAAGTTCCTGGCAAAGCAGATGGACATCGCCATCGGCAAGGCGCTGGGCAGCATGGCACCGGCAACGATAGCCTACAGTTCCTCCCGCTGCGGGCTCGCGATGAACCGCCGATTGCCGACACCGACAGGAATCCGGCTGGCCCTCAACCCGAATGGACCGGTGGACCATGAAGTTCCAGTGCTGCGCATTGAATCGCGGGAGAAGAAACTGATCGGCGTGGTGTTTGGCTGCGCCTGCCACAATACGGCGATGGGCCCCACTCGCCAAGTGAACGGCGACTATTCGGGCTTCGCCCAGAAGAAATTGGAGACGGACCACCCGGACACAGTCGCGCTGTTCTTGACGGGCTGCGGCGGGGACCAAGATCCGGCCCCTCGCAGCAGCGATGAGGATCCATCGCAACGTGGGTTGGGCTTGGCCGCGGCCGTCGAGGCTGGACTGGCGGCGCAACCAGTTCTCCTGGGAGCCAACCTGTCCACCAACCTGGGGGTCTGCCCGCTTGCGTTCGCGCCACTTCCGCCGCGCGCGGATCTGGAGGTCCGGGCCAATTCGCCGGATGGATTTCTCGCGCGCCATGCGAAGTGGGTGCTGAAGGAATGGCCCAACCCGGGGGACAAACCGCCGGACTATCCGCTGCCCGTGCAGGTGGTGCACCTGGGCGGCAAACTGACGCTGGTGGCGCTGGGGGGGGAGCCGGCAGTGGATTACGCGCTGAGGCTGAAACGTGAACTGGCCAAGGAAGGACGTGTCCTTTCGGCAAGCCTGCGTGAATTGTTTTCGGCGCCCGGCTATTCTGCGCGCCGGGTTGGATCCCAGGAGGACGCATGGTGCAGCGGACGGACGGCGGGAGCGCGAAACTTGATCGGATCGCGGCGGAGCTGAACG
>CAZKNR010000432.1:0-21549 GCA_964553925.1 uncultured Acidobacteriota bacterium
CACGACGAACATCGAAGACGGAATCGCGCTCGCCGACGAGCCTCTGAGGCGGGAGCTCCAGCAGAAATTCCCCGAGGCCTGGGGCCGGATCGAGGCGCGGCGGCATTTCATGAAGGACGTCCTCGGGATCGAACTGAAGCCCGAGGTGCTCCCCTTCTCCAACATCCCTGCTTATCTTCCGCCGTTTCTCCTGAGCCCGAGACGGGTGATGACGGTGGCGCGGGAGGCAAGACCATGAAGACCTACTTTCCCGAAGTCCGGGATGCAATCCCCTACGAGGGACCGGATTCGAAGAGCCCGCTCGCCTTTCGCTACTACGACCGCGGCCGCGTGGTCGCGGGAAAGACGATGGCGGAGCACCTGAAGTTCGCGGTCTG
This sequence comes from uncultured Acidobacteriota bacterium, assembly GCA_964553925.1. Taxonomy (GTDB): domain Bacteria; phylum Acidobacteriota; class Vicinamibacteria; order Marinacidobacterales; family SMYC01; genus DAISKN01. Next base: position 378 of record CAZKNR010000432.1, read on the forward strand.
CTACTGGCATACCCTCAAGGGAACGGGATCGGATCCCTTCGGCGGGGCGAGCTTCTGGCGGCCCTGGGGGACCGAGTCCGACCCCGTGGCGGCGGCCGAATCCACGATGGACGCGGCTTTCGAGCTCTTCCGGAAGCTTGGAGTTGCCTACTACTGCTTCCACGACCGCGACATCGCTCCCGATGCGGCGTCTCTTCCTCGAATGGTCGCGAAAGCGGGAAAGCTCCAGCGCGAGACCGGGGTTGCGCTCCTCTGGGGGACGGCGAACCTCTTCAGCCACCCGCGCTACACCCACGGCGCTGCGACCAACCCCGACCCGCGGGTCTTCGCCCATGCCGCGGCCCAGGTGCGCCGGGCTCTCGACATGACTCTGGAGCTTGGCGGAACGGGCTATGTCTTCTGGGGGGGACGGGAAGGCTACTCGACTCTCCTCAACACCGACCTGAAGCAGGAGCGGGAGCAGATGGCGTCGTTCCTGCACCTGGCCTCGGACTACGCGAAGAGCATCGGGTTCGAAGGGACCCTTCTCATCGAACCGAAGCCGATGGAGCCGACGGTGCACCAGTACGACTTCGACGCCGCGACCACTCTCGGCTTCCTGCGGGAGTTCGACCTCATCGACCGCTTCAAGCTCAATATCGAATGCAACCACGCGACGCTCGCCACTCATACCTGGGAGCACGATCTGATGACGGCGTCGATCGCGGGGAGGCTCGGAAGCCTCGACATCAACCGCGGAGACGAAAACCTCGGCTGGGACACCGATCAATTCCCGACGGACCTCCACGCGGCAACGATAGCGATGCTGGTGATTTTGAACCAGGGGGGACTCGGAGCGGGCGGTCTCAACTTCGACGCCAAGGTGCGCCGCGGCTCGTTCGATACCGTCGATCTTTTCCACGCCCACATCGGGGGGATGGACACATTCGCCCGGGGTCTTCTCGTCGCGGATGCCCTGATCCGGGACGGAGTCTTCTCGAAAGTCCTCGAGGACCGCTATCGGGGATTTCGGGAAACGGAAATGGGGCGGAAAATCCTCGCGCGAAAGACGACCCTTCCCGAGCTCGAGTCCTGGGCGGAATCTCAGGGAGAGCCGGAGCGCGTGAGCGGAAGACAAGAAGCGCTCGAGAACCTGCTCAACGATTACCTCTGGCATCAGCGATGAGCTTCGTTCGGGCCAGCGAATATGCGATCATAGCCGAGACGTGGATTGGATCAATCGAGGTCTTCGTTTCGAGTGCCAGCCCGATTGCGGGAAATGCTGCACCAACGATCGGGAGGGAAGTGTCTTCGTCGAGCCCGCGGACATCGAGGCCCTGGCGAAGAAGCTTTCCATGACCCCGAGGGCCTTCGCCGCCGCCTATACCGCCCGCGAGGAAGGGTGCGACCTCGAGCTCGAGAAAACCGTCGAAGGCCACTGCGTCTTCCTTTCGGACCGGGCCTGCACCGTGCATGAGGCGAAGCCTCTTCAGTGCCGGGCTTATCCGTTTCTGCCGCTCGAAGGTTTCACCCCCGTCGAGTCCGCTTTCACCTGGCGCTACGAGAAGAAGTTCTGCCCGGGAATCGGCAAGGGACGCCTCTATTCGAAACGCGAGATCGTGGCCATCAGCCGGGGCCGCGGCGACGTCCAGGGATTCGCTTGCCTTTCCGGAGAAACGAGGCGTAAGAAATGATCATGCGAAATCGATGGTGGCTAGTTGTCTTTCTGGCCGCGAGCGCCGGGCGTGTCGAGGCTCAGGGTCAGTGTACGGTCCTCGACCAGAACGTTTTCGTGCGGGACACCCTTCGGGAGATGTATCTCTGGTACCAGGAGCTTCCCGATCTCGACCCCGCGCTCTACCCTTCCCCCGAGGCCTACCTCGATGCCGTGCGAGTCCGCCCTCAAGACGAGACGTTCAGCTACATCACCTCCGCGGAGGCGTCGAGCTCCTTCTATTCCGCGAGCCAGTACATCGGCCTGGGTTTCTCCATCCGTTGGATCCTCGAGACCGGCCGCGCCCGGCTCGCCCAGGTCTTCCCCGAGAGCCCGGCTTCGGAGGCCGGAATGGCCCGAGGCGACTATCTCGTGGCCATTGGCGGAAGGTCCATCGAGGAGCTTCTCGAGGCCGGAGCCTTCGACGCGGCCATCGGACCCTCGGAGATTGGAGTAAGCGTCGAGATCCGCTGGCGAAGTCAATTCGGAGAGGAACGAAGCGCCGTCCTCACCAAGCGTCCGGTGACCATCCCCACCGTCTCGCAGAAAGAGGTGTTCGACGCCGGCGGGCTTCCCGTGGGCTACGTGCACCTTCGCAACTTCGTCGAGCCTTCCGTGGGAGCGCTCGACGCCGCCTTCGCCGAGTTCCAGGCCCTGGGAGTGACCGACGTCGTCCTCGATCTTCGCTACAACGGAGGCGGCCTCATCGAGGTGTCGCGCCACCTCGGAAGCCTCATCGGCGGATTTCGCACGAACACCCAGCCCTTCGTGGAGCTGGCCCATAACGACAAGAACTCGTTCCGCAACCGGACGTTTCGCTTTGACGACCCCGAGCAGAGTCTGGACGTGCCGAGACTCGTCGTGATTGCGACCCGCGCCTCGGCGTCGGCGAGCGAGCTCGTCATCCAGGGGCTCAAGCCGTTCATCCCGGTGACCGTCGTGGGCGACCGGACTTACGGAAAGCCCGTGGGCCAGTATGGCTTCAACTTCTGCGATAAGGTGCTGTTCCCCGTCTCGTTCCGGAGCCGGAACGCCGCGGGAGAGACCGATTTCTTCGACGGCATCCCCGCCGACTGCCCCGCATCCGACAACCTCGATCGCGCCCTCGGCGATCCAACCGAGTCGTCCCTGGCGGAAGCGCTGTACTTCCTGAGGCATGGAAGATGCAGCTCGGGTGCACAGCAGGCAGCGAAGGCCCTCAGAGAGCCGCCGGCGCTCCGCGGAAGCGCGTGGCAGCGCCTCATCAACGCGTACTAAGAAGGATTCCGGAATTCGTTAGGGCAAAGCAGCAATCGCCTCTATCTCCACCAGCAGGCCTGGGCGCGCGAGCTTCGAGATTTGGACCAGGGTGCTTGCCGGGGGATGGCCTTTGAAATACTCCGCGCGCACTTCGGCGGCTGCCAGGTACGCTTCGACGTCGGTGGTGAAGGTGTTGATCTTGACCACGTTCGAGAAGTCCGCGTTTTGAGAGGCGAGCGCGGTCTTCAAGTTCTCCATCACTTGACGCAACTGAGCCTTCATGTCGTTCTCGCCCACGAGCTTCCCCGTGGAGTCGAACGCCACCTGGCCGGAGATGAAGAGCAGGTTGCCTGCCTTCACCACGTGGCTGTAGGTCGCGGGCTTCGTGAGTCCCTCCGGGTTGGTCCGCTCGATGGACTGTCCGGAAGCGAGCGACGGGGCGATACCGATTGCGAGAACCAGCGCGAAATGCTTCATGTTCCTTCCTCCGATGCCTCCATACTTGCTCGAAGGCGGGAGCGGGGTCAAAATAAAGCTGCGATGTACTATTTGCTGCTCTACGACGTCGTCGACGACTATGTGGAAAAACGAAAGCTCCTGCGCGACGCCCACCTCGACTGCGCCCAGAAGGCCCTCGCTCGGGGCGAGCTCGTCCTCGCAGGCGCTTTCACCGATCCGGTGGACGGCGCCGCCCTCGTCTTCAAGGGCGAGGACCCGTCGGTCGCGGAGCGATTCGCCCGGAACGACCCCTATATCGTGAACGGACTCGTCGAAAAGTGGCGGGTGCGCTCCTGGAACGTCGTCGTGGGAGGTGAGAGATCATGATCGCCCGCTCCTGGACCGCCGAAGCGACACCCGCGAGGGCGGAGGAGTACATCCTGCACTTCCGCCAGAAAGTTCTTCCGGTCATCGCGAGCATCGAGGGGCACCGCGGGGCCTACGTTCTCACCCGAAGCCTGGGAGAGGGCGTCGAGATCGTCATCATCACGCTCTGGGAGTCGATGGAGGCCGTGCGCAAGTTCGCGGGCGACGACCCCGACGTTGCTGTCGTGACCCTGGAGGCGCGTGCCATCCTGACCCGGTTCGACGAGCAGGTGGCGCACTACGAAGTCGCCTGGAAGAGCTAGTTCAGTAAGGTCTCCGTGGTAGCACTCCCCTTGCAAGACGGGTTATACTTATTGCGCTGGAATGGTTCTGGCTATGCGACCGTGTGTGCCCACGATGCTTCCTGACTTCGTGAGCCTCACCTTCTGGAGGTTCTGTCCTTGAAGATTTACGTTGGAAATCTGAGCTACAACACCAACGAGCAGGCGCTTCGCGACTTGTTCGCGGAGCACGGTGCGATAGAGGACGTGCACATCGTCACCGACCGGGACACGGGGCGACCGCGTGGGTTCGCGTTCGTCTCCATGGCCGATCGGGGTGAGGCGATTGCGGCGATCGACGCCATCAACCGGCGCGAGTTCGAGGGCCGCACGCTCAACGTCAGCGAAGCGCGGCCAAAGGAGAACCGCGGCGGCGGTGGCGGATTCTCGCGCGGACGCCGCGACTAAACTGCTATAGAACCGCTTCCGTTTTACCTATCCGAGCCTCGGAAACCACTTCACAGACGGTCTCACGGATTGCGACATTCCCATCGGGCCCTCGGGGCCATTAGGCCATTTAGAATTGTCGCGTCAATCGACGCGTAGGACCTCTATCGGCGCCACCCCACGAGGCCGCGAGCGCGACCAAGCTCAGGATGAGCGCACCAGCAGAAGCGTCGGCGGATCGAATGGCTCGACCCCGAACAGGAACCTGCGGAGGAACCCGGCGAGGAGAAGGGCCGCGCCCAGCCCGGCCAGTAGTGCCGCCGACTGCAGCTTCATTCCCTCGCCCAGCACCATACGCAGGATCATGTCCCCGGACGAGGATTCTCGCGAAGGGTCAGGGAAAGACCTTCGGCCCACGCTTCATACGCCTCGCCGTAGCGGGGCGCGCTCTCGCGGTCCGGCTCGATCGTGGCTTCGAGCTCGAGACCCTGGAAAGTCTCGGAAGGCGAGCGATAGAACCCGGCCCCGAGAGCCGCGCCTCGCGCTGCGCCCTCGGCGCCGTCGGTGCGGTAGAGCTCGAGCGTGCAGCCGGTCACTCCCGTGAGAGCTTCACGAAAAAGCGGGCTCAGGAGCATGTTGCCGAGACCCGAGCGCATCACTTTCGGATGGAGCCCGATCTCTTCGAGAAGTCCGATTCCATAGCGGAACGAGAACGCGATCCCTTCCTGGACGGCGCGGGCGAGATGGGCCTCGCCGTGGTTGTTGAACCGCAAGCCCCGGAAGGAGGCGCCGGGGTCGACGTTATCGAGCATGCGCTCGGCTCCGTTGCCAAAAGGATAGAAGAGGAGCCCGTCGGATCCGGCGGGAGCCGTGGCCGCCAGACGGTTCAGGTCGTCATAGCCGCTTTTCCCGAGCGTCTGCCGAAGCCATCGATTGGCGCTTCCGGTTCCGTTGATGCAGAGGAGCACTCCGAGCCGAACCGCTTCGCTCGAATGGTTTACGTGGGCGAAACTCCCGACGCGGGAGCGAGGATCGGCGCGGACGACGTCGGTGACCCCGTAGACGACGCCCGATGTCCCGGCGGTGGCGGCGATCTCTCCCGGCTCGAGAACTCCGAGCGAGAGGGCGTTCGTCGGCTGGTCGCCGGCGCGAAAGGTCACGGGGGTTCCAGCGGCGAGCCCGAGGGCGCGGGCCGCCTCCGCCGTAAGCCGTCCCTGCTCTCCGAAGGTGGGGACGATCTCGGGAAGAAGGTCTTCTCCCACTTCGTAGTGGCGGAGAAGAAATTCGGCGACGCGCTTTTCCGCAAAATCCCAGAAGATGCCCTCGGAGAGGCCCGGAAGCGTCGTCGCCGGGCGTCCCGTCAGCCGGAACGCGAAATAGTCCCCCGGCAGGAGGAGCTTCTCAATCCGTCCGAAGACTTCGGGCTCGTTCACTTTCACCCACCGGAGCTTCGAGGCGGTGAAATTCGCGGGAGAGTTCAGAAGGTGCGTGAGGCAGCGCTCCTCTCCGAGAGCCTGGAAGGCCTCGTTTCCGATCTCGACCGCGCGGCTGTCGCACCAGATTATCGAGGGACGGAGCACTTCGCCCGTTTTCCCGACGAGTACGAGGCCGTGCATCTGATAGGAGATCCCTATTCCGCCGACGTCTTTTGGGTTCAGAGGCACCGACCACAAAAGACGCTCGGTCGCCCTGATAGCGGACTCCCACCAGGACTCGGGATCCTGCTCCGCCCATCCGGGGCGCGGCGCCGCGATCGGCATCTCCTCGTCGGGGTGGGAGCTTCGCGCCACGGCCCGGCCAGTCTCGCCGTCGAAGAGGCAGGCCTTGACCGAGGAGCTTCCGAGGTCGTAGCCGAGAAAGTACATCGCTGAAAGAATACTTGAAATCTTGGTAGAATCTGAACGATGTCCAAGCTTCTGACGGCCGACGACATTCTCCCGCTCGTCGCCTGCCTGACGCCAGAGGAACGCGTCCGACTGCTGCGGTTGGTTGCCTCGTCGGCGGGCGCGGACGCGGATATTTATGCGTCCGTCCCACCCGCTCCCGACGAGTTCTCGAAGGACGAGGAGCCGCTTGCCTGGGACGCAGAGGGCTGGGAGCATGTGGGGTGAAGCGCGGTGAGATCCGGTGGTACACCTTCCAGCTTCCGGACAAGCGCCGGCCGGTTCTGGTCCTAACGCGAAGCGAGGTCGTCGACCAACTGAACGAGCTTATCGTCGTGCCAGCGACGCGAACGATTCGGGGATTGACGACCGAGGTGATTTTAACGCCGGACGACGGGATGCCTGCGGCGTGCGCGCTGAACTTCGACCACGTATCCCTGGCGCAACGGGAACGCATTGGTGCAGCCTTGTGTAGCCTGTCCAGAGTCGCGATGGCCAGAAGTGCAGCGTGCGCTCTTGATCGCGTGCGGCTTCGGCCAGAAAGCCAAGGCAGGCTGACACGAATTCGACGTTAATTAATTAATCCGTTATTCCAATCAAAACGAGAATTCCGTTCCCCTTATCCCCCTTCTTACACATCAGCGCTACGATCGTAACGATGACGAGTCCCTTCTCGGCGTTTCTGGAATCCAGTGCGGGAGTCGTCATTCTCGACGGCGGGCTCGCTACCGAGCTCGAGCGGCGGGGTCTCGACCTCCTAGACCCTCTCTGGTCCGCCAAGATCCTCGTCGAGGCGCACGAGGAAATCGAGGCCGTGCACTACGGATACTTCCGGGCCGGGGCTGACGTCGGAACGAGCGCGAGCTACCAGGCGACGTTCGCGGGTTTCGCCGCTCGGGGGATCGGGACGAGGGAGTCGGAGCGTCTTCTGAGGCTTTCCGTCGAGCTCGTGGAGCGCGCGCGGGAACGGTTCTGGAGCGATCTGGCGAACCGCGCCGGGCGGTCCCGGCCCCTGGTCGCCGCCTCCATCGGCTGCTACGGCGCCTCGCTCCACGACGGCTCGGAGTATCACGGAGACTACGGACTCTCGCTACCGGAGCTCATGGATTTCCACCGCCCGCGGCTCCGAGTGCTCGCGGATTCCGGGGCGGATGTCCTTGCGTTCGAGACCATCCCCTCGAAGCTCGAGGCGGAAGCCGTGGTCGCGCTCCTCGAAGAGATCCCGAGCGCCCCTCCCGCCTGGGTCAGCTTCAGTTGCCGGAGCGACGTCGAGATTTGCCACGGAGAGCCGCTCGCCGAGTGCTTCGCCGCTGCCGGCGCCGCTGACACCGTAATCGCCGTCGGGATCAACTGCACTCCCCCCCGCTTCGTCTCGGGTCTGCTTGCCTCGGCTCGCGGCGCCACCGGGACACTCATCGCGGTCTACCCGAATAGCGGGGAGAGCTGGGATGCGGGACGACAGGTCTGGACGAGTCCTGTAGGGGGCGAAACCTCGGCCCCGATCGAAGACCTCGCACCCGAGTGGCGACGGTTGGGGGCTCGCCTCATCGGCGGCTGCTGCCGCACGACGCCTGAAACCATCCGGACCCTCAGAGCAACCCTTTCAGCCCAGCAAGTTGTAGCGAACGATGCACCAGAGGGCCCGTAGCCCGTCTCGCCAGCCTATCTTCTTTCCTTCCGCATAGGTCCGGCCCGAGTAGGAGATGCCGACCTCATAGATGCGGCAGCCCATGCGCGCGACTTTCGCCGTGAACTCCGGCTCGAACCCGAAGCGTTCCTCGCGGAGGTCGATCCTCTGGATGATTTCCCGGCGGAATGCCTTGTAGCAGGTCTCCATGTCGGTGAGGTTCAGATTGGTGAACATGTTGGAACAGAGCGTGAGGATCTTGTTGGCGGCGTAGTGCCAGAAGTAGAGGACCCGGTGGGACTCGCCCCCCGCGAAACGCGAGCCGTAGACCACGTCCGCCTTCCCCGCGCGGATCGGAGCGAGGAGCTTTCCGTATTCCTTGGGGTCGTACTCCAGGTCCGCGTCCTGGACGATCACGACGTCGCCCGTCGCCGCCAGGAACCCGGTCCGGAGCGCCGCCCCCTTTCCTCGATTTCGCTCGTGGAAGATCACCCGCAGGCCAGGCTGGCCCTCGAGCGATCGAAGCTTCTCACGAGTGCCGTCGCTCGAGGCGTCGTCGACGACGATGATCTCCTTGTCCCGGATCTCGCTCGCCCGAACCGCGTCGAGGATGGCCTCGATGGTGCTCACCTCGTTGTAGCAGGGGATGACGACGGAGATCTCGGGCACGAAGCCCGTAACTATATCAATCTCAGGCGTGAGTTTGGAGGCGGCGGATGCGAGCGAGATACGTGCGGGCGACCTTCTCGTCGTCGAGGCCCAGGCACCGCGCGATCTGGAGGGTGAAGTTTTTGAGGTAGACCGGGGCGGGGAGCCGGTCGAGCCTTTCGGTTTCGATGTACTCCAGCATGGAGCAGCCGATCTTGGTCTCCTCGGAAATCGTCGCGAGGTCGAGGCCGAGGGCCTCCCTCGCCTGGCGCAGGAACTCGCCCGTGGCTTCCTGGGTCAAGCCAAGCTGGAGGGCGCTTCGCCGCGGCTCGGGAGCTGGCCTTTCGGGCGGAGCGCTCAGGGGCGGCGTTCCGGCGTCGTTCAATGCCTCGGTGTCGAGGGGATTCAAGGGGCTCGAAAGGATGAGCGGGGTCTCGTGCCTTTCGACCGCGACCCGGGAGCGCAACGCGCTCCTCCGGGGAATACCAAGACCCTCGTCGTAGAGCCTTCGGCTTTCCTCGGCAATGAGCGTCTGGTAGGCCTCGGCGACGCGCTCGTAGGCCCGCCGCCGCTCCGGCTCGGTCAGGATTGAGACCGACACCAGCGCCTCGCGGCTGTAGATCTCGCGCGCGTCCTCATAAGCGGATTGGATTTCCTGCGGGCTCGCGTCGTAACCGACCTCGAGGACCTGGTAGAAATCCTGCTCCGAAAGACGGCGGAACATCATCATCAACTCGCCCTCGCCTCCGTCGCTACCGGGACCGGGGCCGCCTTCGCGTACAGGATGGCGCGCGCGACCTGCTCCAGGGAGCGCGCGGCCGCGGAGTCGGGGAAGTCGAGCATGAACGGCCGTTTCTTTCGGTTCGCCTTCCAGACGCTTTCGTCGAAGCCGATGGCGCCGATGGATTCGATGTCGATGCCAAGGTGCTTCCGGCAGACGGCCGACATGGAGTGGCCCAGCCGCTCGTCTTCGGGATAACGGACCTGGTTCACGAGGAGCCGGGGCCGGAACTCGAGCGCTTTCTCCTTCAAGAAACGGCCGGCGGCGGCGTCGATCCTTTCGACCGCTTCCAGCAGATCGAAGGGACTACGGATGCCCACCTGGTTCTTCTGATCCATCGCCTCCTCGACGACTTTCCGAGCCGGTGTCGCCTTGAGAGAGCGCCACAGGTGCCGGTAGAAGCTCATCTTGAGGAACCGGTAGGCGTTCTCGATCGAGCTCGGCTCGGGGACCACCACCAGGATTCCCTGCTCCGCCAGGAGGAAGAAGTCGACGATGTTGAACGAGATTCCCGCGCCGATGTCGAGCAGGATGATGTCGGCGTCGACCTGGCTGATCCGCGAAAGAAGACGGGTCTTCTGGAAGTATTTCATGTTCGAGGCGGTCAGATGATCGTGCGCTCCGCTGATGAGCCCGAGGTTTGGCACCCCCGTCTCCGCGATCACGTCCTCGATCCGGGCGACACGGCGGTTGATGAAATCAGATAGCGTCCGCTCGGGACTGTTCAGGCCGAGGCAGGTATGGAGATTCGCTCCGCCGAGATCGGCATCGACCACCACCACCTTGCGCCCGTGGCGTGCCAGACTGATCCCGAGACTGCTCGTGACCAGGCTCTTTCCGACTCCGCCTTTTCCGCCTCCGACGGCGATGATCCGTCCCTTTCGTCGGCCGCCCCTCGTGGCCGGCTTCGAAATCGGCGCCGGGAGCGGTGGCGCGACGGAAGCGTCCAGAACCACGGCCGCCGCGGCGGCGAAAATCTCGGGCCCTTCGGGCCAGAGAGACGACCCGCTGCCGGGTGCGTCGACCCCCTCTTTCAGTTCCGATTCCACGGTTTTTCCCCTTTTTTCTAGGCTGAAAATGGCAAAGGCATATGGATCAGTTCGGAAGAAAGGGTCCCAGGGCCGGAACGTAATGAAATCTGTATAAAACTGGGCACTTCCCGCGGCGCGCTGCGGAAAGATCTCTTTTTTAAATGTATCGAAGCGGGGCGAGGTGTGTCAAGCCGATACACCTCGTGGGGAATCCAATACAAGGGGGACAAGGGAGGGAGATAATCGAGGAGGGTTTATCTCCACATCCCCCTTTCTTAATCCTGTGCTTTGCGAGCTACTGTCCGGACTCCTCTTCTTGGCCCATGAAGAGGATCGCGGGAACGGGAATGCCGTTCAGGCTCGCGGGGGAATACGTCGCCCTCACGAGCGAGACCATCAGCAAGGGCATCGAGCCCGAACCATCCCCTCCGAGTTGGGCAGCGACTACTTTTCCGCGGTGATCGACGAGAACCGCGATCGAGCTCGAATTGCCGGAGCGCCGGGAGCCCATCTCCTTCGGCGGCGGGACGTCGAACTTCACCACCCGGGGCGGCTCGTAGGTGCCTGCCTCGTCGTCGAACACCACGCGCATGGCGACGGCGAAGGGAGAGATATCGTGAAGGAGATAGTCGAAGTCAGTTTGAAAGGCGGCCCCGAACTCCTCGAGCGCTCTCTCCCTCTGGTCCTTCAGCGCGAAGAGATAGCCGAGGTAAAGATGAGCTTCGGTGTCGTCGGGCACCGCATCGGCGAGGGCCTCGTAGAGGTTCTGGGCGTCGGGAAGATTCTTGTTCTGGGCGTGGGACCGGGCCAGAAGCCGGAGCGCCCGGAGCTCATGGGGATTCGCGAGCAGCACTTCTCCGAGCTCCTCGATCGCTTCGGGGAAGCGGCGGTCGCCGAGAAGCGCCTCGCCGACGAGAAGCCGCACTTGGTGGCGCTCGCTATCGTTGGTGGGCATGAAGGTCTCGAGCCAGGCCACCGCCTGCTTGAACTTCCGCTCAGCGATGTATTCCCGCGCCTGAAGGATCGGCTGGTCGGCGCCGACGACGCTTTCTAGCGGGTCCGCGCGCCGCGTCGGCTTGAGGATGAAATGCCGTGCCGGGGCGATTCCGTCGCGCTCGAGGCTCTGGGTGAGCCGCGGATAGAAACTCGATAGACTCAGGACGGCATCGTCGTAGTCGTCGTAAACCCGAAGCTGATGGCCCCGATAGACGACTCCGTCGACCGCGACCGCCGCCTCGATGGTGCCCATGTAAACCGGCCGGTCGGGGGGAACGACCAGGAGCGCTTCGTTCACGTCGCCGGTCTTGGGCCTCACCCCGAATTTTTGCCGAATGGGCCGGTATTTGTCGGGTTTGAACGGACGGCTCCTGGGAACGTAGACCGCCTCGATGCCGACGATGCTATAGGTCCCGGGGGGAAGAGTCTCGGCGATGTAGCCGACGCCGTCATCGACCGAAAGCAGGATCTCGTGGCCGCTCTTGTCGCGGATTCGCACCCGGCGCGAGCTGAACTCCGCGCTCTCGAACTTTCCCACGAACCGTCCGAAGACCAGCGACTCGCCGTGGGACACGAGGTCGCGCCAGGAGGCGGAGTCGCCGGGGTTGTCGGCCCGCGCCGTCGAAGCAAGAACCAACACCAAGACCAGAGCGAAAAGGTTTCTCTGCAACGTCCCTCTCCCCCGCCCGGAGGCCCCTCCGTTGGGCTCTCGGGCCTATGCGGCCTGCGGCCTATACCGGATGATACTACAGCTCAGCTCAGCGGCGTCTAATGGAGTGAAGCTGTTCGAGGGTCTCCGTCGTCTTTTGCGCGTCTGGGCTCGACCGGTCGGTGAACAGGGAATCGGCTTTCTTCAGCGCCTCCTCGGCCACGAGGTACTCCTGCTTCTCGAAGTGCCGAATTCCCACCCGGGAGTGTACGATCGCGATCTCTTGCTGGATTGCCGGGTCGTCCGCGCGGAACACCTGCGCGAGCTGGAACTGCTCGAGTGCCGCGTCGAGCCGGTCGCGCGGGCCGGAGAGAAAGCGCCCATAGGCCAGGTAGTAGTCGGGCGCGATCTCGGGAACGACGGCCGCGGCCTCGACCGACGCTTTGTAGGCGCTCTCGGCGAGATCGAGCTGTCCGGTGCGCTCCAGAAAACGGGCATAGTGCTGCTGCGCCTCGGGAAGCTTGGGATCGATTCCGACCGCCTTCTCATAGGCCGCGGACGCGAGCACGAAGGGGTCCAGGGGATCGTCGTTCGACGCCCGGGCACGGCGCTTGGCCGGAACCCTTCGGCTGTAGAGATCGCCGATGCCGATCGCGGAGGGCGCGTGGCGGGGGTTGATCGAGAGCGCCCGATCGAAGGCTTCGAGGCTCGCCGATTCGTCTTCGGAGAGCGGGGAGAGCGGGGAGACCGGCGCACTGGGATCGGCCCCGCCCGCCCGCGCAAGATGGCAGAGCCCCTTGTAGTACAAGGCCTCCGCCGAGCCCGGGTTTGCCTGAATTACCGCGGCGACCGTCGAAAGGGCCTCGTCGTACCGCCCGCCCTCGTACAGGTTCTTCACCGCCTCGAGCTCCGGATCCGCGCCCCCTTCTTGTTTCGGGGACGAAACAAGCTGATCCTTCAGAGCCTGGATGCGGTCGCAGCCCAGGGGCGCGAGGGCAATACCCAGGAACACACAGGTTAAGCGCACGCGCATCGGTAAGCCACTCCCTTCAGGGCCAAGGACTAAAACGGACTCGAGCTCGCCGACAGGTCTCCTTGCTGGAGTCTCGCGATCGCGCGGTTCGCGCGATCCGCCACCTCGACATTGGGGTCGGAGAGAAGCGGCTTCAAATACGGGATAGCCGCCGGATCTCCGATCTCCATCAGGACCTGCGCCATTTCTCTCCGGACTTCCGGCACCGGATCCGACAAATACTTGACGAGCTCGTCCATGAGCGGGCTTCCGAGCTCGACGGCGTACTCGTGGGCCTGCTCCTGAAGTTTCTTGTTTCCGAGCGAGAGAGCGATGCGGTCCACGAACTCGGGCTGGCCGAGCCGCGCGAGCGCGAAGCAGTACGCGAGCTGCACCGAAGGATCGGGCTCTCTCAAGAAATCCTTCATCATTCCGGGGATGAGGCTCTTGTCGGAAAGCCTTCCAAGCCCTTCGGCCGCCCATCGCCGCTGGTCGGACAGCTTGCTCGTCATCTGGTAGTAGAAGATACCGCGCGCATCGGGGGCGCCCATCCGAGAGAGCGCCCGGAGCGCGCGGTCCCCGAGGTTGTTCAGGTTCCCGTCGTAGATGGAGACGAGCTCTGGTCCGGCGGGGAGATGCTTCATCTGCCCGAGGGCGTCGACGACGTGCCCCGCGAACGACGCGTCCGAGGCAGCGATCGAGAGCGTACCCCTCAGTGCCTCACCCGCCGCGTCGTTTCCAACCGCCGCGAGGGCGGAGACGGCCTCCATGCGAACGTCTTTCTGCGGATCGCTCAGAGCGGCGCCGAGGGAATCGACCGCGTCCTCAGCGCCCAGGACCCCAAGGGTATACGCGGCACGACGCCTCAGGACCGGCTCCTCGTCCTGGAGACGCGCCTCGAGGGCGGTCACGACTTCGGAGGAGACGGGGATGAGGCCGTTGAGCTTCGGGGTCTTGTATCTCGGGCCGAGAAGAAACACCAGCGGCCCGCCGAGGTCGGCATTTCCGGCGCCGGCGTAGATTTCGAGAAGCGCCACCATCGCCTCGTTCCGGATGCCCTTCTCCTCGTCCCGGAGCCCGATGAGAAGCCCTTCGATGGCATCCGTGGAATTGAAGCCGCGGAGACTGAAGACCGTCTGTTTCCGGACTTTCAGCTCCGGATCGCGCATCGCCTCGGTGAGCGCGGGAATCGCTTCCGGCCTCTTCGACAGGCCGAGAGCCTTCGCGGCCTTCGCCCTTGAGTCGGCGTTCGGGCTCTTGAGATTGGCGATCTCGTCTTGAAACGAGCTCTGGACGGCTATCGCAGGAGAGGAGACAAGGATGATGGCGGACACAACCGTTAGAAGGACGGCCAAATGCACGCGTCCCATTGCATGAACCTCCCTGAAGCAGTTACAAAATTTGGCGGAATCGCAACGGGTTGTATGTTAACAGAAAGCCGACGCTGGATCTAGTTGCCGTCGCCTCAAGGTTGTGGCCGCGGTGGTTTCGAGGCCTCCCCCTCCCGGCTTTCGGCAGCCGCGCGCTTCGCGTAGGCGAAGGGATCGGTCAGAAGCTGTGAGGCATCGGGAAGCGACTCGAGCGCCTTCTGAATCTGAGGATCGTAGGTGACCGCAATTTTCTGGGCGGCCTCCGCGCCCCAGAGCGCGTTGAAGATATCGACCTCGATGCGAAGAGAGAGCGCTTCGCGCGCCTTCAGAAGCTCTTCCCGGGAGTACGGGATCTGCTCCTGGTCGAGAAAGCCGAAGAAATCCTCCAGCACCTCGTCGTTCACGCGGAATCGCTGGTCCACCAGGCGAACGTTCTTCGGTCTCGCCGTCCGAATCTCCTTGGGTTGGACTCCGGCGCCCTCCACCGACCGGTTGTCGTCCTTCGCGGCGAACCTCGTCCCGTACTTGAAGAACGCGTTGCGGCTGTTGAGCGCGAGGATGGGCTGCGGCAGACGCGGGTAGCTCACGTGGATGTCGGGTGCGATGCCGCCGCCGCTGTAGACTTTCCGGCCGGCGTCGGTGAGCTTCGCCTCGCCATGCGGCGGCGGAGGCTCTTCCGCGCGCGCGGTGTAGTAGTAGTCGTCGATCGAGCCGGAGTAGTCGCGCTGAATGCTGCGGCCGCTCGGGGTGAAGTACTGGGCCGTGGTGAGCGCGAGCCCGTTGCCTTCGCTGATCCGGTAGATCGACTGCACCAGGCCCTTGCCGAACGTGGTCTCGCCAACGATGAGCCCGCGGTCGTGGTCCTGAATCGCACCGGAGACGATCTCGGAGGCGGAGGCGCTCCCGCGATTGACGAGAACCACGAGCGGCATGTCGAGGTGCGAGCTCGCGCGGGTCGCCACGTAGTCGTAGTCCGATCCGTCGGTCCGGCCGCGGGTGTAGACGATGAGGGCACCCTTCTTCAAGAACTTGTTGGAGACCGCGACCGCCTGGTCGAGGAGGCCGCCGGGGTTGTCGCGGAGGTCCAGCACCAGTTTCTTCGCGCCCTGCATCTGAAGCTCGACCAGGCCCTCGTGAAGCTCGTCCTCGGTCGTCTCGGTGAAATCGGAAATTCGAAGATAGCCCACGTCGTCCTTCAGGAGGAACGCGTATAGGACGCTCCGGAGATCGATCTTGTCGCGAACGATGGTGAAATCGAGCGGCTGGTCGTAGCCGGCCCGGGTGACGGAGATGGTGACCTCGCTTCCCTTCGGGCCGCGAAGGCGCTTCACCGCGTCGTCCAGCTCCATGCCGCGGGTCTCATCGCCCTCGATCTTCGAGATCACGTCGCCCGAGCGGATGCCCAGCCGGTACGCGGGCGTCCCCTCGAAGGGCGAGATGACCGTGAGGCTTCCGTCCCGCATCTGGACCGAGATCCCGAGCCCGTGGTAGCTCCCTTGCTGGCGTTCCTGGAGCTGGGTGTACTCCTGCTTCGGAAGGAAGTTGGAGTGCGGGTCCAGCGTCCGCAGCATTCCCCGGATGGAAGCGTGGACCAGCTCCTTGGGGTCGACCTCGGTGACGTACTCGTCTTCCACCACCTTGAGGACGTGGGTGTAGCGCCTCAGAAACTCGGTGTAGCGATCGGCCTTGGCCTGGGCGCGGCTTCCAGAGAGGCCGCCTATCACGGCGCCGGCGATGACGAGGGAGGAAGCGACGGCGAGGGCTGATTTCTTCATGCAGGAACGCCTCGGTCGATTGGGTGGAGCGGTTTTCTTACGATGCTGAGCATTTTTCCCATCCTAGCAGAGCCGCCGGGGTGTGTAAAACCCCGGTAAGCACCCATCCACGCGGTTGGTTTGCCGAACCCTTCGACCTATAATGAACGTTCGCCAGGAGGCGACAGCCACATGTTGGGCCCGATAGGAATGCAAGAGCTCATCATCATCTTCGTCATAGCCCTCATCGTCTTCGGGCCCCGAAAGCTCCCGCAGCTCGGGAAATCGCTCGGAAAGAGCATCGCGGAGTTCAAGCGGGCGAGTAACGAGCTCCGGAGCACCCTCGAGGAGGAGATCCGAGTCGAGGAGACCCGCCGCGAGATCATGGAGCCGATCGAGAGCATCGGCCGTGAGGCAAAGGCTCTCCTCGAGAAAGCCGAGAAAGCGGCGGAAGCGTCCCTGGCCGAGCCCGAGCCGGCTCGAGCGGGGGTGGGAGAGACCGAAGCACCCGTGCAGCCCGAGCAGCCCGAGCAGAAAGTCTAGCGTTCCCCCCGCTTCGTTCGCATGGCAGACACCCAGGCCTTGCCGCCGCCCCGCGAAGAGCTGTCTCCGGAAAAGATGACGTTTCTGGAGCACCTCGACGAGCTCCGGCGGCGTATCATCCGCGCCGTTTTGGGCCTCTTCGGCGCCTTCGTCTTGTGCTTCACGGTATCCACGCAAATCTTCGACTTCCTCATGGGGCCGCTCCAATCGGCGCTCCCCGAAGGCGGCGAGCTCATCGCGACCGCGGTCCCCGAGATCTTCGTCCTTCATCTGAAGATGTCGTTCTTCATCAGCATCTTCCTGTCGTCGCCGATCTGGCTCTCCCAGATATGGCTCTTCATCGCCCCCGGCCTCTACGAGAACGAGAAGAAATTCGCCGTTCCGTTCATCGCTTTCGGGTCTTTCTTCTTCATCGCGGGCGCGGTCTTCGCCCACTACGTGATGTTTCCCATCGCCGTCGAGTTCTTCTCCACGTTCGGAAGCCAGGACGTCGCCATCCGCCTCACCGTCTCCGAAGTGTTCTCCTTCTACAGCAAGGTCGTCCTGGCCGCAGGCGCCGTTTTCCAGATCCCGACGGTGATCTTCCTCCTCGCTCGCATGGGCCTGGTAAGCGCGTCGTTCCTCTGGAAGAACTTCAAATACGCGGTCCTCATCATTTTTATCGTCGCCGCCGTCCTGACCCCGCCGGACGTCGTCACCCAGACTCTCATGGCGACGCCCATGGTGGCGCTCTACGTGTTCTCGATCGGGGTGGCCTGGCTCGTGGGACGGGACCGGCAGAAGCCCCCGAAATAGCCTCCGTCAGACCAGCGGCACGAATCGAACCGCGCCGAGACTGCGTACGCGGTAGCCTTCGGGCTCGCTCGCGTCGCGAACGTGGAGCTCGAGCTCCTGCTCCTCCGAGGGTCCGACCGGCAGCACCAATCGGCCGGACCGAGAGAGCTGCTCTCGCAGGGGCGGCGGGACCGTAAGCGGGGCGGCGGCCACGAGGATTCCGTCGAAGGGGGCTTCTTCGGGCCAGCCCTGCCTTCCGTCGCCCACGCGATAGTGGATGTTCTCGTACCCGAGGTGGAGTAGCGTCTCGCGCGCCCGAGAGGAGAGTTCCTCCAGAACCTCCACCGTGTAGACCACTCGCGCGAGCTCCGCCAGGACCGCGGTCTGATACCCGGAGCCAGTCCCAATCTCGACTACCTTCTCGTGCCCTTCGAGACCGAGCGCTTCCGTCATGAGGGCGACGATATAGGGCTGGGAAAGGGTTTGTTCGTCCCCGATAGGGACGGGAAAGTCGCCGTAGGCGTTCACCAGGTGGGGCTCAGAGACGAACCGGTGGCGCTCGATACGCGACATCGCTTCGAGCACTCTCTTGTCCTTTATCCCTCTCCGGACGAGCTGTTCTTCCACCATGCGCGTCCGGCGGGCCGCCATGACGATATCGACGTCTTCACCGCGGCCGTTGGAACCGTTCATCCGTGGAGGGAGAGCCCCGCGAGAGCGTAACACAGGCCCTGCAGGCATGGCATGGCCATGTTCCGTGAATTCCGTGCAGGCCAATCGAAGCCATGAGGGAGGTTTCGGGGTCGCTTTCTCGTCCTTTGCGATTGAGAGCGGAAGGCTCTGAGGAGGTGACTCATGAAACTGGTATTTTTTCTGCTATGCCTGACCGTGGCCTCGACCGCGGTCTACGCCCTGGATCTGCCCTCGCTCGCGCGGCGGGAGAGAGCCCGGAGGACCGCCCACGCCGGAAAGCCGGTGCGCTCCTTCGGCGAAGACGATCTCGAGCGATATCGTCGCGACAGAGGGACGGACTCCGTGCCTCTGCCCCCCCCGGCGGCTCCGCGGCCACCCCCCGCGGCGCCGCGGGACCTGACGCGGGAAAGAGTTCATTGGCGAAAGGAGACAGAACAGCACGAACGGGAGGTGGCGAAGCTCGAAGCGAACTTGAAACGCCTCGAGTGGCGCCTCAACGAGAAGCGGTCCAAACGAAGGAGCCGTGAATGGCTGACGGAAGATCCCTCGATCGGCCTCCTCGAGGACTCGGTCCGCGCCCTGAGCGAGGAGCGCCGGCAACTCGAGGAACGGTTCCGCGAGCGAGCGCGGAAAGACGGAGCCATGCCAGGCTGGATTCGCTGAGTTCAAGAAAGGGGGATGGGGAGATAAGAGGAGATTTGGAGATGAAATCAGTTTATCCCCCTATCTCCTCCCCTCCCCCTTATCCCCCCTGTATGGGTTTAGGTAATTGACGAGCGAAGTAATAAGCTCGCGGGCGCATGAGCTCGCCCGCGCGCGTTCGAGGGCTGCACCGCCGTTCCGATCCATACCCGGTCTACCTCGGGGAGGGTCTCCTTCACGAGCTGGGCTTTCAAGTGAGAAAGCTTTGGCCAGGGCGGCGGATCGGCGTCTTCAGCCAGCAGAGGATATGGAAGCTCCACGGGAGCGAGCTCCAATCGAGCTTCCTCCGCGCGGGAGTCGACATGGTCGCACTCCAAATGCCGGAGGGCGAGGAGCGGAAGACGCTCGACACGGTGTCATCGCTCTACGACCGGCTCGTCGGCCATGGGTTCACTCGAGAAGACGCCCTGGTCGCGTTCGGAGGAGGCACGGTCGGGGACACCGCGGGCTTCGTCGCGGCGACCTACCTCCGGGGCGTCCCGTACGCCCAGGTGCCGACGACTCTCCTCGCCCAGATCGACAGCGCCATCGGAGCGAAAGTGGGGGTCAACCATCCCCGGGCGAAAAACCTCATCGGGGCGATTTACCGGCCACGCGCGGTCTTCCTCGATCCGGCGCTCCTTCTGACCCTTCCCGAGCGAGAGTTTCGTTCGGGTCTTTTCGAGCTCCTCAAGTACGGGTTCATCGGCAGGCCGCGGCTCTTGAAGCGAATGGAGTCGGCGCCCCCTCGTCCCGGGGAGCGGGGGCTCGTTGACGCGATCGCCGATGGCGCCTCGCGCAAGCTCGAGGTGGTGCGCGAGGACGAGAGCGAGCAAGGTCTCCGGCGGATCTTGAATTTCGGCCACACGATCGGCCACGGGCTAGAGGCGGCGGGCGACTATCGAAAACTCACCCACGGGGAGGCCGTCGGCTGGGGAATGGTGGGGGCGATCCGGCTCGCCCGCCGGCGCGAGACCCTGAGCGCGTCTCTCGCGGCGAGGCTCGAGGCCGCGGTCCGGAGCGTCGGCCCCCTTCCCTCGCTCCGAAGCTTCTCGAAGCGCCGGACCCTCGACGCGGTCTCGAAAGACAAGAAGATCGGAATGCTGGGGCTTCGCTTCGTTCTTCCCGTCGGATGGGGACGAGTCGAGATCGTGGAGTCCTTCCCGATGACGGAGATCGCCTGGGCTCTCGAAAGCCTCGGTGTTGGAAAGCGCCGAAAAGTGTAAGAAAGGGGGATGGGGAGATGGGAGGAGATGGGGAGATGAATCAGGACCTATTGGAATTTATCTCCCTATCCCCTCCTGTCCCCCTATCCCCCTTGTATTGGATTCAAGGAGAGTAGTACCAAGGATGCCAGACGCGTCGGCGATCAAGAAGATGTTCGAGGGCGTCGCCCCTCGGTACGACCTTCTGAACCGCGTTTTGAGCCTCGGTATCGACCGCGTGTGGCGGCGCCTTCTGGTCGAAAGCCTCGAGCTTCGGCCGGAGCACCGGGTCATCGATCTCTGCTGCGGCACGGGCGATCTCGCGCTCGAGATCGCACGGGAGTCCCCGTGCACCGCGTGCGATTTCACCTGGAACATGCTCACTCGAGCGCGGGAGAAGTCGGCGTCGGCAGGCCGGCCCATCGCCCTCGCCTGCGCCGATACCCTCGCGCTCCCGTTCGGCGACGATCTCTTCGATCGCGCGACCATCGCATTCGGGATTCGAAACCTGGAAAGCATGAGAGCGGGGCTCGCCGAGATCCGGCGGGTGCTCAAACCCGGAGGGAGGCTCGCGATCCTGGAGTTCTCGCAGCCGAACCGGGGATGGCTGAAGCTTCCCTACCGGATCTACCTCGGCTTCGTCCTTCCCGCCATCGGTGGTCTTCTCTCGAGAAAGGAGGCCTACCGCTACCTCGCCGAGTCCATCCGGGGGTTCCCGGTCCCGGAGGTTCTCCTGGGTCTCCTGGAAGAGGCGGGGTTCTCCGAGCCGCGCTACTCGAGACTCAGCGGAGGAATCGTCGCCCTGCACCTGGCGACGAAGTAGCCGAAATCAGTGGCCCAGGAGCAGATAGAGAAGCGCTTTCTGCACGTGCAGACGGTTTTCCGCCTGGAGCCAGACGGCGCTCTGCGGACCGTCGATAACGTCCTCCGCCACTTCGAGCCCTCGATGAGCGGGAAGGCAGTGCATGAAGAGCGCCCCCGCCTTCGCTTTCGACATCAAGGACGCGTTCACCTGGTAGCCCTGGAACGCCTGGAGCCGCTCCTGCTCCTCCGCTTCCTGG
>CAZKNR010000433.1:0-14300 GCA_964553925.1 uncultured Acidobacteriota bacterium
CTACGACTACGATCTCGTATGCAAAGTGCACTCGAAGAAGAGCCCTCATGCCCCGAATCTGAGCGGCTGGCGCGGCTTCCTCCTCGACCGGCTCCTCGGCAGTGATGCCCAGATCCGCGAGATCGTCGGCGAGTTCGATCGGGATCCGGAGCTGGGGCTCCTCTACCCCACCTACGTCCCGGAGATTCAGTCGTCGATCTCATGGGGGAACAATCGCGGCCCGATGAGCGACTTGTTTTCGTGGCTCAACATCGACTTCGACCCCGCGTCTCCATGCATATTCCCTGCCGGCTCCATGTTCTGGTTTCGACCGAAAGCCCTTTCGACACTGATCGATTTCGACTTCTCGATGGAAGAGTTTCCGGAAGAGAAGGGCCAGACCGACGGCACGCTGGCGCATGCCATCGAGCGCGGCCTCCTGTTCGTGGTCGAGCACAACGGCTACCGCCACAAAGCGATCGATTTGCCGCCGACCAGGCCGGCAGGAGCGCGCCTCATGGCCGAGTCCCGCAGGCGCTTCCCCCTTACGAGGTATCTCCGAAGGACGGTGGAGCCTTGATCTCTGCGACGAGCCGCCCGCTCACTCCCGTCGCGGGGTCGAGCCGAAGCGGCGCCCGGCTTCCTCCTTCAGCGCTCCCTCGGGCGCGAGGCGGCGCACGATTCGCCAGGTATCGAGCGCCTCGTCCGGCCGATCCAGCTCGTCGAGGACGATCGCTACCTCCCTGAGCCGCGAAGCATCGCCTTCCGCCAGAGTCCTCGCCGCGAGAAGGGCATCGAGAGCTTCATCCCCGCGACCCGACTTCACGAGCGCACGCCCGAGTTGAACGAGGAGCGACGAGTTTTCCGGATCCAGCAGAGCCGCCTCACGCCACGCACGGACCGCGGGTTCCCACTGTTCCAGGGTCGATTCCACCTGGGCCAGTACGGTCCAGCTCGCCTCCGACCTCGGGGCCTGCTCGGTCGCCGCGAGCGCTTCCTCTCGCGCCCGCTCTGGCCTTCCGCAGGCGAGCAGGTTCCGCGCGAGCGCGGATCGGGCTCCCGGGTCCCTGTCCAGCATGTCCAGCGAAGCCGCGCGCTCCAGGATCCGGAGCGCCTCACTCGTTCGCCCCATCGCCTGCAGTGACTCCGCCAGAGCCAGATGCGGCCACGCGCTCGTCGGCTCGAGCGCTACCGAGCGCTCGGCCGCCCGGGCTGCCGCCTCGGAGTCTCCCGCCTGTCGCTCCACGGACGCGAGGAGCGTCCAGGCCCAAGCGTTTTTGGCATCGAGACGTATCGCTTCGAGCGAGGCGGTCCTCGCTTTCTCCAGTCCAGAGGCCTCGCTCAGAAGAGCGGACGCGAGCGCCGCGTGATAGTTGGAGTTGCCGGGCGCCTTCTCGAGCGCCACCGTCATCGCCTTGATGGCGTCCGCCCGACGGCCGGCCCGTTGCAGCTCCTGCCCCAGCCGCATCCAGTAATGGTGCTCTTCGGGATCGAGCCGAACGGCGTCCTGGCTCTCCGCCAACGCCAGCTCGTAGTCACCGAGTGAGGTCGCTACTTCTGCCAGGGCCGCGTGGGCATTCGCGAGATCGGGGTATCGCGACACCGCCTCCTGGAAAACGCGGATGTCCTCCTCTTCGAAGTAGAGCATGCGGCGTGCCGTGCCCTCCTCGAGTCGAATATTTCGCGGCTCGGCTGGTCTGGAATCGGGCGCGCTCGACACCGTTCCGGGAACGATGAGGCGGAGGTTACTCCAGGCGACGGCGGCATCGGCGGCGAGGAAGGTCGGGGCGGAGCCCACCACCAGAGTCACCACCGCTCTCGGGGTTTCGACGAACGACGAAAGATCCACGGCCGCCCGATGCCAGCGACGGTCCTCGGGTACGTGGCGAGGGTTCAGCCATCGCCACCACACCCTGCGAGGAGGAGCGATTTCCGGGGACGAGCTCACCCAGACTTCGACCAGCGCCCCCTGTCCTTCCACCCAGCCCGACCACGCCCAGGGAATGATGGCGCAGGCGAACTCGAAGGCGTAGCCTTTCTCCAACGGCTCCAACGGAATTTCCCAGCTGACCAGCACTTTCCGCCAGCCTCCGGGAGCTCGAACCACGAGACTGGGCTCGAGATAAGTGGATTGCCACTGGACGAGATCCGGATTTCGGCTGTGCCAGTCGTCCACCGCCACCGTTTGGAACATCGTCGGACTGAGAGGCGGCTGCACGAGGCTCAGGGCTTCGCTCCAGTCGTCGTAATCCGTGCTTGCGGAGAGGACGGCCGCGTCCGCTTTCTCCGCGGCATTCTCGACTGGCGACAGCGTGAGCAGGTCGATCGGGTCTCGTCGCCTCCGGGAGCCCCTGGAATACAAGTACGGTTCGTGGGGCGCTACTTCCCATCCCACTCCATCGGCCGGCCGGAAGTGACCGACGACGTAGTCCCAAACCCGCGGAGCCACGGATTGAAACGGGAAGTTCTCGAAAGCGATGTCAGAGATTAGAGCGTAGCGAACCGGCGCGCTCTCAAGCGTGCGCACCACCTCTTCCTCGTCGAGGGCGCCCGGAAGAATGAGGGGATAGCGCGAAGGGTTAGGCCGGTCGGCAAGGAAGTAGTACATGGGCGCCGCGGGAGCCACGAAAATGGGTTCTCCCGCGGGTACTCGCTTCTCGATTTGCTCGACCTGGCGCCGGATCTCGGCGACTTGCCAGCGCTCGGCCCAAACGCGGGCTCGGGGAAGGTCCAGAAACGCGTCTCGTATCTGTTCCGGGTAGATATCGGCGACCACCGCCGTTTGGGACATCGACGAAAACATCAACAGGAATCCCGCGACCGAAAGTGCGCCGCGGCGCACGAGCGGGCGAGGCTCGGGTCCCGCGAGCCACGCCGCGAGCAGAAAGCACGGCGCGAGAGCCAGCACCAGATGATGGGTATCCACTCGCGGAAAGACGCCGAGGAACAAGAACAGCGATGTTCCCAGGTACAGCGCTCCAGCGGCATGGTCCCGCGCTTCGCCCGCGCTACGATCCCTCGCTTTGCGCCGTCGAGATGCGTCTCGGAGCCAGGCGAAGACCGCGGCGAGCAGGAACAACGGCGGGAGAGAGTAGGTGACGCGGACGATGGCGATAGGGAGCCACAGGTGCCTGTACAGCCACTCATTCAGGTCCAGGGCCAGCTCCTCGAAGGGAAGGTAGTAGACGAACTCCCGCAAGAGCCGGCCGTCGGGCTCTCCCCAGAGCGGCGGCCAGGGACGGGCGAAAATCGTGAACGGGATCTGGAGGGGGACGCGCACGGTGAAATACCAGAAATCCGCCGCCGCACCCGCGCTCGCGAACAGTGCGGCGGTTACCGCGATGGGCGAAGCCGCCACGACAGCCGCCGTGGCAACGTCTCGAAATCCCCGACGGGCATCGGGCGCGCCCGCCAAAAGGCCCACCGCCACTCCGAGAGAGGCGAACGCGCCGTAGTTCTGCTTGAAGAGGATGGTGAAGCCGAGCCCAAGGCCGGTGAGGAAAAGCCATTTCTTTTGGCGGGTCGAAAGAAAGACGCGGGCAGCAGCGAGCGTCAGGAAAACGAGGAATATCGCCTCTGAGGCGTAACCGGGGAAGCGCCAGTGGCTGACGCTGAGAGCGCTGAAGGACAGAGCTGCCGAAAGCGCTACCGCGCGGGTAGTGACGCTACGGGCCGTAAGAAAGACACCCGCCGATGCCAGAGCGAACAGCAGAATCATGAAGAGTCGTCCCACGAGCAGCGACCGTCCGAAGACGAGAAAGAGTAGAGCGTGGAGATAGTAGGCGGCGGGCATGACCCCGGTCGCAACGTCTCGATAGAGAACTTCTCCCGAAGCGATGCGGTCCGCGATGTGCACCAAAGCACCCTCGTCGAGCATCGAAATGCTCGCGAGAAATGGCAGGGCGAGAATACCGCTGGTCACGGCAACGAGGCCGGCGGTGCGGCGGTCCGCGGAGCTCCCAGCCTTCGAGCTCATCCCGTCGAGCGGACTCCCGGTGGAAACCCTGGGGAATCCATCGACGGGCTGGCTGCGGGCCTGGCCAGGATCCAGAGCCGGCTCCGAAGCCCGGTGATACGGCCGACGACGTCGATGGCGGTGAGACCTGCACGGATAGGCGGCTGAAGGCGGTAGCGATTCAGGTCCGGGGCATCCAGGCCACGCGCGAGCGGCGAGAACCGAGCCCGGGTGAGCGCGGTTTCGATCGCCCGCGGCGACCAGATGCAGACATGCGAAAAGTGATACAGCTTGTCCACCATTTCACGGGTACGACGGTAGGGGAGCTTCCCGAGCAAAGCCGCGACGCCGTGAAGAACGCTTCGATGGTTCGGTACGCTGACGAAGAGAACGCCGCCGGGCCGCAGCAGCTGTCGCGACAGCATCAGAGCGTCCATGGGATCCGGCAGGTGCTCCAGAAAATCCCACATGGTGATGACATCGAAGGACGCCTTTTCCAATCCGCAGCGGTCGAAGGGCGCGTTGTCAACGACGAGGCCGAAGTCGTCCCGGGCGATCCGTGAAACCTCGGGCACCGAATCGATTCCCTGCGCGGTGTAACCGGCCGATCGGGCGAGCTCGAGGAATATCGGCACTCCGCAGCCAACATCCAGAAGTCTTCCCGAGGGGACGACCCGGGAGATTTGCTCCAACCCACGCCGATACTGCCGCAATAGCGAGCTGCCATCGAGTCCCACGCGGGAGCGATCGAAATAGCCCGCGGTCTCGGGAAATCCCTCGCCGCGAAACGAGATCGCGTTGTATTCCAGGAGGGCCTCTCTCGAGAAGACGGGCCATCCGAACACCAGACGGCAATCCTTGCAGCGCAGCAGGACCTGGTGCGCCGTGCGATGGATCGTTCCCAGTCGCATTCCGCCGCAGACGAGACAACTCGGGACCGAGCCGACCCCTGGTCTCGAGGCGTCCTTCGCGGAGGAGTCCTGCTGCTGGAGTTCGCATTCCTCGGTCAGAAAGGGACTCGTAGCCTCGGTTTGCAATCGATGGTCTCTCCCGGCGCCGGAGCGCCGGACCAGACTTCGTTCCGGCACCCCAGTGGGATGAAGAATATATGCACTTCTCCACGAGGCGCAAATTCGGTATCGTACTTCCTGCCGCTCTCTAGAGGAGAGCGGTTGGCTACGACGCCCATGAAAATCCTTCTCGTGGTCTCCGAGCTCCCGCCGGCGCGCAGTGGAGTCGCCTTGACGGCGAAGCTCCTGATCGAGCACTACCGCCGGATGGGGCACGAGCTTGACACCCTCACCATGCGCAGCCTGCCGAAGCTGATCTGGGGAGAGCTCAGATTGTCGTTCTTCTTTCTTCGATGGCCTTCGATCCGCCGTGAGCTTCTGCGGTGCGACTGCGTTCATATTCACGGTCCGGCTCCGACGTTCAGCGAGATGTTCCTCCTTTTGATACGTCTCACGATGACCCGAAAGACGCGCCCGAAGGTGGTTTATACCCATCATTTCGAGCTGGACGTCCCTGGATTTCGGCACCTTTGCCGGCTCTACAATCGCCTGCACCGGCGGATCCTTCGTTTGGCCGACGCCGTCGTCGTAACCACGCGAGCCTACGAGCGGTTGCTTCTCGACCGAGGACTTCACAGGGTGCTCGTCATCCCCTGGGGGGCGGACCACCTCTCGTATCCAGCCTTCGACCGCGAGGGGGGACGATTCGACATTCTCACCGTGGCTCAGTTGAGATCCTACAAAGGAATCGAGGTACTGCTGCGGGCCTTCCAGCAGGTACCGGAGGCCCACTTGCACATCGTTGGAGAGGGTCACCGCCGGGGGCGATACGAAGCCCTGGCGGCCCGGCTGCAGTTGCCGAGGGTTCGTTTTCACGGCGAGCTGTCCGATTCCGAGTTGTGCGCGCTCTTCGCGGCGTCTCACGTCGTCGTACTCTCCTCGGTGTCGATGATGGAGGCCTTCGGGATGTCGCTGCTCGAGGGCATGAGGGTCGGCTCCGTGCCGGTGGCCTCCGACCTCCCGGGCGTCGCCGAAGTCGTGGGAGATGCCGGCATACTCGTTGCACCGGGCGACGCGAACGGCTTGGCCGAGGCTCTTCGCGGCCTCCAGCAGAACCGGGCTCTATGGGATCGACTCTCGGTTCGAGCCCGTCGTCGGGCCGATTCATTCCGATGGGAGGAGACGGCTCTGAGCTACGCGACCCTCCTCGAGCAACTCCTGGAAAACGAACCGGCTCGCCGAACGGTACTCCGGGCGGCCTGGACGCGCGAGTAGATTCTTGTTGGTGGCATTCACCGGAGAGCGTATCAGCGCTCACGACGAGGACTTTCGACCGGACTTGAGTCAGCACCTGGCCGCTTACCGGGTGTGCCTTCCCTTTGTT
This sequence comes from uncultured Acidobacteriota bacterium, assembly GCA_964553925.1. GTDB lineage: Bacteria > Acidobacteriota > Vicinamibacteria > Marinacidobacterales > SMYC01 > DAISKN01. The sequence goes on from CAZKNR010000433.1 coordinate 6,329, forward strand.
TCCGAAAAGGTGGTCCTGGACGGCGGCTGCGGCGAGGGTTACGGAGCGAAATCTCTCGCCGAGTCCGCCCGCTTCGTGGTCGGTGTCGACAGTTCATGGGAGACGGCAAGAGAAGCGCGGCGCGGCGGCCCGCGAAACCTCCATCTATCGTGTTCCGACCTGCGAAGGCTCGGCTTCCGGGACAGAAGCTTCGACGTCGTGTGCTCCTTTCAGGTCCTGGAGCACTTTCGACAGCCGGTTGCGCTCCTGCGTGAGGCGGCTCGCGTGCTGCGACCCGATGGACTCCTCATTCTCAGCACTCCGAACCGACTGGCTTCGTTCTCGGAGAACCCCTATCACTTCAAAGAGTATCGGCCTGAGGAGCTCCGGGAGCTCCTGGAGCCGCTCTTCCCCTCGGTCGAGATCCTGGGGATCTTCGGCAACGAGCGCGTCAGAACGCTTCAGAGCTCGCGGCGCCGGCAGGTGACGCGGATCTTGAGGCTCGATCCCTTCGGCCTGCGTCGCGTCCTCCCGCAACCGATTCGGAAGTGGGCTTTCGCCAAGCTCGCGCGATTCGTGAGACGGCGGATGCGCGCGGATCACCTGGAGTCGTTCGGAGAGCTCGACCCTTCGGACTTTACCATCGGCCAAAACCCTCTGGAAGAGTCGCTGGATCTACTCGCCTTCTGTCGAAAGTAGAGACCCTCCAAAAGCAGCTTCTTGCGCCGCAACTTCCCGATGGTTAAGCTCAGTGGTTACAGCCGAATTCGATGAAGAGGGGGAGGGCAGGCGTTGGATCTGACGGTTTTGATTCCGGCGCTGAACGAAGCCGAAAACCTGCAATCGCTCCTTCCGGATGTCGATCGCGTCCTCTGCAAGATGCCTGTCGATTTCGAGGTGGTGGTCGTTGGCGGCGGCTCGGGAGACGACACCCGGCCCATGGTCGAGAAGGCGGGGGCGCGCTTCGTCAACCAGACCGGCCGGGGCTACGGTCAGGCTCTTTCCGAAGGGTTTGCGGCAGCGAAGGGCGAATACGTCCTCACGATGGACGCCGACCACTCACACGAGCCCTCGTTCATCCGGACGCTCTGGGATCACCGAGGCGAGTCCGCGCTGGTCATCGCCTCCCGTTACGTCGCCTACGGAAGCGCCGAAACGGGAGTCTTCCGCTCGGTACTGAGTCGTCTCCTGAACGGCGTCTACCGGCGCTATCTCGGCCTCCCCTTTCGGGATCTCTCGAGCGGATTCCGAATCTATTCGATGGCCGGGCTTCGGAAGATAGACCCCCAGGGGCGAGACTTCGATATCCTGCCCGAGGTCCTCGTGCTCTTGTACTCGGCGGGCCATACGATCCTCGAAGTTCCCTTTCACTATCGGCCCCGCCGGAAAGGTCGCTCACGGGTCAGGCTTTTCCCCTGCGGGTGGTCCTACTTGAAGACCCTTCTTCGCATGCGGCAACTCCGAAACTCGGAGCCCATCGCGAACCGTCCGCCGGAGGCATCGGAAGCTTCCTGACCGAAAGCCCGCAGTGTCCGTCGATCTATCACCATCAGAGCTCGCCGGTCCTAGCAGGGTGCTGAGAGACTCATCTGCGCCCTGCGCGAGCGGTTGACATGAACGCCTGCACCATCATCGCAGGGAACTACTTGGCTTACGCCCGAGTTCTCGCCGAGTCTTTTCGATCGCATCATCCCCAGGGATGCTTCAGCGTTCTTCTGCTGGACGACCCGGGTTTCGAATTCCCTGCCGACCGGGAGGCTTTCCACCTCGTTCGGCCGCAGGACATCATGGATCCGCAGGAGTTCCACCGCCTGTCGCTCATGTACGATGTCACGGAGCTGGCGACGGCCGTGAAACCGTGGCTCATGCGCCACCTCCTGAAAGATGGACAACCCGAGGTCGTCTTCTTCGACCCGGACATTCAGATCTTCTCACCACTCGACGATATCGCGGACCTTGCACGGTGCCACTCGATCGTCCTGACGCCGCACGACATCGAGCCGATGCCGCGAGACCGGTCCAATCCGAGCGAGATCCAGGTGCTCCAATCCGGGGCCTACAATCTGGGTTTCATCGCCGTTGGCAGCGGCGCCGCGAGCTTTCTCAACTGGTGGGCGGAACGGCTGCGGCGACACTGCGTTTCCGCCCCCGAGCAAGGATTGTTCGTCGACCAGCGATGGATCGATTTCGTGCCGGGCTACTTCGACCACTTTATTCTGAAAGATCCCGGCTGCAACGTGGCTTATTGGAATCTGTCCAACCGGAATCTGATTTGGAACGGCTTTCGCTATCTGGTGAACGGCGAAGAGCTCCGCTTCTTCCACTTCAGCGGCTTCGATCCCGAGAAACCCCATTTGCTGAGCCGACACTCACTGCCTTCCCCACGAGTTCTGCTCAGTGAGCACCCCGCCCTCAGACGAATCTGCCAGGCTTATGCGAAAGAGCTCCTGGCGCACGGACACCGAAGCCTGTCCCGGAAGCCCTACGGTTTCGGGGCTCTTCAAAACGGACTTCGGATCGATCGTCGCATGCGATGGATCTATCGGGCGGCGCTGTTGGCGTTCGAGCAAGGAAGAGGAGAAGAACCACCGGCAGCGAACGGTGACCCCGACGCACTCGTGCGCTGGTTCAACGAGCCTGTCGTCCGGTCACCCGGTGCCAGCGTATCCCGGTACCTTCATTCCGTGTATTCCGAGCGTGTCGACTTGCAGTTGGCTTTCCCCGATCTTTCCGGGAAAGACGGCGAGCGGTACCTGAGCTGGGTTCGCGAGACGGGTGTGGAAGAGGCCAGGATTCCCGGTGCCCTTCTTCCGCACTTGGCACACTTGGCACACTTGGCGGTCTTGGCCCGCTCGGCGCGCTCGGAGGTTACGCCGTGCGCAAGCGCAAGAGCTCCCTCGGACCGCCCGCTACTGCCCGGCGTCAACGTCGTTGGCTACTTCCGCGCCGAGCTCGGGGTAGGTGAGGCCGCGCGCCAGCTCGTCGCCGCTCTGGAACAGGTCGGTGTCCCCTACGCCACGGTTACCCTCGAGGATACTGCGAGCCGTCAGGAACATCCCTTCGAGGCCTTCGAGGATGCGGCCGCGGATACCCCCTACGACATCAATATCATCTGCGTGAACGCCGACATGCTGCCGAGCTGCGCGAAGAAATTAGGTCGGGAGTTCTTCGACCGCCGTTACACCATCGGCTTGTGGCACTGGGAAGTATCCACGTTCCCCAAAGAGTGGCACGGTTCGTTCGCTCACCTCGACGAAATCTGGGTAGCGAGCGCGTACACCGCCACTGCTCTCTCGTCGGTTTCGCCGAAGCCGGTTCACGTGATTCCCCCGCCCGTGACTCCCCCGCTGTCATCGAACTCGATGCGGGCGGAGCTCGGTTTGCCCGAGGGCTTCTTGTTCTTGTTCATCTACGACTTCATGAGTGTCATGGAGCGCAAGAATCCTCTTGCGCTGATAGAGGCCTTCGGCCGTGCTTTCGCTCCCGGAGAAGGGCCGGTCCTGGTGCTCAAAAGCATCAACGGCGTAAGCAGAATCGAAGATTTCGAGCAGGTAAAAGTGTCGGCGGCGGAGCACCCGGACGTGCTGGTTCTCGATCGGTATTTCTCTCGCGAATCCACGACCGGGCTCATCGCAAGCTGCGACTGTTACGTTTCGCTTCATCGGGCCGAGGGTTTTGGCTTGACGATGGCGGAAGCCATGGTCGCGGGAAAGCCGGTCATCGCTACCGGTTTTTCGGGCAACTTGATGTTCATGAGCGAGGAGAACGCTTATCTGGTTCGACACGAGGTGGTATCGATCCCCGAGGGTTGCGAACCGTACCCGGCGGGAAGCGAGTGGGCCGAGCCCGATATCGAGGACGCCGCGAGGCTGATGCGGCAGGTGTACGAACACCCGGAGGAAGCGCTCGAAAAGGGGCGGCGGGCGAGAAAGGACCTCCTCGATCGGGACCGACCCAGCGTCCGCGCCGAGCTCATCGGCCGGAGGCTCTCGGAGATTCGACAGGCGCGAACGGCGCTGGAACGATCGGAAGCCGAGGAAGCGGCGCTGGAGCCAGCGGCAACCGAGCAAGCGGCGCCGCGGCCACCGGCATCGCAGCCGGCGGAGCTCGCACCCAGCGGCCCATCGACGCACGATCGTGCCTATTTTCGTTCGATGGAGTTCCCCGGGAATCCTTGGGAAGCAACCCTCCGATTTCGACCACTCTTGCCCCTCGCACGCTCTCTCCTCTTTCGCTTGCTGCGGCCGTATACCGTGAGCCTCGCCGCGTTCCACGAGGCGATCCTGGAGGAGTCTCTAGAGCTCGGACAGCGGATCGATGGAATCGCGCGAGAAGCGGCGCTGCAGAAAGAGCGTGACGGAGCTGCCCTCGCGGTCGTTCGAGAGCTCGAGCAGCGGGTCGATGCCCTGGAGCAGGAGAGGATACCCGCGATTCTGGATGAAGTCGGTGAGGAACGAAAACGAGCCGGAGATCGCTTGGCATCGATGAAGAAGCGCGTCGGTCTCATCGAAGAGAAAATGGGGCAGGCCTTCGGGCGCCACGGTGACATCGAACGACACCTGGTAAAATTGGTGAGCAACGTTTCCGAATTTCAGGATGCGGCGAAAGCTCACCTGGCGTCCTTGACCACGAGTGTTTCGGCCGGAGAGCAGACGCTCGAGCGGCTCTCGAGGGAGCTGTACGCATTGCCGCACACCGCGGAACCGATGCGGGTCAGAGCCGCCGACGGCCGGGAATGCATTGGGTACGATGGAAACGAAGGCAGCAGCACGCCCGTCGACGTCTATCCGTCCTTCGAAGACTCGTTTCGCGGTCCGGAAGCGTTCATAAAGGACCGTCTTCGCGTCTACCTCGACAGGGTGCGAGACAAACAGCCGGTGGTCGACATCGGCTGTGGTCGCGGAGAGTTTCTCGATCTTCTCGCTGAGTCCGGGTTTTCAGGCGTTGGCGTCGACGTCAACCCCGGCATGGTCGAACGCTGTCGACGGAGGGGTCACGAGGTAGAGCTCGCGGACGCCGCCGACTATCTCGCCGCCCGAGCCGATGGTTCGATCGGGTGCATTTTCTCGGCGCATCTGATCGAGCACTTGCCGTTCGAGTCTCTGCTTGCCATCCTCCGGCTCTCCAGGTCCAAGCTCTCCAGAAACGGTCTATTCATCGCGGAGACCGTCAACCCGCATTCGATCGCCGCGATGAAGAACTTCTGGGTCGACCTGACGCATCAGAAGCCCATCTTTCCGGAGGTGGCGGTCACTCTATGCCGGTTACTCGCGTTCAAGTCGGCGCGAATTTTCTTCCCGCGAGGGAACGGCAACCTGGAAGAGGACCTGTGGCAGCAAGGGGAGTACGCCGTCGTGGCGAGCGCCTCGTAGACACTGTCCGACGGGGGACTCGGGGTGGCTCTCGCCGAGAGTATGTTCGGCCCGCTGGGAGAGACGATGGGGGCACCTGCTGTTCGGGAACGTACCTCCAGAACCTCGCCGACTATCACAACCTCATTTACTTCAAAGACGCCGAAGGGCTCTACGTGAACCTCTTCCTTCCGTCCGAAGTGACGTGGGGCGGGCTGACGATTACCCAGGAGACCCGCTACCCCGACGCCGACACGACGACGCTCTCGATGAAGGCCAAAGCGCCGAAGACGTTTCCTCTTCGCTTCCGGGTGCCCTCGTGGACGCGGGGCGTCTCGGTCCGGGTGAACGGGAACGATGCACCGGTCGATGCCCGGCCCGGTTCGTGGGCGACCGTACACCGCACCTGGTCGATGGGAGACCGCGTAGAGATTCGCGTCCCCCTCACGCTCCGCATGGAGCCCGTCGACGAGCATCATCCGAACCGCGTCGCCGTGGTGCGCGGTCCCGTGGTGTTCGTCCTCGAGGGGGCGTACCACGATCCGGGCTTCGCGCTCCCGATGCGGGATGACGAGCTCGAGCGCTGGCTCGTGCCCGAAGAGGGGAGCCTCCCGCGCGGCATCTGGTCGACTGGCCTCTCGCGGGCGGATTACCCCACGAGCCTCCGCGTCGTCCCTCCCGACGGACGCTCGGTCCGGCTCCGGTTGCGCCCCTTCTATGAGATCGGGGAGAACTATCCCTACTTCATGTACTTCGACCGCGACGCCCTTCCGTGGCGCTTGTGGTGATCACTCCCGCGGGAGAGCGAACGCCATGAGCTTCGCGTCTTCGCCCTGGCTCTTCGACGTTCCGACCACGACGATCTGTCGCCCCGACGGCGACCGATAGGTCATCGGGCTTCCGAATCCGCCGCCGCCGTCGAGCTCCGTCCGCCACAGGAGCCGGCCGGTCGTCTTGTCGTACGCGTAGAGGTAGGGGCTTGCGCTGCTGATGAAGAGGACTCCTCCCGCCGTCACCAGGGCACCGGACTGTCCGTGCTGCGGCGGAGCTTCCCCGGTCTGCGGAATCTCGACGCCCTGGAGAAGCGGGTGGGCTCGCAGCGAAGGCATGTCCCCGAAGGGGATCTGCCAGACGTGCTCCCCGCGGTTCAGGTCGATGGCGGTCAGAGTGGCGTACGGAGGCTTGTGGATGGGAATTCCGTCGATCTCGAGCGGTTTCGCTCCGGCGATGTCGTAGTCGGCGTCCGCGGTCCCGGGCTCCGGCTTGTCCAGCTTGAAAATGAACGGCCACTCGATGCTCCGCACGTACAGGAGGCCGGTCTCGGGATCGAACGCGCCGCCGCCCCAGTTCCCGCCACCCCAGACGCCGGGAAGGGTGACCGTTCCTTCGAGCGACGGCGGATCGAACATGGATCCGAAGCGGTAGCCCTCCATGGCTTTCAACGCCTTCGCCTTGATCTCCGGGGTGAAGTCGACGAGGTCGTTCTCGGTAAAGGCCTGGCGAATGAACGGCGGCGGTTTGGTCGGGTAGGGTTGGGTTTTCGCGAGGCGCTCTCCCGGGACCTGGCTCGCGGGAACGGGACGCTCTTCGATGGGCCACACCGGCTCTCCGGTGACGCGGTCGAACACGTAGACGAAGCCGGTTTTCGCCACGACGGCGACGGCGTCGATGCTCTTGCCGTCGACGGATAGGGTAACGAGATTCGGCGGGGCGGGAAGATCGTAATCCCATACGCCGTGGTGGACCGTCTGAAAGTGCCAGACGCGCCTTCCCGTCCTGGCGTCGAGGCAGACGATCGACTCCGCGTACAGGTTGTCGCCCTTGCGGTGTCCGCCGTAGAAATCGTTGTTGGGAGTGCCGACCGGCAGATAAACGAGGCCGCGCTCGGCGTCGATCGAGAACGGCCCCCATACGTTCGTCGAGCCGGTGTAGGACCAGGATTCGTCCTCCCATGTTTCGTTACCGGGCTCGCCCTTCTGCGGAATCGTATGGAAGCTCCAGACGCGCTCGCCGGTGCGGACGTCGAAGGCCTGTACATCTCCAGGTGGGTTTCGACGATAGACCCGGTTGTCGGGCATTCCGCTTCCGGTGATCACCAGGTTCTCGAAGACGAGCGGGGGAGAGGTGTGGGTAAAGTGAAGCCGGTTCACCTCCCAGATTAAACCTTCGGTCAAATCCACCTCACCCCTTTCACCGAAGGTCGCGATCGGCTCTCCCGTGCGCCCATCGAGGGCGATGAGACGCCAGCGGGTGTTGATGAAGACGCGCGTCTCGCGGCCGTCGGTCCAGACAGCCACCCCGCGGTGGCAGAAACCGCATCCGCGCGGGAGCGGGCCCCAGTCGTAGGCGCGAGGATCGTATCTCCATTTCTCGACGCCGGTTTCCGCGTCCAGAGCCGCCACCTGGGTGAATGACGTCGCGATATAGAGGGTGTCGCCGACGAGGACCGGTGTCCCCTGGAACTTCCCCGGGGCGAGCGGTCTTCCGGTGAAGGTGGTCCGCGAAGCGGAAATGGGCTCTTCGTGCGCCTCCCACGTCCAGGCGAGCGACAACCGGGACACGTTCTCCCGGTTGACCTCAGTCAGCCGGGAGTGTTTCGTGGCGGCGAGATCGCCGTCGTGGGTCGGCCACTCTTGCGCGAG
>CAZKNR010000434.1:0-2127 GCA_964553925.1 uncultured Acidobacteriota bacterium
ACAGGGCGGGATCAACATCGGATCCACAGCCCAAATCCTTGCGAGCACAGAGGGAAAACGGACCGACCTCCGAAAAAACCTCTTCACCATGCCGAGCCCCATCCGAGGGCGGCGCCTGGTTCTAGCCGAGAACGGTGTCGCTGGTAAGTCGCTCGAGCACTTCATCCGCAACGTCGTGTTCGCTCGCGATGCCCTGGCCGATCACTCCGCGGAGGACCCCTTCGGTCGAATCGAGCAGGCGCTTGGAACGTCGTCCGCCGGAAGCGGTGGCCTTCTCTTCCTCCCTTGGCTCACCGGCACGGAATCGCCGGCGACCAACGACCGAGTGCGCGGAGCCTTCCTCAACATCTCTCTCGAGACCGGACGGGAACAGATGTTACGGGCAATCCTCGAGGGCGTAGCCTTCAGCCTGCGTTGGTTGCGGGAGGCGGTGGAGTCTTTCACCGACCAGACTCTCCGAGCCATGCGCTTTTGCGGCGGAGGCGCCCGGTCCGACGGCTGGGCGCAGATCCTGGCCGACGTCATGGGACGACCGGTATGCCAGCTCGAGAACGCCCGCTATGCCGGTTGCCGAACCGCCGCCTTCCTCGCTTTCGAACAGCTAGGAATGGTCGAGCCCGAAGACGTAGTTAAGTTTTCTCCCGTGAGGCGGGAATACACGCCATGCCCCGAGCACCGGGAGACTTACGATCGGCTCTACGAGCAATTCCTCTGCAGCCTGCGCAGCAACGTACCGATCTTCGAGGCGTTGAACCGATGAAAGAGGAGAGGATCCATGCCAGAGTTTGAGTCGGCCTCGGCGCTCAACGAACTCTACCCCTACGCCGATCGCTACGGCACGAATTCCGTCTTTCCACCGGAGGGGCGCTCGCCCGAAGGGATCCTGCGCGAGCTGCGGGAGACGGCCGCCGAGGAGGATACCTTCTGGCAGACCGGCAAGGGCTCCGGAACGATGTACAGCGGCGACACGGAGCACTACGCCCTCCTCAACGAGGCCTTCGCCCTCTTCTCGCATACGAACGCTCTGCAGCGGGACATGTGTCCGAGTGCCACTCGCTTCGAGGGCGAGATCGTGGCGATGACACTTGACCTGATGCACGCCAGTGCGGCCCGCCCCGCGGCCTCTCCCTGCGGCTCCATCACGGCCGGCGGCACGGAGAGCATTATGAGCGCGATCCTCGCCTATCGTGACCAGGCTCGCGAGAGAGGGATCGCGGTGCCCCAGATCATCAAACCGGAGACCTCCCACCCGGCGTTCGACAAGGCAGCCCACGTGTTCGGTCTGGAAGTGATCGAAGCGCCGGTGGACTCCGATTCGACCCTGGTCGATTTGGCCTTCGTTGCCGATCGCATCAACCAGCGCACTGCCGTTGTCATCGGCTCGGCCGGGAACTATCCGTACGGCACGATCGATCCCATCCGGGAGCTGTCGCAGCTTGCTCTCGAGCGCGGCGTGGGCCTCCACGTCGACGCCTGTTTGGGGGGGTTTATCCTGCCGTGGGGCGAGGAGCTCGGCTACGACATCCCGCCCTTCGACTTTCGACTTCCCGGGGTGACCAGCATCTCGGTGGACACCCATAAGTTCGGTTACGGCCTCAAGGGCACGTCCGTTCTTCTATTTCGAGAACCCGAGCTACGCCGCCGTCTTTTCTTCCTGCGACCGCGTTGGAGCGGAGGGGCGTACTCCTCCCCGGGGCTCGCGGGGAGTCGCTCCGTCGGACTTCTCGCCGCTACCTGGGCGTCGCTCGTGAGCCTGGGCCGCGAGGGCTTCCGGAGGTACGCCAAGCAGATCTTCGAGACGTCGTTCGCCATGCAGGAGGAAGTAACGCGTCACTCCGAGCTCTGCCTCATGGGCAAGCCGACGTTTTGCTTCTCGTTCACGTCGGACGTCTTCGACATCTACCACTTGAACGATTTCATGCGAACGAAGGGTTGGCGCTTGAACGGCCAGCAGCACCCGAACGCTATCCACATGTGCGTCACCCGCCCGCAGACACGACCCGGCCTCGTGGAAACGTTCGGCCGCGACCTTGCTGACGGGGTCGCCTATGCGAAGAATCCGCCCCAGGATGCTTCGCGCTCGGGCGCTATCTACGGCGGTATTCCCAACGACGCTCCGGAGGCCGA
>CAZKNR010000435.1:0-3031 GCA_964553925.1 uncultured Acidobacteriota bacterium
GAGGCTCCCCGGGGGGCCTCGGGAGTGGATGACCTTCCTCCGACATTTCTTCCGGGGTTCAGAAGGAACCTCTGGTACGCAGACGACGTTGATGCAAACCCCTTCCTGGATAGAATGTGGGTCGAGAATCCCTATCCCTGATTGGCATCAAGAGGGGGCTCCTCCCACGAAAGGGGTACGTGGACGAGCCAACCCCTGAAGTCGCGCGGTTGTTTTCCATCCCTGCCTTGTTCCGCATCTTAAGCGTGAGCGGTACGATCAGCGACGCTTTCGATCGACCAAAGAGGGAACACACATCGCTTGGGAGCACGATGAGCGAGGTCACGCGCATACTGTCGGCCATTGAGGGTGGTGATGATCATGCCGCCAAGGAACTCCTGCCCCTCGTCTACGACGAGTTGCGCCGGCTGGCCGCCCAGAAAATCGCTCGCGAGAAGCCAGGCCAGACTCTCCAGGCCACCGCGTTGGTGCACGAGGCGTACGTCCGGCTCGTGGACGGGGAGCGAGCCGGGCGCTGGGACAGCCGGGGGCACTTCTTCGCTGCGGCTGCCGAGGCCATGCGCCGGATTCTCATCGACAACGCGCGGCGCAAGAAAGCGGAGAAGCACGGCGGCGGCCGGCAGCGCCTCAATCTCGACGAAGCGCAGAGCGTCGGCGAGTCCCCCCCGGACGAACTGCTCGCTCTTGACGAAGCGCTGTCCCGGCTCGAGTCGGTCGATCCGGTGGCTGCCCGACTGGTGAACCTTCGCTACTTCGCGGGGCTCACCATGCCCGAGGCCGCCAGTGCGCTGGGCCTGTCGCTGCGCAACGCCGAGCGCAATTGGACATACGCCAGAACCTGGCTCCGCCGCGCAATGGCGCGGGAAGGTGCGGGGTAGGACGCCACCGACCTCTTTTCGCCCGGGGCCATTTTCCTTGGCGGGGTTTGCCCCGCGGTCTCGCATTGCCTGTCACAGCGGCCAGCGGGGTTCGTACCGCCGGCCCGGCACCGCCCCGGCGCTCGGTCTGCGCGTCGGGAGCGATGTCTTTCCAACCGAACGCAGACCAGAAGGAAGTTGACCATGAAAAAGGTACGTTCGAAAGTGGTGTGGGCCGGCCTGTTCGCCGCCTGCGCGTTCGGGGGAATCGCCTTGAAGTCCGCTTGGGCGACGCCCGGCGCGGGGGTCACGCCCGTGCTCCTTGCGGGGCCGGTGGCGATGGACGAGATTGACATCGTGAACCAGACCCCGACGCACGGCGTGATTTTCAAGACCAGGGGCGAGTGGGAGTACCGCACCGTCCATTTCACCGTCGTCCCCGGGGGATACTTCGGCTGGCACTCGCACCCGGGACCGGTCTTCGTCACGATCACGGCCGGCACATTGACCAAGGTCGAAGCCGATGGAACCGCCGTCAACTACCCCGCGGGAACCGGTTTCGTGGAGTCTGGCGGTAAGGTGCATAACGCTGGAAATGCAGGAACTGAAGATGTGAAAATCGTCGCGTTCTTTCTAGCTCCGAAGGGATCGCCAATTCGGATCGACGAACCCGCACCGTAGTAGATCGTTTCCTCAAAGCGGCCGGTGAGGCCTTACCGCCAAAGCGAGCCCTCACCGGCCCGTCATTACCTCGGCGTTTGGTCTGCGCGCCGTGTCAGTGATCAAGTCGTGTCGCAGGCCGAGTGAAAGGAACCACCCGATGAGACGGTTGAAACTTTCCCGATGGGTCGCCGTTCTGGCGCTGGCGATAGCCCTGGCCCCGAGCACCACGTCCGCACAGGAACCCGACACGCTCAGCATCAGCGGGCCATTCCGCATGGATGAGCTGAGGGGGACCACCGGCGCCGATCTCGCCGGAGTCTTCGCCCGCGGCGGCGAGCACTGGTGGTCGCTCAACCTGCGCGGCGTCACGTACTCCTACGAAACGATCTACAACGAACCCTACGAGTTCGACGAGCAGAGCGTCACGCGCGTACACGCGACGTCGTTTGACTTCCGGTTCTTCGGCCCCGACGAGGACACGCTCAATGCGGTTGTCAGTCAGCAGTTGTTGCGGGGCAGCCTGGACGACGGTGTCTTTCTGGAGTTGCGGAATGTCTCCACCTGGGGCGGCGAGTACTGGTACTCGACATGGAACCTTGGGCTCTTGCCCCTCGATCCCAACGCGGGCGTCTCATTCGTTGCCGGACACGGAAATCTTCCCTCCCTCTTCTCCTGGGATGCGAACTACTACCCCGCAGTCGAGCCGCAACTCTTACTCGCTTCACAGACCGTTATCGCCGACCATCGGCCCGGAGCTTCAGGTGAGTTGGCGTCGATCCACGATGCGGTGGACATCGGCTCGGCAGGACCACCCGCCCCCCTGACGTTGAGCATTGGGGACGGATCGGTGCTGGAAGGGAATCGCTACACAAGCCGCCTCGTCCTGAAGGTGACGATTTCTTCGCCAATCAGCGACTGGATCTGGGTGGACTACCAGACCGTCAATGGCACCGCGCTCGCGAACAAGGATTACTACGCTACCGGTGGCACATTGACGTTTGGGCCTGGCGTGACCACACAGACGATCACTCTTTGGATCCTGGGGGAACGCAAGCGCGAAGCGAACGAGACCTTCTCTGTGCAGCTCTCGGGCGCCGTTAACGCGACGATCGGTGACTCGCTCGGCGTGGCAACCATCCTGAACGACGACTGAACGACGCACAGTGGACCGGCCGGCGGGGTCTCACCGTCGCGGGGGACCCGGCCGGCCCGATTTCAGCGGGCCCTGCCTGTTCCGCATTGTGCGCCTGCGAGATAATAGGAGCCATGCTTTCGAGCGACTCGAAGGATGACACGCAAAGAGGCGGACACGCCGGAGGGACACAATGACCCAACCCCAGGACAACCCCAAGAGCATCTTCCTCAACGCTGTCGAGATGCTCGCGTCCGCGGAGCGTCAGGCGTATCTGGCCGCGGCGTGCGGCGAGGACTCCCAACTGCGCCGTGAGGTCGATGCGCTCCTCGCGCAGCACGACGGTCTGGGGTCGTTCCTCGAGACGGCCGCCGTCGAG
>CAZKNR010000436.1:0-39183 GCA_964553925.1 uncultured Acidobacteriota bacterium
TCGGCGAATGGCTCCGGAATGTCCCTTGATATAATCGATTCTCCGGAGAGATATTTCTTGGAAGTCTTCAACCGCGCTCTCGCCCTCGAGCGCCTCGACGGCGACCCGACTCGCCTCGAGGATCTCCTCGGAGCCTTCCAGAAAAACGTTCCCTATGTCCTCGAGGAGCTGCAGTCCGCCTGGAAGAAGAAAGACCGGGAGCGCGTCGAGAACCTGGCCATCGAGCTCCGGGAATCCGTGAGAAGAATCGGCGCCGAGGGGATGGAGGATCTCGCGGCGCAGATGGTCGAGGCCGCTCGGACCTCCGACTTCGCGGAAGTCGAGGTGCTCCTCACTCACATGGGAATGGAGCTCGAGTGGCTCTTGCGGATCCTGGACGAGAACCGCTGCTCGGGAAACCTGTAGATCAGTTCCCGATCGAGACTTCGGAGAACTTGTGCTCCAGGATCGCCTCGCGGACTTCCTTCGCCGATTTTCCGGCGTCGATCATCTGCTCCGCCATCACCGCTTCCTTCATGCAGACGAGGCAGGTGGACGCGTGGTCGTCGATGTAACAGTCGAGGAGGCTGCTATGGTCGTCGGACGTGTTGTCGCATCCGCAAAGGCAGGGCTGCTGGGCGAGGACCTCGGGAATTTCCTTGGCTATCCGGTAAGTGTTGGCGATTCCCTTGTTGATGAACCCACTTGGGGGAAGCGTGACCGGAAGCGGATAGGCCTCGGCCAGATCCTCGAAATAGCGGAATTTCTGCGTCTGGCCTGGATCCTTCGGGCTCGCCGCGTGATCGTGCCCGTGATCGGCCACGATAGAGGCGGATGCCGGAGCGGTCTCCGGTCCTTCGGTGAGGCTCGCGTAGACGAAGAACGCGCCCCCGAGGACCAAAACCCCGATCGCCGCAAAGCGCACCGCGCTTCCGCCACTTTTTTTTGGCGGAGGCGCGTCCTCGCGTAGAGTGTCATTTCTACTGGTGCCGCTGGTCTTCTTAGCCATGGAATGCCTTTCGAGAGATAACGGTTATGATCATTATAAATAAAGAACTACTCTTCCGCAGCGGAAGTGGCCTTTAGCGCCGAAAGACCCTCGGTCAGCTCGACGTAGGTTCCCCAGGGATCGAAGAGAAAGGCGATCGCGACCTTGAGCTCGGGCCGTTCGGTGTAAGGCCTGTCGAATCGCACTCCCTTCGCCTCCAGCTTCTCGCAAAGGGCTTTCAATCCCTTGACCTCGAATCCGATGTGATCGACGGAACGTCCTTTGGTGCCGGAGACCTCGCCCGGCGCGGGAGAGAAGGTGAGGTTCACCCCGGGAAGCTGCGCTGCTTCCATGCCTCCGCGCTGGCCGGGCGCGGCGCCAAAAGTATCGACATACCAGGCTTTCATCGCCGCGACGTCGGGAGCGGAAAAGTGAATATGATGGTTCGCCGCCGGGTCGGGGCTCGCCGGATCCTCGAAGAGCTCGACCTTGGTTCCGTCGGGTGACAGCAGGAACGCGATGTAGGTCTTTTGGGCGGTGTTGAAGTAGACGTCCTCTTTGGCGTCGGCCAGCTCCTCCCGGGTGATGACGGCGACACCGGCTTTCTTGAGCGCCTCTACCTTCGCGCGCACGTCCTTGAGCCTCAGGCCGACGTGATTTACCGTCGTGCCCCGGGTGCCGCCCGTGGGCTCTTGCACGCGAAGGAACACGAGGAGGTCCGGAAGGCGCATCACCTGGTAGTCGCCGAAGGGGACGGGAGTCGCCCCGAGAAGCACCCAGAAGTCCTTCGTCGCTTCGAGGTTCGCGGTATTGACGTGGTGGTGTCCCATCGAAACGGGCCCCTCGGCGGCGGCGCCGGTCGATGCCCAGACGAGAACAGCGGCCAGAAGCGACTTCATGTGAAACCTCCTGCGTATCGTTACCGCGGTCATCTTACTCCGCCACGAACGCCGTTGCGGATGGAATAGAGGCGACTCTTTGTACGGATGAGCAGGCGGTCGCCGGCGATCGCGGGGGTCGCCATCGTCCAGTCTTCGAGTGAGTTGACGCCCAGCAGCCGGTAGGTTGTGCCCGCCTCTATCACGAACGTGTCCCCCTCCTCGCTCAACGCGAATATCTTTCCGTTGTAGGCCCACGGGGATGCTGTGAACGCCGCGGCGCCGGGCGCGATCCGGGATCGATATATACGCTCACCGGTCTCGACGTTGTGGCGGGCGAAGATTCCTTTCTCGTAGAGCACGTACAGGGCGCCGTCGAAGACGAGCGGGGTCGGCAGATACGTTCCTCCCGCGATCCGGTTATACCAAACGACGTACTCGTTTCGATTCTCGGGTTCCGCCGGTGTGATATCTCCCGACCCGCCGTGGCGAATGGCGGCGATGGGCCTGTTGTCGTCGCCGGAGGTGCCTGACGACACATAGAGGCGGTCGTTCCAGGCGAATGGACTCTGGATGGCAACCGCTCCCATCCGCTTCATTTGCCAGAGGTCCCTCCCGTCGAGACCGTAGCTGAGGACGGCGCCGGGCCCGACGGTGACGATCTCCGTTCGGAGCGGGTTCTCCCACACGAACGGGGTGGACCAAGCGGTCTTCCTCGGGGTTTCGAACGTGCGAAGAGTGCGCCAAAGCTCCTTTCCCGTGCGCTTGTCGAACGCGGCGAGGAAGCCTTGATCCTCGTTGTCGTTCACGACGAACAGGCGGTCCTGGTGAAGAGCCGGGGAGGCCCCGGTTCCGTAGTCGCGAATCGTCTGGTGGGGCTTCATTGGGGTCGCCCAAACTTGTTTTCCGTTCAGATCGTAGGCATACAGGCCGAGGTGGGCGAAGTAGACGTAGACGTTCTCGCCGTCGGTGACCGGGGTCTCCGAGGCGAAACTGTTCTTGCGGTGCCGCCCTCCCAGTGGGTTGCCGTGATAGACCTGACGTTCCCACCGGAGCTTCCCGTCCTCGAGGTCATAGCAATAAAGATTCAGGCCGATGACGATCTCATCCGGCATCTCGCGGTCGCGAGCGTAGAGCCTTTTGTTCACCTCCTCGGGCGAGAGTCCCTGCGCCCGCAGCTCGGCGATGTATTCGTTACTGAACTCCGTTCCCAGAGACGGCTGTTTCATCGCCTGCTCGCTGGTGGCGGCGGTCAGAAAGATGTTTCGTCCCCAGACGACCGGCGACGACCAGCCGACTCCTGGAACCTCCGCCACCCACTCGACGTTGTCGGTCGTGGACCAATGGTCCGGGAGGTTCGGATTGTCCGAGACCGGAAGTGAGCCTGGTCCTCGAAACCCCGGCCAGTTGTTTGAGGGACCCGACTCCGCTTTCGCGCTTCCCGGCTCGCCGCGCGCCAAAACCGGCAACGAGGTGAGGTACGAGAGCATGGCGACGACCCCACAAAGGAACGGGCGATGATGCTTCATGCCGGCGATCTTACAGCCTCCGCCACCGCGGTCCTAAGCGTACCAGAGGTGGGAAGCCTGGTATAATGCTGGGTATGACCATCAAGACGGCGATTTCCATCGAGGAGTCGCTCTACCGGCAGGTGCAGAAGCTCGCCGAAGAGATGAACGTATCGCGCAGTCGCGTGTTCGTGGAGGCGGTTCGCTCCTACCTCCGACAGCGTCAGAATCGGATGCTGCTGGAAGAGCTGAACGCGGCCTACGCAGAACCCCCCTCGGCATTGGAGAAGAGAGTGCAGCAGGCGTGGCGCCGGCGGCACCGCCGCAGGGCGGCGGGCGTGTGGTAATTTGGTGATTTCACAGGGCGACGTCTTCTGGGTCGACCTGGGAGTGCCCTCAGGCGCTTCTCCCGGGTTTCGTCATCCTCACGTCGTCGTGCAGAACAACGTCTTCAACCGGAGCCGGATCGATACCGTGGTGGTTTGTGTCATCACGTCGAACCTGACGCGAGCGAAGGCTCCGGGAAACGTCCTCCTGGACCGAGGAGAGGCTGGTCTTTCCAAGCGAAGCGTCGTCAACGTCAGTCAGGTGTTCACGGTCGATAAGAGGGATCTTCTAGGGAAGATAGGCGCGCTTTCGTCCCGAAGGGTGAGACAGGTTCTCGACGGCATGTACTTGCTCCTGGAGCCTCGCGATCTCGCCGAAACCAACCCTGAATAAAAGCCGATCTCATCGCCAGTCTCCCTGGAGCTCGAAGGCGGCCCAATAATAAGGATCGCGGAACCGCGGCATCTTCGAGACCGTGAGCTGGGCCTCCCTTAGCGCTGCCGGCGGAGGCTTTCCCTCGAAAAGCCCGCGATAGAGCTCGGTCATGAGCTCGGCGGTCGCGGAGTCGTCCACCTTCCACGAGCTCGCGATGACCGCCGGGGCGCCGGCGTACATGAACCCGCGAACGAGACCGATGAGCCCCTCGCCTTTGACCTCTTTGCCGAGTCCCGTTTCACAGGCGCTCAACACCACCAGGTCCACGGGAAGGTTCAGGTTGTAGATGTCGTGGAGCCGGAGAAAGCCGTCCTGCCGGCCGCCCTTGTCGTCTACGAGCGATAAAACGATGCCGGAGAGCTCGGGCCGCTCGTCGTCCACGATTCCGTGGGTCGCGAAGTGGAGGAAGCGGAACGCGCGGAAGTCGGTGCTCTCGACCCACTCCCGACGAGCGTCGAAGCCCGCGACCACTTCGACTCCTCCCGGGGGAGCGAGGGCCGCGATTTGGAATGCCTCGCGCCGGCTCTCCGGGAGCCCTCGGAGGGAAAACCCGGAAATCTCGGAGCCGTTTCCGTATTCCGGATCGGCCGCGATCGCGGCCCAACGGGTGAACCCTCGGCCCGACCTCTGGGCGCGGAGCGCGCGCGCGAGGGAAGCCGAGGGGAGGCGAACGACCTCGACGGCGTCGATGAGAGGTCTCCCGGCCGTCCGTGGATCGTCGAGCGCTCCGAAGGGGACGTAGCTGAGAGCGCCATCGGCAACGACCACCAGGCGCGTGTCGGCCTTGACGTCCTTGACGCCCTTGACAGCGAGCTCCGGCAGCGGCTCGAGGAGGACGCGCGAAAGACGGCTCGGTGCTGACTCCGACACGACACCGCCCGGCGATTTCAACGAGAGGTACGTCTCGCGGGCGAGGGCTTCGATGTCCTCACCCTTGGGGAGCACGTGGACCGAGTAACCCTCCCGAGTGATGGACCAGAGGAAGCTTCGCTCTCGTCCGAGATGGTAGGCCAGGAGCCTGGTACCGTCGTCGAGAAGGGCTTGGACCTCGGTGAGAGTGGCGGACGCGGGCTCCGTCAGCGCGGCGTACCGGGGACTTCGCGAACGAATCGTGGACTGCAGCCGATCGTAGTCGGCTGAAAGAGCGTCGAGCTCCCTCCGAAGTCGTTCCGCGTCAGAATCCTCCGAAAGAAGCTCTTTCTCGATCGCGAGATCGTTGAGCCGGCGCCGGAGCTCGCGGTCTCGCTCCAGAAGCGCGGGCTCGATTCCCACGCGGATTCCCGCCGCGGCCTCCTGCAAACTCTCCCCGAGGGTTCGCGCCCGTACTCGCTCCGCCGCCTGGAACGCGAGCGCGTCCAGCCCCTCCCCCGGTCTGACGCGGTGAAGTTGTATCAAGAGGTCGACGTAGAACGAGTAACGCTCGTGAACGGAGGCGAGAAATGACGTGCGCAGCCCGTAGCTTGCCACCTTGGCTCTCAGGCTCTCCGAGAGGCGAATCGACTCCTCGACCGCGGCCCGCGCCTCCTCGAGCCTTCCCGCGTCGCGATGGGCCATCGACGCGTGGTACAGAGCGAGGGACTCGAAGAGCGGGTCGTCGGCTTCCCGGCTTCGCTCCGCGGCCTCGCGGAAGGCTCGGAGCGCCTCTTCGTGGTTTCCGAGCTCCCGATGGAGACTTCCGACTTCATCGAAGATGAACGCTCGGCCCCTGACGTCGCCGACCGAGGTCTTCAGCTCGATCGCCTGCTCGAAGCTTCGGAGGGCCGCCTCTTCGTCTCCCTCTATCGCTCTCAGGCGGCCCATCGCCGTGAGAACGTCGGCTTCGAGCCTCGGATTTTCGAGCTCGCGATAGATCGCGAGGGACTCCTCGAAGTGGCTCAGCGCCTCCTCGTGCCGTCCGAGCTCGAGGTACGAGCGTCCCACCTCGAGGAGCGTCGCTCCCTCGCGCCTGCGGAATGGATGCGCGCGGTTCAGCTTGAGCGCCCGCAGGTAGTGCCCGAGGGCGGTCTCGATCTCTCCCATGTCGAAGTAGAGCTGCCCGATCGCGTTCGAGATCGTGGCCTCGGTCGCGGGGTCGCTCAAGGGCTTCAAGAGCTCTCGCGCCTCCTCGAGGTAGTCGAGGGCTTTCTGGTTCTCCCCGAGACGGGAATAGAGCTGACCCAGCACCCGGGTCGCCTCGGCCTCTCCCCGGCCGTCCCTCTGCTCCCGCGAGAGCGTCTTCGAGCGCCCGAGCGCTGCCTCGGCTCGCGCACGCTCCTCCATCATCACCGCCGTATGGCCGATGTAGAGCTCCGCTCTCGCCTCCAGCCTCGGGTCGTTCGCCCTCCTCGCGGCCTCGGCGGAGGACTCGAAGAACCTCATCGCCTCGCGCATGCGTCCGAAGGAATACTGAAGCGATCCCAGGTTGAAGATCGCCTCCGACTCCGAAGCCCCGTCTTGCGCCCGGCGAGCGGCCGCGAGCGCCTCTTGCGAGATCGACTCGACCTCGTGGTTTTTCCCGCGCCGGAGGTGAAGGGCTGAAAGCCGGTTGAGGGCTCGCGCGGTGAGAAGGGGTTCATCGCGCTCGCGGAGAGCTTCGGCGGCGTCTTCCAGCTCTGCGAGGGCGGCCTCCAGGTCCCCCTCTCGCTCGAGGGCTTCGGCCCGTGTGAGATGCTCCACGACCTCCGCGTCGGTAGGAGGATCGCGAACTAGAGAGCGAATCGCGAGAAGCGCCAGGGCGATGGCGGCCACGAGAGTCGCGGCCGCGACGCGCCCCTTCATTCCCGGCCAGGCGGGGGGTAGTAGCCTTCGGGGGGATTCTTCATCATCGAGCGGCGGGTTTGGCCCTTCCGGGTTCCCGGCTCCACGTCCTTGCGAGTGCCGGCCTCGACGTCTTTCGTCGCTGAGACGTCCGGCTCGAGCTCCGGCATTCTCAGAGGGACGGCGGGGACGTTCGCCTTTTCTAGATGCGTCGATTGAAAGCGGCGCATCCGCTGCGTCGCGCGAAGATAGACTTCGAGGAACTTGGCCCATCCGGTGTCCTCGGCGAAGCGCAGGTTCCGATACTCGGGGAAGAAGTCCCGGAACGACCAGGGAAAGTAGATCGAAAGCCCATGCGAATGCTGGAGCTCGCCGCCGGTCGTGCCCGAGCTGACGACGGTGGCCTCGACGGCGTCGAGGACAGCGCGGCTTGCTTTCCGGATCGCGTCCATCCCCGGAGCACTCCTGCCGGCGGAGAAGCGCAGGAGCTGCCGGGCGAAGTCGTAGAGGTCGCTGTAGCGATCGCACTTGTAGGACTGTGAGCTCCAGTGCGCGAGCACGATCGCGTCCCGCACCGCTCGACTTTTCGTATTGGCCGTATTGGCGTCCGCCGGCTTCAGGTCTCCGATCTCGATCGCCTCTTCGAGGCCTTCCGCGGCAAGCTTCGAAAGCGGCGCGGTCATCGCCCGCGCGAGCTCGGACGAAGCCTCGGCGACAAGCCCGATCCTCGAGAGGTCGCAGACGGCGATGTCGGTCGAGACCCCGGCGATCTCGTAGTCCCGATAGAATCGAAGATAGCTCCCGGCGACCTCTCGAGCGATCTCGTCGGACGAGCCCTCCGCGGTTTTCGCGACGCTCTCGAGGATCTGGCGATAGGGCCATCCGCTATTCAGAACCAGACCTTCCGAGGCAACGAGGTGAGAAACCGACTTCCGAACCTCGTACCCGACCTCGACCGTGCTCATCTGACAGCTATCGAGCCCGAGGATCTCGATCGAAGCCCCCTCGAGGATTTTTCCAAGCCGCGGGATGCTGAGAGAGCTCGCCGGGTTCTCGTCGCTGAGGAAGTCGCGCACGGCGCCGCTTCCATGACCGGAGAGCACGAGCATGCGGCGCCCCTGGCCCATCCCCGCCACGAGCCGCTCGAGGAGCGCGGCCGTATCTTCGGTCGGCGGGCGCACGGGCTCCTCGACCGAGAGCGCGAAGTCGTAGCGCCGGGGGTCACTCCCTCGCGGATCGAAGAGCGCGGACACATCGATACGCTCCCGAACCGACGGTTCGCGCGAACCCGCCTTCATTTCCTGGAGGCTCCACACCATCTCCTCGGACAGGTTGTTGTCGCCGGCCAGGTAGACGGCGAACGAACAGCGTCTTTCCATAGGAGCTCGAGCGAATTCTATACTTCTACACCGGCGCTGCAACCCGGGTTACCGCCGCATCGTCTAACGACGGCTTTCAATCCGGAACAAAGAACAAGGCGGTTGCATTTCACAGAACAGTAGACTATTGTGTATATGGATATGTCGATAGAAAAGGGACAAGTGACGGTACGGGTCACGGAGGACTCGAGGGCGCTTCTCCGCTGGCTTTCGGAAATCGAGGGCCGCTCGATGCAGTCGGTTCTCCGATCGGCCCTCGAGGTCTATCGGCGCCAGAGGTTTCTCGACGAGATGAACGCAGGCTACGCGGAGCTGCGGAAGGATCGACGTAGCTGGGAAGAGTGGACGACGGAGCGCGATCTTTGGGATCGGACTCTGTCGGACGGATTGGTGGCGGAGCCGAAGCAACGGTACGCGGCCGCGCGCTCCAGACAGAAGAAGCGCCGGTGAGTGTTGCCCGGGGTGAGATCTGGCTCGCCGACCTCAATCCGACGCGGGGTCATGAGCAAGCGGGGAGGCGCCCGATTGCGGTCGTCTCGGAAGACAGCCTCAACAACGGCCCGGCGGGGCTGGTCGTCGTGCTGCCGCTTACGTCCACGATCCGCCCCATCCCTTCGCACATCGTCGTGGCGCCTCCAGAGGGAGGCCTGAAAGTCCACTCGGCCGTGCTCTGCGAAGCCATCCGCTCAATCTCTGTCGATCGACTCGTCGAGCGATGGGGCCGCTTGGGCCCGAAGAGTTTGGCCCGAATCG
This sequence comes from uncultured Acidobacteriota bacterium, assembly GCA_964553925.1. Lineage (GTDB taxonomy): Bacteria > Acidobacteriota > Vicinamibacteria > Marinacidobacterales > SMYC01 > DAISKN01. The sequence goes on from CAZKNR010000436.1 coordinate 8,984, forward strand.
AGGATGTGCTTCGAATCCTTCTTCGGTTGTGAGCTCGAAGCCGGAAACAGGTATCGCGGAGACGCGAGGGGGATCGCGTCTCCGCGATTCGAGATCAGTGCCAGATGATGGCGCCCTTCATCCGCTCGGTCGCCTGTTCCCGCTCCCCCGCGACGTACATCGCGGCGAGGGGCTCGGCATCCTTGAAGGCGATTCGACCCACGCGGTCCGTGGCCTCATGCCTCAAATAGATGTAGACCACGTCGAACTTGTGGGGGATCGCCGCCGCTTCCAGAGCGGCGATGGGGGCGAAAGACTCGAACTCCCGGATCCCCATGGTGAGGCGAATCTCGGCGTCGAGTCCCTTTCCGTCCTGGGAATCGTTCATGTTGACTTTGGCGGACTGGCCCTGCGCCGCCATCGCCGTCATCTTGCCCTGGATAGCCCGGTGGTAGTCGTCGATCCGCTTCTGCTGGGCGAAAGCCGATCCGCAGAGAACCAGAGCGAGGACGGCACTGACGAGCGCAATACGCTGTGTTTTTGACATCTTGACTCCTGGTTTTGTTTGGCCCTCTGGCCGAACTGTATGAACCGAGGCGAGCTTCTCGCCATCGGCTTTTTTCCTGTTGTCGAAGATTCTATTGTAAACGTCTCGGGGCGTTCTGGCGACTCAGGAGCCGGGCACCATCACTGGCGAGACGTTCTTGCCCGACACCACCTGGTTGAAGGCGGAAAGCTCGCTCGCGAGGACTCCCTCTAGCTCCTGCTGGTACCCCTGGAGCTCCGTCTTCAGCGCCTCATAGTGCTCGTGGGCGACGGCGGTCGGCTTCGCGTCCGTCGAGAGAACGATTCCGTAGAGGTTCGCGATCCGGTTGTCGAGCATGGGCTGGAAGTTCAATGGATCCTGCAGCGACTCGTTCTTCGTCTGGTAGATCTTTTGCTCGATGGCGGTGAGCTTCTCGGTCAAAGCCTTCGCCTCGTCGTCGACGCCATCCGCCGCTTTGGCCTCTTTCAGCCGGGTCGTGAGGTCTTCCACCTGGCTCTTCACGCTCCGGATCTTCTTCAACGCGGCGTGGCTTTCCGAGAAAAGGTCTCTTACCTTCACCGCGAGCTGGAACTGCTCGTCGAGATCCTTCTCCGTCGCCGGAATCCGGGGGTCCTTCTTCACTTCGAACTCCCGGGTAGCGCGGAAGTCAGAGACCGTCATCCGCGCCTGGTAGCGGCCCGGAGGCGCGGGCGGACCCTGAACGCTTCCCCACATCATTGTGTCCGGGGCGGCACGTCCGTCGGGATAGCCGAGGTCCCATACCCAACGGTTCGTCCCCTTCTTCACGGGAGGCGTGCGCGGGCTGCCGCCGCCGAAGAACGCCGCGAAGAGATCGGCGAAGGGGTTTCGCGCTCTCTCTTCCGGGGTCTTGCTGGAGAAGCTCCGTACCGTCGCGCCCGAGGCGTCCAGGATCTCGAGCTTCATCTCCTGGTCCGCCGGCAGATCCTCCGCGAGGGAATAGTGAAGCACGACTCCGCCCGGAGGGTTCTGTCCGAGAACGCCCGAGGGAATGTCGAACCCGCCGCCGCGGGTGCGGTAAGTGTCTCGAGGCTGAAACAAATGAAACGCCGACTTCACGGTCTCTCCGGTCAACTGATGTAACGGGGTCAGGTCGTCCAGGATCCAGAACGAGCGCCCCTGAGTCGAGATCACCAGATCTTTCTCCTTGATCTGCAGATCGGTCACCGGAGTCACCGGCAGGTTGAGCTGGAGCGACTGCCAGCTCTTCCCGTCGTCGAACGAGACGTACATCCCATACTCCGTCCCGGCGTAGAGAAGCCCGCGGCGATCGGGATCCTCGCGCACCACGCGGGTGAAGTGCCGCTCGGGGATTCCGTTCTTTCCGTCGGCGATGCGCCTCCAGGTCTTCCCATAGTCGTTCGTCTGGAAAACGTAGGGAGCGAAGTCGTCGAATCGGTAGTTGTAGACCGCCACCTGCGCTCGGCCCGCTTGATGCGACGAGATATCGATGGCGTTCACCGTCCCGAACTCCGGAACACCCTCTGGGGTGATCTCGGTCCAGCTCTGGCCTCCGTCCCTGGTCAAGTGCACGCGGCCGTCGTCCGAGCCCGCCCAGAGCTCACCCTTCGCGAGCGGCGACTCCTCGAAGACGAAGATCGTCGCGAACACCTCGACTCCCGTCTGGTCGTGGGTGATCGGGCCTCCCGCATCCTGCAGCATCTCGGGGTTGGCCCGGGTGAGGTCGGGGCTCACGATGGTCCAGGTCTGGCCTTCGTCGGTCGACCGATGGACGAAGTTCGACGTGTGATAGAGGACCGACGGGTCGTGCTTCGAGATCCGGATAGGGGCGTTCCACTGGAAGCGGTAGTCGAGATCCTCGGCCTTGGTTCCGAGGGAGAGCTGGGGCGCGGTCGTGATCTCGCGGACTTGCCCGGTTTTGTGATCGTAACGGGTGATCGATCCTCCGTAGCAGCCGGCATAGACGACGTTCGCGTCCGGGTCGCGCGGGTCGATCGCGATATGGCCGCTCTCGCAGCCACCGACGGAGTGCCAATCCTTGATCGAGATGCCGAATCCCGAGTTGCGGCTCACGATGCGCGCGGTGGTGTTGTCCTGCTGCGCGCCGTAGACCCAGTAGGGGAACCGATGGTCCGTCGTGACCCGGTAGAACTCGGCGGTGGGCTGGTTCGATTGCGGCGACCAGGACCGGCCGGCGTTGAAGCTCACCGCGGCCCCGCCGTCGTCGCCGTAGACCATCATCTGGTTGTTCGAGGGGTTGATCCAGAGGTCGTGGGTGTCCCCATGAGGCACCATCACCATATCGAAGTTCTTCCCGCCGTCGACCGAGCGGTGGAACATCACGTTGAGGATGTAGACGGTGTCGGGGTCGACGGGGTCGGCGAACACGTGGGTGTAGTACCAGGCGCGCTGGAGGAAGGAGCGGTCCTTGTTGATCTGGAGGAAGGTCTTCCCCGCGTCATCCGAGCGATAGAGACCTCCCTCGCCACCTTCGGCCTCGATGAGCGCGAAGACCCGGTCAGGGTTTGCGGGGGATACGGAAACGCCGATCTTCCCCGTGGGTCCCTTCGGAAGCCCCTCGGTGAGCTCCTTCCACGTGTCGCCTCCGTCGGTCGACTTGTAGACGCCGCCCTCTTCGGGGTCGCCGCTGACCATGGTGAAGGGTTTTCGCTCCGCTCGCCACATCCCGGCGTAGAGGATCCGCGGGTTCTTCACGTCCATCGAGAGATCGACGGCGCCGGTCTTGTCGCTGACGAACAGCACCCTCTCCCAGCTCTTGCCTCCGTCCTTCGATCGGTAGACGCCTCGATCGGGATTCGGCCCGAAAATGTGGCCCAGCACCGCGGCGTAGACCAGATCGGGATTCTGCGGATGGACGCGGATCTTTCCGATCTGCCCGGCCTCAGGAAGCCCGCTGTGACTCCAGGTCTTGCCCGCATCGGTCGATCGGTAGATCCCATCGCCCGCGGATACGTTTCCGCGAGGGCAGGCGGAGCCGGTCCCGACGTAGATCACGTTCGGGTCCGAGGGGGCCACCGCGACGGCCCCGATGGCGCCGCTCTTCAACTGTCCGTCGGTGACGTTGCGCCAGGTCTGTCCCGCATCTTCGGTCCTCCAGACCCCGCCCCCGGTCGAGCCCATGTAAAAGGTATGCATCTGTTGCGCGACGCCGGCGACCGCGGTCACTCGGCCCCCGCGATAGGGACCGATGCTGCGGTACTTCATGGATTCGAGAAACACGGGATCGATCGTAGGCGTGGGCTGAGCCGCGGCCAACACCGCAGAGGAGAAAACGAGAGCGAGCGCGGCAAACCATCGGCCCGCTCGCGACAACGCAAATGAATGCATCAAGACCTCCCTGGTCACGCGGAATCATATACCGCGCGCTCGGTTCGAGTCCTTGATTTCACAAGTTGCTGACCCCGTGAGGGTTCAGAAGCCGGCAGGGTCCTCGCAGTTTGGACCGGGGAATGGTGGTGCTAACAAAACGTCGGGGGTTGCACATAACCCCCGACGTTTTGTATTATGCACTTGAAAATGCCGTCTAATGCCGACCGCCAAGAGCTCAAGGTCATCCGCCGGCTCGGAGTGGTGCGAGCCTCTGATCTCGAGGCGCAGGGCATCTCGCGGTCGCGGCTGTACGAGCTCGTGCGCAAAGGGGACGTGGTGCGTCACGCTAGGGGAGTGTACGCTGCGGCAAGTCACGCCCCAACCGCGGATCACACGCTCGCGCAGGTCGCCAAGCGCGTCCCGAAGGGTGTGATCTGCCTGCTGACGGCGCTGCGCTTCCACGATCTGACGACGCAGCTTCCGGCGGACGTCTGGATTGCGCTTCCAGAGAAGGCCCGCAAGCCGCGCCTCGACTATCCGCGGCTGCGGGTCAATCGTTTTTCGGGGCCCGCTCTTACGGAGGGAATCGAGACCCATCGCATCGAGGGCGTTGACGTTCGCGTGTACTCAGCCGCCAAGACGGTCGCCGACTGTTTCAAATACCGAAATAAAGTTGGAGTCGACGTTTCCGTGGAGGCGCTCCGCGACTTCAGCAGTCGCTACCGCGGTGGGGCGAACGATCTCGCTCGATTCGCTCGGATCTGCCGGGTAACACGAGTAATGCAGCCCTACTTGGATGCAATTTCATGAAGGAGAAACGAAACCTCCCAGCCTCCGTTGCCGCACGGCTACTGAACCGAGCGAAACAAACTGGTGACGTCTACCAGGTTCTTCTCACGAGCTTCTGTTTCGAGCGGTTTCTCCACCGGCTCGGTGAGTCCGGCGTGAAGGAACGCTTCGTACTGAAGGGGGCGATGCTTCTTCGGCTCTGGTCCGATCAGCCGTATCGGGCGACGCGGGATCTGGACCTGCTGCGCCGAGGCGACGGCTCCTTCGATGCTATCCGGTCGGACATCGAGGCGGTCTGTTCGGTGGAGGTTGAGTCCGATGGCATCGTCTTCGATTCCACTGCAATCCAGATCGAGGCGATCCGTATCGACGCCGAGTACGCGGGTACTCGCGTGTTCCTGCCGGCTCGCTGCGGCACCGCTCGGCTGAAACTGCAGATTGACATGGGCGTGGGAGACTCCGTCTGGCCGCCGGCGCGGTTGTGCGCGCCTACCCGACGCTCCTGGACTTCGCGCCGCCTGAGGTCCTCGCATATCCCCCGGAAGCGGTGATCGCAGAGAAACTCGAAGCTATGATTGTCCTTGGCGACCGCAACAGCAGGATCAAGGACTTCTTCGACCTGCAATACCTTGCCAGCCGGTTCGAGTTCGACCGCGCAACCCTGGTGGAAGCCGCGCGCCGAACCTTCGCTCGGCGGAAGACTCCGATCCCGATCGAGGATCCAATCGGGCTGACCCGGGCCTACTGGGAAAACCCTTCGCGAGCACCGCAGGTGCGCGCGTTCGCCCGGCGCACGGGAATGACGGTCGGACCGGATCCAGGTAACGACCTTCTAACCGTTCTTCGTCCCTTTCTCCTTCCGATCCTGAGCGATATTCGCCAAACTGTCGCTACGCCTGGAACCTGGCTTCGGGAAGGGCACTGGGTACCCGGAGAGGAAGCAATGTTATGACCACCGATAGGTCGAGGCGGACAGCCGACTCATCGAAGCCGACGTCGGTGATGTGGATCAGAGTCGAACGTCACCACTTCACGACGACGTTCGCGAGGGCCCGACGGCCCAGAAGATCCCCTCCGAAGCTCTCCCAATGGTCGCTGTCGAAGAGGTTCGCGACGTTGATCCCGACCCCGATCCGATCGTTGAAGTAGTAGTTCCCTCGCACGTCGGCGGTGGTGTAGGCCTCGACGTTCCCCTGGAACGGACCCACCGACCAGCGGAACTCGTCGACCCAGCGCAGGTCGAACGCGAAGTCCCACTTCGGGACGGCGTAGGAGATGCCGGCGGCGAGCTTGTTCTCCGGGGTGTTCGGGAGAAGCTGGTTCGCGAACGGCGAGGTCTGGTCCTGGATCTCGAAATCGAACCAGGAGTAGGTGAAGGCGAACGTCCAGTCCGGCAGGAAATAGTAGTTCAGACCGAAATCGATGCCCTGGGTATTCACCCGTCCGAAGTTGGTGTAGGAGCGCGCGACGAAAATCGGGGCGCCGTCGAAGTTGTTCGACAGGATGGCGAAAAGCGAGGCCGGAAGGCTCGCGCGGAGCGCTCCGACGAGCGCCTGGGGCGCGGGGTGGTTCGACGGCGGCTGGTAAGCCCCGAAGTCCGGGTTGGTGCGGTTTCCGCGGGCGTCGAGCTGCGCGATGAGGTCGGTGATGAACTCGTCGTTGCGGGCGTTGTAGTAATCGAGGGTCAGATACGCTTTTTTGGCCAGGATTCCCGCGTATCCGATCTCGAACATCTTGGTTTTCTCGAGTGCCAGGTCGTCGTTGCCCACGGCAAGGATGCGCGTGGGTGAGCCGAAACCGCAATCGACGCCGAAGGGCGTGCAGGCAGCTCTCTCGATGCCGGCGAGATTCACCGGAGCCGCCACGTTCGCCTGGAGGAAGAACTCCGAATAGTTCGCGACCTGGAAGGCCTCGTTGTAGGTGAACCGGAGGGTCGAGTTGTCGTTGAGGTTGTAGACCAGAGAGGCCTTGGGGGAGAACACCGGGTCGTGAAGGGTGCTCTCGTCGAACCGGCCGGCGAGAACGACCTTGAAGCGCTCGCTGAGGCTCCAGTCCACCTGTCCGAAGGCCGCGCCGTTGTCCGAGCTCACCGGCTCGAACATCAGCGTCTGGCGGCCGGTCGTGGGATCGGCGCTGTCGATGTCGGTATGGCGATAGGAGCCGCCCACCACCACGCGCACTTTCTCCTCGGCAAAGCTCCAGTTGGTCTGGCCCTCGACGTGAGCGTGATAGGTGTCGAGCGCGAGGTTCGTTCCGGAGCTGAGCGCGAGCTGCTCAGGAGCGTCCCGCCCGCTGTAGTAGGCGAGAAAGTTGAACCGCTCCGCGTTCCAGTTGAACCGCGCCCAGGGCCGCTTCACGTCGACGAGCTGAACCCGGCCGATTCCGGTCTGAAAGACCGGGCCGGCGACGTCCGCGTAGCCTCCCTCGAAAGTGAGCGCCATTCCGTTCTGAAGGTATTTGTCGAAGCGAACGCCGCCGAAGAAGATGTCGTCGTTGTTCTCGCGGGCGAGAGGAACGGCTTCCTGCGGAAGGCAGTCGACCTGCCCCGCGGCCGTGCAAGGCACGGAGTACTCCGCGGCGCCGCGTCTCGAGACGGTGAAGTCGCCCGAGTTTCGAAGCCCTCCGACGAGTTTGACGTACCAGTCGTTTCCGAGAGACTCCGCGAGGCGGAAGTCGAGGTTCACGGTGTCGAGCTCGCCTGCGGTCAGACGGAAGAGTCCTCCCTGGCTGTAGCGCGGCTGCTTGGTCGTCATGTTCAAGATGCCGCTAGAGGCATTGGCGCCGTAGAGGGCGGCGCTCGGGCCTCGCACCAGCTCGACCGTCGCGAGATCGTCCAGAGGAAACGACATCGCCGCCCACTCCTGGGAGCCGAGAAACGGCACCGAGGGATCGCGCCCGTCCACGAGCGTCGCCACCCTGCGATTGAGGGAGCTATTGAATCCGCGGGTGTTGAAGTTGAAGTCGTAGATCCCGCTCTGCGTTACTTCGGCGCCGGGGGTGAACTCGAGGAGCTTCGGCACCTGGCCGTGGGAGGCGGACTGCTCGATCTCTTTTTCGTCGATGACGGTGACCGCCGAGGGGGCTTCGACGATACGCTCGATCCGGCGCGACACGCCATAGACCGTCAGCGTCTCGGCGTAGCCGACCTCCCAGTCCACTTGCTGCTCGATCGAGGTGGGCGGTCCCGCCGCGACCTGGACCTGGTCCTGGGTGACGACGTTCGTGCCCAGAACGAACGTCACCGAATAGGCACCCGCGGGGACGGCAGAAAAGGCGAACGCCCCGTTGGCATCGGTGATGTCGGTCAGAGACAGCTCATTCAGGACGACGCTGACGCCCCCGACCGGCGTTTTGTCGGCGCGGACGACGCGGCCCTCGATGCGTCCGGTTTCCTGAGGGGACGCGAGAACGGAGGTGAGCAACACACAGACACAGAACAAGGTGGTTGGACGCATCATGGAAATCCTCTCTTCGACGCTGCGATATAGCAGCAATATCATGGAGAAGCAAGCCGCCGAACCAGCGCGACGGCGAAGCGCGCGCAGTCGGCCCCGAGCTCGGGGCGGAACTCGGGCGCGTAGTGCTCGGAGTTGGAGAGGATCCGGACCGCGAGAAACGGGATCCCGTAGATCTGGGCGACCTGGTGGGCGGAGGCGCTCTCCATGTCCTCGCTCGCAATCCCGAAGGTCTTCTGCGCCCAGAGAAGCTTGTCCACCTCGCGATTCCATTCATCGGCGGAGCCCACGATCCCCTCGATGAGGCGTCCCCCTTCGTAAGGAGTCTCGAGGGCGGCCGCGAGAAGTTCAGGGTCGGCCTCAAAGCGGGTGAAACGAACGCGCTCATCGCCCACCCGGAGGAGCCGGGGAAGCACCTCCCAGCTCAAGAAATCGACGCCTTCTCCGAGCTTCCGCGGCGGCGTGCGGAACGATCCGAAGGGAGCGGTCGCTTTACCGAGAACGATGTCTCCGACACGGAGAGCCGGGTCGGCCGCGCCCGCGGTCCCTTGATTGATGATGGCTTTGGGAGAGAACTCGCGAACGAGGAGTGTCGTTGCGATGGCCGCGTTCACCATACCGACTTCGGTCCGCGAAACGACGACGGGGATTCCTCCGATCTCCCCTTCCCAGAAGCTGAAGCCGTCGATGACGCGGGGTCGCGGACGTCCGACGGCTTCGAGGAGCGGCTCGAGCTCGCCGTCGACCGCGCCCTGAACGGCGATTCTGGCTCTTTCCCCGATCGCCGGTTCCTGGACCGGAACCACGAACGCCCCAATCCCGAATATCAGCGGTAAAGTAGAAGTATGGAGAACAAGAAAACGCTTTTTCATCGGGGAGCTCCGTTTCTGCTTCTGGTGTTTCTGCTTGTCCTGAAGCCGGGACCCGGCGTCCGGGCACAGACTGAAGTCGACGCTTGCACCAGCTTCACTCTGCTCTCGCCCGACCCGGGAGCGGAGCTCGCCTATACCTTTCCGATTCATTACGGCACGTTCGCCGACGTGGAGGTGGGCGCCGTTGGGGCCTTCGCGGACGGAACGGTGCGGCTCGAAGTGACCGTCCTCAAGGACAGCTCCATAAAGGATCGACGTATCTGGGTCCTCGTCCCGGGGCGAGTGGAGCTCCTGACCGAGATCCTGGGCGTCGACAACCTGTTCGACATCGGCTCTCCGCTTCTGGTCCGCATGACGGCCTCGGGCCCGCTGAGCGCGATACTGGTTCGAGAGTGAATCGGCCTCACAGCTCCCGGATCCAGATGTTGCGGTAGCTGACCGGGTTTGCGTGGTCCTGGAGCGCGAGAGGCGCCTTCGCCGGATGCGGCTCGTACTTCGGCTCGCCGATGTACGTCGTCGTGCCCTTGACTTCCACGTGGTTCTGAATGAGGACCCCGTTGTGAAGCACGGTGAAAGTCGCGGCCCGTTCGACGCTTCCATCCGATCGGAACCGGGGCGCGGTGAACAAGATGTCGTAGCTCTGCCACTCGCCCGGCCCGCGTGACGCATTGACCAGCGGGGCGTGCTGTTTGTAAATCGATCCCGCCTGTCCGTTCACATACGTCGAGTTCTCGTAGGAGTCGAGGACCTGGACCTCGTAGCGTTCCATGAGGAAGATGCCGCTGTTGCCGCGCCCTTGACCCTCTCCCTCGACGACCGCAGGGGTCCTCCACTCGATGTGAAGCTGGACGTCGCCGAAAGCCCGCTTGGTGACGAGGCTTCCGGTCTTGGCGACCACGGTCACGGCGCCGTCCTCGACCTTCCAGATCGGCTCGCGCCACTCTGCGAGGTCGCCTCCGTCGAAGAGAACGATGGCGTCGGAGGGCGGGGCTGTGCCTTCTCCCGATCGAACCACGGGAGCAACCGGCGACCACACCTCCGTTGCCTTCGGGTCGCCCTGCTGAACTTCCTTTGCGGGCGCAGCCACCGCGAGAGTGTAGACGAGAATAAGGATCATGCGACCTCGCTTTCCCCCGGCCGAAACGGGAGTAACATAGCGCCTCTTGGTGGGAGGAGGGAAGTCCGTGCCGGAAACGAGAAAGCTCCGGATGGGAATGGTCGGAGGCGGCCGCGGCGCCTTCATCGGCGCGGTCCACAGGATGGCGGCGGCCCTCGACGGACGAATCGAGCTCGCGGCGGGTGCTTTCAGCTCCGACCCCGAGAGGTCGCGCGCCTCGGGAAGGGATCTCCTCCTTCCCGACGATCGCGCCTACGCCTCCTATGCCGAGATGGTCGAGAAGGAAAGAGCCCGTCCCGCGGGCGAGAAGATCGATTTCGTTGCCATCGTAACCCCGAATCACGAGCACTTCCCCGCGGCGCGTCTGTCGCTCCTCGCCGGTTTCCCGGTGATGTGCGACAAGCCTCTAGCCCTGAATCTCCCCGAGGCCCTCGAGCTTCGCGATCTCGTCCGGAAGACGGGGCTTCTTTTCGGACTCACTCACAACTATTCGGGATATCCGATGGTGAAAGAAGCGAGACACCGTGTGGCCGCGGGGGAGCTCGGGCGGATCCGGCGAGTGGTCGCGGAATATCCGCAGGGATGGCTTTCGTCTCCTCTGGAGGCAACGGGGCAGAAGCAAGCGGAGTGGCGGACCGATCCCGCCCGCGCGGGCGCGAGCTGCTGCGTCGGCGACATCGGAACCCACGCCGCGCATCTCACGGAGTACGTGACCGGGCTTCCCATCGAAGAGATCGCTTCCGAGCTCACCACGTTCGTCAAGGGAAGAACTCTTGACGACGACGCGAGCGTTCTCCTGCGGCTCGGGGACGGTGCGCGCGGAGTCCTCTGGGCGAGCCAGGTCGCGATTGACGAGGAGAACGGCTTGAACCTCCGGGTCTATGGGGAGAAGGGGAGCCTCCAGTGGCGCCAGGAGGAACCGAATACGCTTCTCCTGAAGTGGCCGGACCGGCCGCGCGAGATCCTGAGGGCCGGAGCGAACTACGGGAGGCTTTCGAAAGAAGCGCTATCGGCGACGCGACTTCCCGCGGGCCATCCCGAGGGGTATCTCGAGGCGTTCGCGAACCTCTATAAAGACTTCGCTACGGCGCTTCTCGTGGGCGGAAAGCCCGACGTTCCCACCGTCGAGGACGGTGTTCGAGGAATGGCCTTCATCGAAGCCTGCGTCGAAAGCTCGAAGGCCGGCGGACGATGGACCAAACTTGAAGGGCTCCAAGGAGGCGAGTCATGACCAGACCCGTGACGATTTTCACCGGACAGTGGGCGGACCTCACCTGCGAGGACATGTGCCGCCTGACCCATCAGCTCGGCTACGACGGCATCGAGCTCTGCTGCTGGGGCGATCATTTCGAGGTCGACAAAGCGGCGAACGACCCCGGCTACGTCGAGCGGAAGCGAAATCTCCTGGAGAAAAACCAGCTCAAGGCGTTCGCGATCTCGACGCACCTCGTGGGTCAGGCGGTCTGCGACATCATCGACGAGAGACACCGGAGCATCCTGCCCGGTTACGTTTGGGGCGACGGCGACCCTGAGGGCGTCCGCAAGCGCGCCGCTTCCGAAATGATCCGGACGGCGAAAGTCGCGAAGGACTTCGGAGTCCCGACGGTCGTGGGATTTACAGGAAGCTCCGTCTGGCACCTTCTCTATGCCTTTCCACCCACGCCGCAGAAGATGATCGACAAGGGATTCGAGGACTTCGCGCACCGATGGGTTCCCATCCTGGACGAGTTTCAGAAACTCGGAGTGCGGTTCGCCCTCGAAGCCCATCCCACAGAGATCGCGTTCGACATCGTGACCGCCGAGCGGGCATTGAGGGCGATCGACGACCACCCGGCCTTCGGTTTCAACTACGACCCGAGCCACCTCGGCTACCAGGGAGTGGACTACGTGGAGTTCATCCATAGCTTCGGGGATCGGATCTTCAACGTCCACGTGAAGGACGTCGCCTGGAAAAAGACCCTCGGCCCCTCGGGCACGTTCGGAGGCCATCTCGACTTCGGCGACCGCCGCCGTCAGTGGGATTTCCGCTCCCCCGGGCGTGGTGACATCGATTTCCAGGCGATCGTGCGCGCCCTCAACCAGGTCGGCTACAAGGGTCCTCTCTCCGTCGAGTGGGAAGACAACGGCATGGACCGGGTGCAGGGCGCGCGCGAGGCCTGCGAGTTCGTGAAGCGCGTCGATTTCGACTCGCCGCGCAGCGGGTCGTTCGACGACGCCTTCGCGAGGTACTGAGTCCTGGGTCCGGGTTTGGAGCCCGAGTTTCGCCTCGGCGATTGGTTGGTGCAGCCGCACCATCATCGCTTACTCTGATGTCGATGACTGCGTAGTCGCTGTGTTGAACCGCCGCTCAACGTCGGCGACAACAGCGAGAATGTCGTCGAAGCCTGACGTCGGGAGCGCGAAGAGCGCTTTGAGCGTCCAACACACCCAGAAGTCCTTTTCGACGCTGCCGGCGCTAAGGCTGAGTTCACGTCCAGCTTCTTCGCACAGCAACCTGCGGCGGTCGTCCGGCAGCAACAAGAAGGCGTCCATCCTCAGGACTTGGGGGGTTGAGCGACCGATCGCATGATGTCGGCGACCCACGCTGGAGCGTAGCGGATATCATCCAGGAGCTGCTGCTTGTCGGTGTAGGAGAGCCGTCGGCGCAACGCCACGATGGTCCGATCGTTCACATGCCGCTTGCCGAGCCAGCGCAGCGCCTGGATCACCGTGCCGCTGATGCGACCGGCAGTGGCCATTTGTTTGGGGGTGGTGTGCTTGAGGACGATCTGTCGTCTGCCGAGCTGGACCTTGCGCGAGCGACCGTCTGTGAGGAACACAGTCCGGACCGGAACTTGGTCCGACAAGCCGAGCACGTTCGCTGCATGGGCGCCGGCTGCCTGGATACGAGAACTCTCTCGGTCTTTCAGGGCATTGGCGATGTCGTCCGTGCCGGCAGAAAGAAGACCCAGCCGGGGATCTTGGCGAGGGTAGTCGTACAGCCCGCGGGCAAGCTTGCGAATAGTGCCAGCGCGCGCGCTCCGGCTGAGGGCCAAGTCGATGGCGTTGCGCGGACCCAAATCGAGGAAGTCGGCCGGAGTGAACACGCAGCCTGCCCCTTTCCGGATAATTCTCTTAAGTATCTGTGAATCAATCGATTGCGCGTGCTTGGCCATGACTGTTTTGACAGAAGACTATATATGTTTTTCTGTCGAAAACAACTCTTTCGGATCAATCGCTACGCTCAGTACGTTACGAGCTGCCTGGACACGCGAGGTACTAGCGCGTCAGCCACCACTTCATCGTCTTCGACACCATCTCGCTCGCGTCCTGCTGCACGAAGTGGCCCGCGCCGGGGATGGTGACGAGCGTCAGGTCCTTCTCGAGCCACTCCCAGGTGTCGTTGAGCGCGCCCGCGAGGAGCGCCTGGTCCGCGAGACCGTGGAACATGAGCACCGGCATCTGCGCTTTTGGCAGCGGCGGCGCCGGGGGAGGCTCGACTCCCGGCTGAACTCTCGGATAGTTCGCCTTGTAGATGTTCAGCATCGCGGTGAAGTCCGACTTCTGAAACGCTTCGACGTAGCGCTTCTTCGCCTCCGGGTCCTTCACCCATCCCGAGAGCGTTTCCGGCGTCATCGGCATCCCGAAGAAGACGTCGGGCGCCGTGGGGTCCTTTTCCTGGAACGCCCGGGCGTAGGCGCTGTTCTCGTATTGCTTGGGGTTCGTCAGGAGCTCGCGGGTGAGGCCGTTGGGATGGGGGAGATTCAGGATGACGAGCTTCTCCACCATCTGCGGCTGAGTCAGAGCGAGAAACCAGGCGACGGCGCCTCCCCAGTCGTGCCCCACGACGATGGCCTTGTCTTTCCCCAGATGACGGATGACCGCGGCGACGTCGCCCACGAGAAGGGGCATGGCGTAGCTCTCGACGCCCGCGGGTTTGTCGCTCAGGTTGTAGCCCCTGAGGTCGATGGCGACCGTCTGGAAGTCGCTCGAGAGCGCGTCCATCTGATCGCGGAAGCTGTACCAGAAGTCGGGAAAGCCGTGGAGCATCACGACCAGCGGACCCTGGCCCAGGCTCGCGTAGTGGATCTTCACTCCGCTGCTGTCGGCGAATCCGTGCTCGACACGGTCGTAAACGTCAGAGGCCATGGCCGCCCCCGCCAGGAACAACAAAACGTGCATCAACGTTCTCCTTCATCTTCGATGTCAAGAAGGCCGGTCTCCTGGATCTGGATCCGCTGGCCCGTCCGGAGCCGGGCGAAATCCTCGGGGGAGACGGCGAGAATGGGGATCGGTTTCTGGTACATCTCGTCGGCCACTATCGAGGCGAGAGCGAGAAACGCATCTTCTCCGCGGCTCACGATGGCGGCGGGAGCGGTTCCGGCGCGGATGGCCTCCAGGAGGATCTGGGTTGTCGTGCTTGACCCTTTCGTGAACGGAATCGCGAGGACTCTGCCGGCCGCGCGCTCTCCGGAAAGAGGATGCCTCCGATCGAGAATCTCTCCGGTCTTGGGATCGTATCCACCCCAGAAGCTCAGCGGCTCGGAGCTCACGAGGGCGATGCCACGAGCCCGCCCGCGAACGACGGCGCGGGCCTCGATCGAGAGATGGTAGGATGACGCCGTCATGCTCGCGCTCGCTTTGCTCCAGATTGCGCTATCACGCTATCCCATTCTCGATCCCGGGTCCAGGCGCATTACCTGTCGAGCTACGATCGCTCTCGCCCGTGGGGCGGAGCGCCTCGAGATCGAGATCCGCGTGCTTCAACCGGGGTGGAATGAATTCCGCTACGAGCTATGGGGCCAAGAGAGCCAAGGGAGGATGCCATGATCGACAGGAGCGAGCTCGATACCGCCGAATTTCCTCTGCCGCTCGAAGCGGGCGAACCACCGCGAGAGTTTTCGTCGCAGGTCAGAATCGACGTGGCCGCGCTCTCGGACAAGGGGAAAGTGCGCGAGCACAACGAGGATCACTTCTTCGTAGCCCGGGGGGGGCGTCACCTTGCGACCCTCCTCACGAACATCCCCTCGAGCGACGTTCCGACACGGTTCGAAGAAACCGGCTACCTGATGATCGTCGCCGACGGCATGGGGGGCCACGCCGGAGGCGAGGTCGCGAGCCGGATGGCCATCGCCACACTCATCAACATCGTTCTGCACATGCCCGACTGGATCCTGCGCCTTGACGAGGAGCACGCGCAGAAGGTGATGGACCGCGCGGCCGAGCGCTACCGGAAGGTGCACGAAGCCCTCCAGGAAAAGGCGCGGCTCGATCCTGAGTTGCGTGGCATGGGGACGACAATGACTGCCGCGCAAAGTCTCGGCGACGATCTCTTCGTCACCCACGTGGGTGATTCGAGGGCCTACCTGTTCCGCGACGGAAAGCTCCAGCGTTTGACGCACGATCAGACACAGGCGCAGTTGATGGCGGACATCGGGATGATCTCGCAGAAAGAAGTGGCGCGGCACCGGCTGCGGCACGTCCTCACGAGCGCTCTCGGGGGCCTGGAGAAAGCGGTTCGCGCCGACATCCAGAGGCTCAAGCTCACCGACGCCGACCGGCTGCTGCTGTGCACCGACGGGCTCACCGACATGGTGGACGACGAAGGGATCGCGCGGGTGCTCGCCGGAGCGGAGTCCTCCGATGAGGCCTGCCGTCAGCTGGTGGACCTCGCACTCGAGAACGGAGGCAAGGACAACGTGACCGTTGTCCTCGCGCGCTACTCGATTCCAGAGTCCTGATCCGGGGGAAACCGCCAGAGACTCACCAGAAGCCGGGACCGCCCTCGATGCGATCGAGCCCCTGGAGGAGCTCTTGCCGTGCTTTCGCGATCTCGCGCAGGTCCTGGCGCGCGAGCACGGCTTCGAAGCCCGCGAGAAGTCGGCTCACGTGCTGGCGGAGGTCGCCGAGAGACTCCTCGAAGAGACGCTCCGCCCGCGCCATCGCCGTGCGGTTCTCGAGCGTCTCTCGAGGGTGGACTTTCATCCCCTCGAGCTCTTTCAGCCGCGCCCGAATCTCTTCGGGGGTCATGGAGCCCGGGCTGCCCTCGATCACCAGGGTCTTTCGCCCGCCTCCGGCGACGGCGGTGTCGATCTCGAGAAGGCCGTTGATGTCGTAGGTGAACCGGACCGAAATCGCCCGTTCGCGGGCGTTTCCCGGCGGAAGTGGGACGCTCATCGAGCCGATCCGTACGTTGTTCTCGAGCCTGCGGCTTTCCCCCTGGTAGATGTCGAAGCGGACCTCCCGCTGGTCTTCGTGAATCGCGAAGTACGTTTGTTCCCGGCTCGCGGGAACGACGGTGTTGCGCTCCAGGATTGGCGAGAACTCGCGCCCTATGACGTTCCGATTCTCGTCGACGACGGCGGTATTCACCCCAAGGGAGTAGGGGCAGACGTCGGTCAACACGGTTTCGGAGAGCGCGCGATCGCGGGCCTTCAGCCCCGCCTGAATCGCCGCACCCAGGGCCACCGCCTCGTCGGGGTGGACGTGGGTCATGGGAAATCGGCCGAAGAGCCTGGCCGCGAGCGCGTGCACCAGGGGCATGCGCGTCGCGCCACCGACCAGCACGACGGCTTCGAGGGCCGCGACGTTCATTCTCGCGTCGCGCATCGCCCGCTCGACGGGACGGCGCATCCTTTCGATGAGCGCCTTCGCGAGCCGCTCCAGATCCCGCCGATTCACCGTCCACTCGTGGGCGTGGCCTTCGAGGACGAGCTTCATCGCCGCGCTCTCGGTGTTCGAGAGCCCGCGCTTCGCGATCTCGGCCTGCTTTCGAAGGACGCTGGTCTCGATGGGAGCGAGCGTTCCGGGCTTCAACTGGGCCCGTTCGAGGAATGCGTCGGCAAGGATTTGGGTGAAGTCGTCGCCCCCCAATTGATTGTCCCCTGCCGAAGCATGGACCTCCATGACGCCGTCGAAGAGCTCGAGCACGGACACGTCGAACGTGCCTCCTCCGAGATCGAAGACCAGGAACGTGCTCTCGTTCGGAGCCTCGTGAAGACCGTAGGCGATGGCGGCCGCCGTCGGCTCGTTTACCAGGCGCTCGACCTTCAGCCCCGCGAGCTCACCCGCCAAACGCGTCGCTTTGCGCTGCTTATCGTTGAAGTACGCCGGTACGCTGATGACCGCCTCGACCACCGGCTCTTGCAGATACGCCTCGGCGTCGGCCTTCAGCGCTCGCAGCACGAAGGAAGAGAGCTCCTCCGGGCGTAACCTCCGGTCCCCCAGGCGGGTGATGCGCTCCGTTCCCATGAATCGCTTGAAGCTCGCGACCGTGCGGTCCGGGTGGGTGATGAGGCGTTCCTTCGCCGCCTGGCCGACGAGAACGCGCCCGTCGTCGTCGAGCCCCACGACGCTTGGCGTCAGATTGGCGCCGAGAACGTTCGGGATGAGCCGCGCGCCGCCGTCTCGGAACAGGCCGATGAGGCTGTTGGTGGTGCCGAGGTCGATGCCAACGATCGTCATCGGACCCGCCTGGTCTTGTTGGCCAGGTGGCCGACCCACTGCTGCATCCGCTCCTCGAGAGCGCGGATCTGCTCCGGGCTCAGTTGGCTCTGTACCTTCACCAAGAGCGGCGCGGCGTCGGGAGCGAGCTTCTCATCGCCGGACGCCAGGCGGAGCCAGAAGAAGGCGGACTCGGGATTGCGCAGGGATTCGGGCTCCTCGGCCAGCAGGCGCCCGAGACGGAACTGCGCCCAGCGGACTTCCAGCAGGGCGGCTTTCTGGTACCACGCCGCCGCCAGCGTCGGACTTGCGGGTACCCCTCGACCCTCTTCGTACAGATTCCCGATCCGGGCCATTGATTCGGCGTCGCCCCTGCGGGCGGCGCGGCTGAACCATTCGAGCGCCTTCGCCGCGTCCGGTTCGCCCGCCCACCCCTCGAGGTAGGCCTGTCCCAGACCTCTCTGGGTGATGGTGTCTCCCTGCGCGGCGGCGCCTAGTAACAGGTCGAACTCCTTTCTCGGATCCTTTGGAACCCCCTGCTCCCCCGCCAAGTCGAGATCGTTCGACGTCGCAATGGGACGGTTGGAGTCTCGGATCGTGGGCGATGGCGCGGGGCAGTTGCGGAGTGTGAGCACCAAGAACACGCCGAGGTAGTAAACAAGCGTAGGCACCCGTCCGAGCCAATCGGTGAGCCTATCGAAGTTCGGGAGATGGTCGTCGAGCCATCCCTGGCTTCTGGATTCCGTGAGCGCGAACATCTCGCGATTCTCGAATCCCCGGAGGGGGCGCTCGGTGAACGCGGAATGCATTGCGCGCAGCAAGGATTCGACGGCCTCCGGAGGACCGAAGAACCGGTGAAGCCGGAGGCCGTCTTCGCGGAATCGAAACTCGTGGTCGAGGAGAACGAGAACCGGGCGCGCGAGTTTCTGCCCGCCCTCGAGGAGAAAGCTGAAGAGCCGCGCCGCGAATTGCGCGCGTACGTCGAGGCTCCAAAGGGATTCGTGGGAAAGAATCGCCCGCCAGCTTTCCTCGTTCCCTCGCGTGCTCCCACCGGCGTACAGCCGGCGCACGCGCTCCATCAACTCTTCGACCCGCCGAGTCACGCTCGCCCGCTCGTCCATGACGTCGGTCGGGACCGGGGGGACGAGAGGCTCGAGGGGCGTGGCTCTTTCACGCTCCGCGAAGCTAGCGAGCGCCAGCGCCATTTCGTAGGCGTTTCGAAGCTCCTGGAATCCCCTGGGGTCGTCTTCGGGGTTATTCGTCTTCAGGCGGAGGGCATAGGCCTTCTTGATCGCCCTCCGGTCGCGCGTGGGACCGATCCCGAGGACTTCCCAGGGAGTCACGCGACCACCATTTTCATATTGACTAGCATACCCTGTCTCCTCCCGCCCGTCGGCCGTGCTAGTCTCTGAGGAAATGTGGGGTCCCAAGGTCTGGATTTTCTTCTACGGCTCGTACATGAATCCGGAGGTGCTTCGCGAGGCCGGCCTCGAGCCGGGGAATCTCGAGCCCGCCCGCCTCTCGGGCTTCGACATCGTCATCGGACCGAGGGCGAATCTCGTCCGGTCGGACCGGCATGTCGTCTACGGGGTCTGCGCGCAGGCCACGCACCAAGATCTCGACCGGCTCTACGCGCACGCACGAAACGTCCTGGGCGAGGTTTATCTGCCGGAGCCGGTTCTCGCGGACCTCCTTGATGGAAGCTCGAGACCAGCGCTCTGCTACCTCTGTCCGGAGATGGCGCCGCGCCCGGCGGAGGCGGGATACGTCGATCGGATCCTGGCGCCCGCGGAGAGACTCGGGTTTCCTCCCTGGTACCTCGAGAGGATTCGAAGCTTCAAGCCGAGGTCCTGAGAGCCTAGCGCGCCGAAGGGAAGTCGTCGCTCGAACCGAGCCACGTCATCTGGATTCCGATTCCGCCCGGAGCGAGCGTGGGGCTCACCGCAAAACGAGCATTTCTGATCTCGAGAGTAACTGTGCGGCCCACCAGGATCCCCACCGCGGCGCCGAAAACCACGTCGCTCAGGTAGTGCTTTCCCTCGTTCATTCGCGAGGCCGCGACGTATCCGGCCACCGTGTACGCCGGGACTCCGACCTTCCAGCCATAGTGGCGCTGCAGCACCGTGGCGGTCGCGAACGTGCCGGAAGAGTGTCCCGACGGAAACGAAGCCTGGTTCGAGCCGTCGGGACGCTCCCTTCGGACCAGGAGCTTCACCCCTGCCGTGAGTGACTGCGTCACCACCTGGGCCCGTACCAGGTCGCGCCCCAGGAGCTCGATCCCCTGGTGCTTGGAGAGCTTTCCAATCCCGTAGGTCGCGAACGCTCCTCCCACCTGCACCAGGCTGCCCCCGAGGTATTTGCCCGGGTCGAAAAACTCGTCGAGCGCCGTCTCCTCGTGAAGCGTCGAGTTGAAATCGCTCTCCGCGATGTCCTGATCGAACGGCCAGGCAACCAGGGCCGCGCCCAGGCCCACACTCACCGTCACCAGATTCTCTCGGGTGGTGAAGACGTTCTTGAAATCGATCCCAATCTGACGAACGAGCCGCGGACGTTCGGTCTTCTCGGTCGACTCCGCCTGATCGATGGCCGAGAGCGAGAGAAGCCCCAAGACGAGAGGCTGAACGATCACCTTCCGCCTCCCTCCCTCCGGAAGCGGACGGTGAAACAGGACCCCTCTAAAAGCCGGCTCACGACCGTGAGCTCCGCATCGTGAAGGGTGGCGATCCGGAGCGCGATCGAGAGCCCCAGACCGTGGCCGCCGGTGGTGCGGCTTCGCGACGAATCCACGCGATAGAACCGATCGAAGATCTTCCCGAGCGCCTCCTCGGGAATGCCCTCTCCGGTGTCGGCGACGCTCAGCTCCGGGGTACCCTCGCCCTTGACCGTGACCGTGATGCCGCCGGTCGTCGTGTGAGCGAGGGCGTTCTCCAGGAGGGAAGCGATCATCCTCCGGAGCGACGGGTCGTTTCCCATGATCTGCACGGGGCGCCCGGGACCCTCGAGCTTCAGGCTCAAGCCTTTCGATTCGGCCTCTTTTCGAAACTGGCGGCAAACGTCGCCGGCGAGGTCGAGGAGATCGATCTCGGACCTGACCACGGCGCGCCCGTCGAACCCTTCGCGCGAGAGCGCCAGCAGAACCTCGACGAGCTCGCTCAATCGAACCGCTTGCGCGTGGACGTCCCCGAGATCCGCGCGGTACTCAGCCTCTGTCCGCCCGTGCCGCAGGGCCAGCTCCGCCGTGGTGCGGATGACGGTGAGCGGAGTGCGGAGCTCGTGAGAGGCATCGGCGCTGAACTGTTCGATCCGTCGGACTGAGATCTCGAGGCGCTCGAGCATCTCATTGATCGTCAGCGCCAGCCGCTCGAGCGCATCTCGAGTCGGTGGAGCCGCGATTCGGCTCGAGAGGCTCCCGACGGTGATGCCGGCGGCGGTTTCGGCCATCCGGTCGAGAGGCGCGAGCGCGCGGCGCGCGATATAGAAACCGCCGCCGGAGCAGAGCAAGAGGGCGAGGGGAGCGGCGAGAAAGAGCGCGCCCGCGAGGCGCTCCCGCACCAGCACCAGAGTCTGAAGCGAGCTCGCGAGGCGCACTTCGTAAGATTGGCCCAGGATGGAGACAACCTGCGTCAGAACCCGGTACGGTACTCCGTCCCAGTCCACGGTGTCGAAGCCCGAAACCACGTTCGCCTCCAAGGGATCTTCTTCGATGGGGTACACGCGCTCGCCTTCCGAGTCGCGCACCTGGGCGAGTTGGCTCTCCGGCAATGCCGTGATGTATTCGGCGAGATCTTCCTCGACCTCTTCCGGTCCGTCGACCTCCGACGCGACGATGTCGACCAGACGCTCGAGCCGATCGACGAGGTGCTCGTCTACGGCGGAGCTGACGGCGTAGCTCACGGCGAGCCACAAGGCGAGCCCGAAGATGGCGTAGCCGAGAAACAGCATCAGGGAATACCAGGCGGTGAGGCGAACCTCGAGAGAACGCCAGGCGATCACTGGCCGTTCTCTTTCAAACAGAACCCGATGCCTCGAACGGTGTGGACCAGCGGCGGGTCTTCGGCGGAATCCACCTTTCGCCTCAACGTGCCGATGAACACGTCGACGGTGTTGAGCTCGACGTCGGCCTCGTGACCCCACACCGCCGAGAGGATCGCGTCGCGCGACTGCACCCTTCCCGCCCGTCGCATCAGGAGCTCCAGCAACCGGAACTCTTTCGGAGTCAGGTTGAGCTCCCGCGAGCCGCGCCGAGCTTCGTGAGACGCGGGATCGAGGGTGAGGGTCCCGACCCGGAGGAGGGTCGGCACGGGAACGGGGCCGCGTCTGGCGACGGCGCGGATGCGCGCGAGGAGCTCGTCGAAAGAGAACGGCTTCGTCAGGTAATCGTCGGCGCCGAGGTCGAGGCCGTTGACGATGTCCCTCGGCGCATCCTTCGCCGTCAGCATCAGGATTGGCGACCGGCAGCCGTGCTGTCTCAGCCGGCGCGCCACCTCGAAGCCGTTCAGCTTCGGCAGCATCACGTCGAGGATTACGACGTCGAACGGCTGCGCGAGAGCGAAATCCAGGCCCGCGGGTCCGTCTCCGGCGACGGTGGTGACGTGGCCCTCGCGCTCGAGTCCGCGCTTCAAGAGCGAGGCCATTCGCTCGTCATCCTCGACGACCAGGATCTCCACGAAATCAGTTTATAGGACCCGCGCCGAAGATGAAGACCACGCCGACCTCCGGGGTCCAGTCCGTCGCCTTCGACGTCAGTCCAAGGCCGTTGTTGAGCCTCACGAAAACATTGCGGGTCACGTGCCACTGCGCTTCCGTGATCAGCGAGACCTCGTCGGTATTTCCCTCGATCCCGGCGTAGAACCGCCACGACGGCGAGACCCGCTTGAGGTACTCGAAGGCGTACTCCCCCAGGTCGAAGTGGCTGGTTGATGCCTGGTCATAATCGATCGCGGCACGTATGGTCAGAGTGCCCCAGCGGAAGCCCCGGGTGAGCCCCGTTCCGAACTTCAACTCCCACCCGGGAGTTCCAATGAGGACTTTCTCCTCGTTGTGGGGAATGACGAACTCGAAATAGCTGAAGAGCTCCGGGCGGCTCTCGTTCTCCCTCTTCCATCGCCATCGAAGCTGGCCCTCGACGTCTCCCAATCCCGATTCCTCGATGTTGAACGGCAACCCCGAGAGGTCATCGGGCGATTTCTCGAACGACGCCGAGATCCCGGCGACCTCCATTTCCAAGGCCAGGTCTTCGGTGATCCCATAGCCGAAGAAGAAAAGGCCCTCCTTCGCGCGGTAGCGTCCGCGGTAGTCCTCCAGGCCCTCGCCGCCGAACTCATCCGGGTTGTACTCGAGATCGTCGTCGCTGTAGTACTCGAAGAAGGGATAGAGGATGAACTCGCCTTTGCGAATGTAGGTGCCGAACATCGAGGTCGCGACGCCCGTGCCCCGATCCTTCAAGTACGTGGGCAGGGGGGTTTGGGATGCGGTTTGAGACGTCGCCGTCCCCAAGGTGAGGCCCCAGGCGGCGAGAGCCGCGACTCCAACGAACGGGGTACAGAAACGCATGGTTGCTTTCTCCTTTCGGCGGGGTGAGCCACCTTCTAGGCCATGCTTCGAGGATAGACGAGTCGTTTGAAGATTCTCTGAAGATTCCGTCAGGGGCGATGCCGAAGCACTTTTCCGGGAAGCGCTCCGGTCATCTGACCGTCGCTGATGACGAGAGCTCCGTTCACCAGGAGGTGGTCGATGCCGACGGAGTAGGAGAGGGGCTCGGTGAAAGTCGCGGTGTCGCGGATCTGTTCCGGGTCGAAGACGACGAGGTCGGCGGCATAGCCCACTTCGATCCGGCCTCGCTCGCGAAGCCGCAAGATTCCCGCCGGGAGAGACGTCAGCTTCCGGATGGCCTCGGGAAGGGAGATGACGTTCTCCTCCCGAACGTACTTCGCCAGGATACGAGGAAACGCTCCGAAGCCGCGGGGGTGCGCGCTAAGGACGCTCTTGGGGTTGGTCGGTTGAGTGTCGTTGTCGAAGGCGATGAAGGGCTCCTTCATCGCCAGGTGTTTCTGGCCCTCGTCCATACTCTCCGGGCAAACCCCGGTGCCGCGGGCGGCGACCAGGTCGAAGAAAGCGTCCCAGACGTCTTTCCCCATGTGCTCGGCCGCTTGCGCGATGGAGAGCCCCACGACCGCGGGATCGGAGCCGGGCCCCACCTCGGTGATGAGGACGTTACCCCAGTCCTTGCCGACGTGGCGGTACCAGTTCTCCCAGTCCGAGGTCTCCTCGACTTCCTTCCGCAGCCCTTTCCGTACGCCTGGATCCGACAATGTCGCGAGGAATGCTTCCTCACCCTTCGCGTAGTGTCTCGGATGGAGAAACGATCCGAGGCCGATCCCGTTTCGTATGTAGGGGTAGATGTCGGCGGTGACATCCATTCCGCTACCGATCGCCCCGCGGATGCGGGCGAGAGCTTCGTCCATGAGAGGCCAGTTCTCCTGACCCGCGGCCTTGAGGTGGTAGATGTGAACGGGGATTCCGGCCTCGTGCCCCACGCGGAGCGCCTCGTCGATCGCTTCGAGGAGGCCCCCGCTCTCGTTTCTCATGTGACTGAAGTAGACACCTCCGTGACCCGCCGCCACCCTCGCGAGCTCGACGATTTCTTCGGTCTCGGCGTATGCCCCCGGGGGATAGATGAGGGAGGTCGATAGCCCGACGGCGCCTTCTTTCATCGCCCCTTCCACGAGGCTCTTCATCTCTTCGAGCTCTGGAGGCGTGGGCGCGACATCTTCGTCGCCGAGAACGATGCGGCGCACCTGCTCCGCACCCACGTTGTGAACCACGTTGAGGGCGATTCCTTTCGATTCGAGGACGCGGAAGTACTCGTCGAAGCTCGTCCACCGCAGGTCGAGCTCCCCCCGAGGGATCTCGGCGAACGTCCTTTCGTTCTGGGGCGCGAGCGATCCCCCCTCGCCCGCCATCATCGTCGTGATTCCCTGCCGCAGCTTGCTCTCGGCGCTCGGAGGGTCCGCGACGAGGGGGAGCGAGCTTCCGCCCATCATGTCGATGAATCCGGGGGACACGATGCGCCCGGAGGCGTCGAGGACGCGCTTCGCCCGGGCGTCCTCGAGCGGGCCCACGGCCGCGATAGCGCCGTTCGCGATGGCGACGTCGGCGCGCGTTCCCGGGGAACCGGTCCCGTCCACGACGGTTCCGTTCTTAATAAGGATGTCGTATTCCGGCGGGGGAGGCTGACAGGAGGCGGTCAGAAGGACAGCGAGCAGAATTATCGAGCGCATGCAGTTAACCTCGCGAACATCATCTCGCTCCTGGGGGTTCCAAGCGCGGGATAATAGCACGCCGGACGAACACGATTCAGAGTTGTGGGAGTTTTGTCTGGCGAGCTCGAGCAACTTCCAACTCGGGGCGCGCCCACCGCATCAAGCCTGCCGTGTCACCGGCAGACCCGGCCGATTTCCTGCTCCCTGCTCGGCGTGGACTCGACCCGTCGAGGCATCCAGGACGTCGCGGCTCACGAAGCTCTAAGTCGAAGCGGCCTCGGACGGGCGGGTTCTCGAGCTCTAGCTGCGTTCACGGCCCTCCCAGCGGGAGAGGGTATTCGCCTTGGTTTTAGCCTTCCGCGCCTGCGGCGATCAGGTCTCTCAGCATCTCGCGTCTTTTGACCTTGGGCCATTCGCGCAGACGGTCGTACCACGACGTCAGGACCGCGCGAACCTCATCGATCTTCCTCGCGTCGATAAAAGCCTGCCGGACCTCGTCGCGCATCGGGTGCAGGTCGGCATAGGAAATCCCAAATTTGCGGACGCTTGCGGAAGCGCGCGCATCATCGTAAAGCTTCAACGACTCCGCCAGATGAAGCTCGAGCGCCTCGCGCTGCTCGGAAATCGACGGCGGCGGAAGTTCGAGACTTTCCTGCAGTAGCGCGCGGCACTCGCGAAAGATAAACGGGTTCCCGATCGCTCCGCGCGCCACGGTGACGCCGTCCACTCCGGTTTCGTTCATCATTTGCACGACCGCCTGCGCAGTGAACAGGTCGCCGCTGCCGAGAATCGTGGCCTGGCCTGCGTGGCGCTTCACCCGGGCGAGGAAGTCCCAGTTGGAAGGTCCGATGTAGCGCTGCTTCACTGTGCGCCCATGGACGGTAATCGCCGCGGCGCCGAGCCCGAACGCGCCGTCGAGGATCGAGAAGAAGTTCCGCTCACTCTCAGAGGAGTCATCGAACCCGCGGCGCATCTTTACCGTTACCGGTCGCCGGCCGCCGACAGCCTGAACGACGGCCTTGACGATGGCCAGGGCACTCTTCGGCTCACTCAGCAGGAATCCGCCGCTGCAGCGTCCAAGCACCTTCTTCACGGGGCATCCAAGATTAATGTCGACGAGGTCGTAGCCCGCTTCGACCAGGTCGCTCGCTGCCTCGCCGAACTGCTCCGGGCGGCTGCCCAAGAGCTGTCCTCCAAGAGGATGGTCGTCGGAGCCTATCTTGAGTAAGCGGACGCGGTGCTTGCCCTCGCGGATCACGAGTTCATCGAGCATGACCTCGGCCGTCGCAAACTCCGCTCCAAAGCGGCGGGCGACCATGCGCATCGGCCGATCCGAAAAGCCGGAAAGCGCCGCCTGGACGGCGGGCATGGCAATCTTGAGGGAGCCGATAGTAAGCACGGTGAATCCTACCCTGAGCTGCACCTTTTGGTGAGATGTCGCTGGTAAAACAATAAACTCTGTCGCTCGCCTTCCTCGACATGGACGGTTTGAAGGGCATCAACGATAGCCGCGGCCACTCGGAGGGGGACGAGGTGCTTCGCCGGGTCGCGCGACTCCTCGAGGAGCGTGTCCGGCGATCGCTGCTATCGCCTGGGGAGATGAATTCGCCGTCATCCTTCCGTGTACGACGAGATCCGATGCGGCGAAGATTCTGGATCGCATCCGGTCCGAAGCTAGCGAGGAACGAACCGCGCTCGGTTGCTACCGAGCGGGCGTCTCCGGGGGCGTGGTGGAGCTCTTCGCGAGCGAGTAGCCCGGGGAGTTCGTCAAACGGGCGGATAGGCTGATGTACGAGGCCAAGTCGAAAGGCCAGAACCTGATTCTGACGTAGATCGAGTTGAGTCAGCGCGTCCTGCCGTGGGCCACGTCGGCGTATTCCGCCTGGTGCGCGTCCTGCGGCTCGTCGCGGAACACCAGGACTCTTACCGCCGCCATGAGCAGAAGGACCATGCCAAACGTCACGACGATGGTGGCACCGGTCGGAAGGTCCAGAATGAGGGACAGGTAAACGCCGAGAGCCGAGACGATGGTGCCCATGATCCAGCCGATGGCGAGGCGGGGTCCGATGCGAACCGCGTACAGCATGGCGGCGACCGAAGGAACGATGAGGTAGCAGAAAACGAGCAGCACCCCGGCAATCGCGACCGACGAGGTCACGACGAAGCCGAACGAGGCATAGAAGAGAAAATCCCACAGCCTTATGGAGATCCCCTGCTCCTCGGCGGCTTTGGGATTCATGGAGATGAGCAGGAAGTTGTGCCGAAAAATGTAGTGGAAGAGCCCGACCGCGGCGTAGAGCGCGCCGGTGTTGACGACCTCCGACCAGCTGACCGCCAGAATGTTCCCTACCAGCATGTCCTTGAGGTGCTCGCTCTCGGAGGTCGCTTTGCTCATGGCGAGAATGGCGGCGGCCGAAGCCACCGCGTAGGAGATTCCGATGATCGCCTCTTGCGGAATCCGGGCGCGGCGGCTCCGGAGGAAGGAGAAGACCGCGGCCCCGAGAAAGGTGAAGGAGAGACTCACCCAGTAGACGGCGGGGCCGTGCGCATCCCCGCCGCTGATAGGCAAAATGAGAGCGATCGTTCCTCCCAGTGCCGCGATCTGCGCCAGGGACAAGTCGACGAAGATGACTCCGCGCTCGACGACGTGGACTCCCAGATAGGCGTGAATGCCGGTGAGAATCAAGCTGGCCGCGAACGGGGCCAGGAGAAATTGCAGGACTTCCATGTGTTCCTCCGCCGCTAGTTGGGCGTTGCGCCGACCTCCTTGATCGCCGAGATCAAGAGGTTCACATCGTAGTCGAAGAGTTGAATGTAGTGGGTCACATCCTTGACTCCCCCAACCGAGGGAGGGAACACCAGGACCTTCGCCCCGGTCGCGCGCGCGATGGCGTCGGGGGTCTTGAGATCGAAATAGGGCTCGACGAGGATTAGCTTCACTTGGAGCCGCTTCATCTCGTTGATGAGGTCGAGTGTGTGGCTGGGCGTGGGCGGAATGCCGGGGCGCGGCTCGACGTAACCCACGATGTCCAGACCGAACCGGTCGGTGAAGTTGGGGAAGGAGCGATGGTAGGTCACGAGGTCGATGCCTCTGTAAAGCGTCATCAGCTCCTCCCACCGCTTTTCCGCCTCGGTGAGCCGCTTCTCGAAATCGGCGAATCTCCCTTCGAAGTACGTTCGGTCGCCGGGACGAAGCTCGATCAGTTTCGCCAGGATGTCCCTGGCGATTAGATGCCCGTTCTCGGGGTCGAGCCAGTAATGAGGGTTACCCTGCGGATGAACGTCGCCCATCGCGCGGGTGATCTGACCGGTGGGGATGTCGAGGATCTTGGCGTGGAGCGAGGCGTCCAGGTAGCCCTTCGCCCCCACTTGGATCCTGGGGTTTCGGCTCTGCTGGATGAGCGGGGGGAGCCAGCCGATCTCGAGCTCTCGTCCCACCAGCACCAGCAGGTCCGACCGGTAGAGCTTCAGGATGAAGCTGGGCTTGGCTTCGACGAAGTGGGGATCCTGGTAGCCCCGGGCGATCGCCTCGACGCTCACCCGGTCCCCTCCCACCTCCTCGGTCAGCGAAGCGAGATCCTGCGTGGTAGCGACGACGTTGAGTTTCGACTGGGCGCCGGCCGGCGCCTCGAGACACAGGACCAAAACCAGGCACGACTCGAGAAGCGGCGTTCTCATCGCGGAAACCTCGACTCTCTCCAGATTAGAAAGGATGCGCTCCATGCGCTCCGATCGAGAACAGGAACTGAAACAGAAACTCGTTGGCGTCCACCCCCTCGGCGTATCTCGTTCTGCGAAACTGTCCGCGAATCTGACTGAACTCGCTCGGCGAGTACGTGAGGAGCAGGGAGTAGCCCTCGTCTCTCAGGCCGGCATCGTAGGCCCGCTCCGAGTCGTCGTATCGGACGCCGCCGTACCAGCGCCGCGCGAACTGATAGTCGCCGGAAACGAAGTAGCCGAAGGCCCCCTGGCGGCCGTCGATCTGATCGCGCCTGCTCCAGACGAGCTCGGAGCGCGCGATGAACGAGCGGTAAATCGCGCGGCGCAGGGGTCGGTAACGGAAGGTGAAATCCGCGCCATAGAGGTCGGTGGTGAAACCTGGCCCCTCGTCGTTGTTCCCGTGCGCGTAGGAGAAGCCCATATCGAGGTTCGAGGCTTCGGTCACGTCTTGATAACCGCGGAGGTGCCCGACGTAGCTCAGGTCTCCGCGCTCGTGGGACTCGAAGACCCCGGGGGAGTCGCCGCGGTAGACCTGGCCCGCCGCTTCGAGAAACACCCAGGGGTTCGGGATCAAGCGTGCCACCGAAAATCCCGCGTCACCGATCCCTTCCTCTCCGCCCAACAGGTTCTCGGTGACGAGCGGCCGATCGGTCCAGGAGAGGGCATGGTTGTGCATCGGATTCACTTTTCCGAAGGCGGAGCGCATCTTCCCCGCTTTGAGCAGGAGTCCTCCCGGTATGGCGGGAAAGGTGATGTAGCCCTCCTCGAGATCGACCCCCTCCTCGCCGAAGGCCATGAAGAAATCGGCGCGCGCATAGGGATCGAGAATGGCCTGAAACGACGCTTCGCTCTCGTGCATCTCGAGGGCGGGACTGGGATTCACGGGGTTGTTGCCGGCCGCTCCCAGGAAGTCGCCGATGACGGCTATGTCCGGGTTGAACATCTTGGACAGGGCGGACGCTCCGCCGTAGACGGGCAAAGCGCCCGAAGGCCCTCCCGCGCCGGCAGCCCCCGCGGGAACGGTAGCGCTCGGCTGCTGGGTGGCGGGGGCGGGGTTACTCTCGAGCGCGATGAGACGCGACTCCAGGTCGGCGAAGCGAGCCTCGTAAGTCTCTCGTATGCTCTGAAACTCCTGCCGGAGCAGAGCCAGCTCCTGCTCCACCTGGGCGGTCCCGGGCGACGGCGCCGGATCCTGTCCGGCGAGCCCAGGCGACGCGAGCAGCAAAGCCGACGCGAGAACAGAGAGCAGAACGAATCTGTGACTTCTTGCCATTTCCCTCTCCCATGATTAAGAGAAGCACGCTACCCCGGCCCTTGCGCATCGGTTCCGCCGAACCGTCACTGGTAAGGAATCGAGTCGGGTTTGCGACCGGGTGGCGTTCACCCGGGGAACGAGGCCGGGGGAGCTCGGGAGATGGGATGGAGCGAAAGCCACCGTGACGCCACCTGCGACAGAGAGGCGAGTGTCGACGAGGCCTGGGAGGGAGGAGGGAGCTTCTGGTAAGCGACGTGGAGTGCTCCGTTCATCCCCTTGGTGAAAGCACAGACGCCACAGAAGTGAATCTCACGCGGGCCGGGCCCCCGGTCCGCCGCCCAACCGTCACCATGGCTTTTCGACACCGAACGGGCGGTGACCCACAGACTCAGCTCGCCGTCCCGAACCGCGTGATAGAGCGAAAGGAACCCCGAGATCGCCAGAAGCAAAACTAGCGGCAGGCAGGTAACTGA
>CAZKNR010000437.1:0-22062 GCA_964553925.1 uncultured Acidobacteriota bacterium
AAGCCCCGCCACGTCTGCCTCATGCTGCCGGCGGCCTTCGTAGATTCCTCCATCGGCGATCTCGAGCCGCTTCTGGAGAAGGGCGATACGATCATCGACGGCGGGAACTCCTGTTACCAGGACGACATCGCGCGGGCCAAGCGGCTCGCACCCAAGGGCTTGCATTACGTAGACATGGGTACGTCCGGCGGTGTCTGGGGCCTCGAGCGCGGCTACTGTCTGATGATTGGCGGCGAGAGCGAGGTAGTAAAGCGGCTCGACCCGATCTTCGCCGCGCTCGCGCCCGGCCGCGGCGACATTCCGCGAACTCCGGGCTTGGAGGGGCGGGGCACCGCCGAGCAGGGCTATCTGCACTGCGGCCCGAGCGGCGCCGGTCATTTCGTGAAGATGATCCACAACGGCATCGAGTACGGGCTCATGGCTGCCTACGCGGAGGGCTTCAACATCCTCAAGAGCGCCGGCATCGGCAAGACGACCCGCGAGGTCGACGCCGAGACCACACCGCTCAGAAACCCCGAGCACTACCAGTACGACTTCGACCTGGCAGACATCGCCGAGCTATGGCGCCGGGGAAGCGTTATCCCTTCCTGGCTCCTGGACCTGACGGCGCAGGCGCTCGCCTCCGACCCGAACCTCGAGAAGTTCGGCGGGAAGGTTTCCGACTCGGGCGAGGGCCGCTGGACGGTCGCGGCCGCGAACGACGTGGGGGTGCCCGCTTTCGTGCTGACCGCCGCGCTCTTCGAGCGCTTCGCTTCGCGCGGGAGCGACCTCTTCCAGAACAAGGTGCTCTCCGCGATGCGCTTCGGCTTCGGCGGCCACGTAGAGAAGAAATAGTGGGCAAGGAAGATAAGCCGCGCTCCGACGCCCTGGTCTTTTTCGGTGCCACCGGCGACCTCGCCTACAAAAAGATATTTCCCGCTCTTCAGTCGATGGCCCGCCGGCACCGGCTCGACTTCCCGGTCATCGGGGTGGCGAAGTCGGGATGGAACCGCGACCAGCTCATAGCCCGTGCGAAGGCGAGCGTCATCGAGTACGGCGGTCTGGACGACGGCGCGTTCAAGGCCCTCTCCGACCGGCTCTTCTACGTCGACGGCGACTACAACGATCCCGCGACATTCAGTAAGCTGAAGGGCGAGCTCGACGGCGCGGTGCGGCCGGTCCATTACCTGGCCATCCCCCCGAGCCTCTTCCCGGTGGTGGTGAAGAACCTCCACGCGGCCGGTTGCGCCAGGGACGCGCGGGTGGTGGTGGAGAAGCCCTTCGGTCGCGACGCGGCCTCGGCCCGCGAGTTGAACCGCGTGCTCCACGAGTTCTTCCCCGAGGAAAGCATCTTTCGCATCGACCACTATCTCGGGAAGGAAGCGGTCCAGAATATCCTTTACTTCCGCTTCGCCAACGCGTTCCTCGAGCCGGTACTGAACCGCCACTACGTCGAAAACGTTCAGATCACGATGGCCGAGGCCTTCGGGGTGAAGGGCCGAGGAAAGTTCTACGATGAGACCGGCATCATCCGCGACGTCATCCAGAATCACCTGCTGCAGGTGGTGAGCTATCTGGCCATGGAGGCGCCGTCTTCGACTTACGACGAAGCCATCCGCGATGAGCAGGCGAAGGTGCTCCGCACGGTGCGGCCGATGCACGTCCAGAACATGGTGCGCGGCCAGTTTCGCGGATACCGTGACGAGCCTGGGGTGGCCAAGGACTCCTACGTCGGGACCTACGCGGCGCTTCGCCTTTGGGTCGACTCCTGGCGCTGGGAGGGCGTGCCCTTCTTCGTCCGCGCGGGCAAGTGCCTGGCCGACACCGTCACCGAGGTCACGATCGAGTTTCGGAACCCACCGCAAGTGGTCTTCAGCGAGCCCACACCCTCCGGCGGCAATTACGTTCGCTTCCGACTGAGCCCGATGGTCGACATCGCTCTCGGCGCCCGGGCCAAGCGCCCGGGCGAGGGGATGAGGGGTCAGCCGGTGGAGCTCTCTGTCGTGCACGGCACCGAGCAAGGAAAGGGCGGCCGGATGGAGGCCTACGAGAGGCTCCTGGGTGACGCGATGGCGGGCGACGCCACGCTCTTCGCGCGGCAGGACGTGGTCGAGGCGGCCTGGGCCATCGTGGATCCCGTCATCCACGGGCCGAGCCCGATGTACGAGTACGAGCCCGGTAGCTGGGGCCCGCCCCAGGCGGACAAGCTGGTGGCGGACGTGGGGGGTTGGAACACACCGAAATGAAGACGATCTCCGCCGTCTAGGGCAGCCCCTGAGCCACAAGGATTCTCTCGAACTCACGAAGCCGCCCCCGCTTCTCTTTTCATCCGTATATCGGCGGGTGGCCATCTCCTTGTTCTCCGAACGACGACCTTGCGGGAGGAATCGAAGAGAAAGAAACCGCCCCTCAGAAGGACACCGGACGTCTGTCTCCTCACCGATACAAAACACCGATTTCGTTCTATTCTTCCTCTCGACCCTCCACCGAGGACCTCGACCGCCCTTAGTGCGTACCTCACGGAGAAGCTCCAGCTCTCTTCTTCGCAACCGTCTGAGTTACGATTTCCTATCAGTTCCGCTCTCGAAGCTCCCCCTGAGGTGACCTCGGCTGGTGCGGGTCGCGGTGATTGGTTGAATGCTCGCGCGCCCGAGCGTAGGATTCCAGCATCGTCGGCTCCGAGAAGCAGACACAAATGGTGGACCGCACCCTCTCCCATTACGAAATCCTTGCGGAGCTTGGGGCCGGCGGCATGGGCAAGGTCTACGGCGCCCGGGACACCAAGCTCGGCCGGGAAGTCGCCATCAAGGTTCTTCCCGAAGCCTTCTCGGCGGATGAAGAGCGTCTGGCGCGATTCGAGCGTGAAGCCCGCGTTCTCGCCTCGCTCAATCACCCCAACATCGCCGCCATTTATGGACTCGAGGAATCGAATGGCGTGCGGTTCCTGGTTCTGGAGCTCGTGCCCGGCGAGACTTTGGCCGAAAAAATTCGCCGAAGTCCCCTTCCTTTGGAGGAAGCCCTCGGTTGGCTCAGGCAGATCGCGGCAGCTCTGGAAGCCGCACACGACACCGGTGTCATCCACCGCGATCTGAAGCCCGCGAACATCAAGGTCACTCCCGATGGCAAAGTGAAGGTCCTGGACTTTGGTCTGGCCAAAACCTTCGGCTCACCGTTCGTTAGCGACCGCCAATCCGAATCACCGACCGTCACCCGGCAAGGCACGGAAACGGGTGTCATCCTGGGCACGGCCGCCTACATGAGCCCAGAGCAAGCGCGGGGAAAACGTCTCGACAAGCGAACGGATATTTGGGCCTTCGGGTGCGTCTTTTATGAAGTGATCACCGGCCAGGCGGCTTTCCCCGGGGAGACCGTCTCGGACACCATCGCGAGGATTCTGGAGCGTGAGCCCGACTGGAGTGCGCTGCCGACGACGACTCCGTCGCGGATCCGGCGTTTGATACGACGATGTCTCAAGAAAGACCCGGAGGCGCGGCTCCATGATATCGCGGACGCCCGGCTCGAACTGGAGGAAACGGTCAGCGAACCATTGGAAGAGGTGCACCCGATTCCTCGCAGGAGCGCTCCCGCCTGGATCGTGGCTGGCGTTGCCTCTGTTCTGGCCATCCTCGCCCTCTGGGCTCCATGGCGCACCGGATCGAGGGAGCAACTGCAGGTGATGAGAAGCAGTCTGAATTTGACCGAAGCGCGGAACCTGGGTCAGTTAGACGATGCTCCCGTCCTCGCGGTTTCGCCAGATGGGAGCCGATTGGTGTACGGATTCTCCGAGGGAGGTCGACGCCAGCTGTACTCGAGAGACCTCAGACGGGATGAGACGACGCCGATTCCTGGGACGGAGCGCGCTTCGAGTCCGTTCTTCTCACCGGATGGCAACTGGATCGGATTTGTTGCTGGTGGCAAGCTCAAGAAGGTGCATCGTGAGCTCGATGGAGCGGGAGCCACCGTCATCTGCTGCGATGCACATGACGTGCCGACGCGAGGCGCCGATTGGGGCCCCGACGGCAGCATTGTTTTCAGCATTCGTACCGCCCTCATGAGAGTTCAGGCCTCGGGAGGGGCTCCAGAAGCGCTGACCAGCGTCAATCCCGACGAAGGTGAACGCTACCATTACTGGCCGGACATACTGCCGAGCGGGCGAGGCGTTATTTTCACCGTCGTGACCGGGGCCAACTACGATGACTCAAGCATCGTGGTGCAGTCCTTCGACACCGGCGAGCGGCGATTCCTTCTCCAGGCGAGCTTCGCCCGTTATGTACCGACAGGTCACCTGGTGTATGCCCAGGGAAGCACACTGTACGCCGTACCGTTCGATCCCGACCGCCTCGAGTTGAAAGGAACGGGGATTCCGGTTCAGAGGGGAGTGCAGACCAACCCGCTCGGACCGGGTAGCGCCCACTTCACGTTTTCTGATACCGGAACGCTGATCTACTTGAACCGATCTCCGGTCTACCGTCGATTGGTGCTCGTGGATCTCGAGGGAAGAGTGGAAACGCTGGCGGCTCCACCGCGTACGTACTTCATTCCTCGGTTCTCTCCGGAAGGCCGTCGCGTCGCAGTGTCCGCTGGAGGCGGGATCCACGCGTATGAGCTAGCGGAGAAGCGTCTGACCCTCCTCGCTTCTGACTTTGAAGGTCCATCGGGAGTGGCGTTTACACCCGCCGGCTACCTTGCGTGGAGTCCGGACGGCAAGAGCTTGGCGGTCAACGCCACGGCGCCCAAAGAGACGCTGAGTCTTTTCTCGATCGCCGCGGACGGAAGCGGGAGGGCGGAGCGACTGACCGAAAGCCCTCTGGATTTCAATTTCCCGACGCCTGGTTGCCGGATGGAAAGCGTCTCTTGTTTACGGACGGAGAAGGCAACGGCTGGGGGATCTTTGAGCTGACCCTCGCAGATCGAACCTCCCGGACTGTTCTCGATCCGGCCGGGTCTCAGGTGCAACCCGCTCTTTCAGCCGATGGTCACTGGCTTGCCTACTCCTCCGACGAATCGGGCCGGTCTGAGGTTTACATCACCCCGTACATGGGAGCCGCGGGAAGGCAGCAAGTGTCCACGGACGGCGGCGCAGCACCCGTGTGGTCGCCGGATGGGCGAACGCTCTATTACCGGAACGAGAACCGCATGATGGCCGCTCCGATCCGGGGCAGTTCCGAGCTGAACGTTGGAACTCCTCGTGTACTCTTTGAAGGCCAGTATTACCGGGGATATCCGCTGAACCCCAGAACCTACGACCTCGCGCCCGATGGCCAGCGGTTCGTGATGATCCTGCCCGAGAGCGGTTCCACGCCAACCGAGTTTCAGATAGTTCTGAATTGGTTCGAGGAGCTCCAGCGGCTTGTTCCCCCATAAGCGGCCGCGGCCCGCGGCGATATTGGGTCAAGGAGCTTTCGTCATCGACCTCGTGGCCGGCTTTAGGCTCGTAGATGCGGAGCTTCGATTCCCGGCCAGGGAGATCCGACGGAGGACGGGCTCTTCTAACGGAAGGGAATCGTTTCTCACGAATATCCCGATATCCAGGGAACGGTGGACAAGCAGGTGCGCGCGGCCTTAGGAGTCTTCAGGCTGATACCAAGGTGCCGTTTCTTCCCATGCTGTTCATGATCGACGCTACGAGATGCGCGCGAAGCGAGCACCTTGGATACGTATCGACTCCGCTTGGGGACGCCAACCAAATCAGCGTTTTAGAGGGAGCTCCCGTAGACGTTCTACAGAAAAGTGGGTAATTCGTGGGTAACTTTCGCGGGGCACCGAAAGCCTTTCGGGAAGCGCTCAAATCGACGGCTGAAAGATGCGCCGGTTCAAGGGTGCATCCCGCTTGACCGCAGGAAAAGCCAGGCTTAGGGTAATGTAGAGAGCAGAAAGGCGAGCGTTAATTTGCCTAAAGCATTCCGGGCCAAGGCGAATCGTCGGCTGCTACGTCCGGACGAGCCGCCGGTCGCGATGCACCACGCCAGTTTTCATCGATTAGGCGGAGAGGTTCTCATGGATGTCGGCTTTCACGACATGGCGAAGCTGGTCCAGAGGATCAAAGAACTTGAGGCGCGGGAAGGTTCCGCATCCGATGATGGGGTGTTGGAATTGGAGGTCGACGTTACAGTTTTCGCGCAGTACGCGATGGGGGCCGAGACCTTCATGCGCCTACGTCAAAACGTCGAAGAAATCTACCGTGCGATGGTGAAGAGCGGCGATATTCCGGAAGAGCCGGAAGAGGAAGAGCCACAGGAAAAAGCAAAATGATCGGTAACGCGACTTACAACAACAACGAGCGCTTTGTGATTGCGGGTCCTGTGGCTTGGCAAATAATCCGTTCGAAGGCGGAAAGTGCCGGCCTGGTCATGTGGCTCCACACGCCGGCCACAAGCGCGGACCTGTTTCTTGCGGTGAGGGGGAATGCGCTTGTTTTTAGTGAGCGCCCCAACGATGCTCAAGGCCGAGTCCAGCAACCATTGCCGGACCTCAAACCATATGCTGGACAGTGGGTCGTGGTTTCAGGCGATCAGGTCGCTGAGCATGGACCCAACCTCGCGGATGTCGTGAAGCGCGCTCGCCAACGAGGCGAGTCCAAGCCCTACGTTATCTTTGTTGAGCAGCTGGAAAAAGGCACCGCCCGAATTTCCCTTTAGTTCCAGATGATCCAAGTCTCGTACACGTATGAGGTTCCCTACGTGCACGGGAGCGAATGGGGCCAACGAGCCCAGCCCATTCTCCGGATCGAGATCCATAATAGGATGGACGCGAACCTTGCGGTGCAGGTCAATGCGCACTTGGACTCCGGCACAGATATAACGATCTTCCAAGGCGACCTGTGTCCGGCCATTGGTCTGGAACTCATGAGTGGTCCGGAAAAGAGGTTTCAGTCCGCTAAATCGAGTGGACCGCCCCTCATCGCCAGACTTCACCGCGTGAGGCTCGCCCATGACGCATTTGGAGAGCGTGAAATGGAGATCGCGTTTGCCACCGAGCCTCTCGGCAGAAATCTTCTCGGGTTGGATTTCTTCAACTTCTTCAAAATCGGATTCCAAGATCGGGAGAGCCGGGTACTCCTGAAGGCCGAGTAGCCGGGTCGCCGGTCGAGGTGAAAACCGGTCGCCCTCGCTCGCCCGGCCCTCACGTCGATAGAGAAGAGATTTCGTCCCTGGGTTCGCCCCGCGTTCGGCGAACGCCGCCTCGCTTGCGGGCCTTTGACGTGGAAACCTCCCGGGTTGACAGTCGGTGACAATCGTGGGCAATCCTGCGCGTGTCCCGATGTCGTGGCTAACTCCCGAGTGGCTTGAGGCGCTAGCCGTCACCGGCGTTCGCCGCATGGCGCGGCTTTGGGGCATGGTGCCACCACAAGCCTATCCGTAGCGCGCATTGCGTCTCCTACTCGATCTTCGAGTCCACCTGCTTGAAGACGAGCTCTAGCGCGGTGATCAAACCCACAAGTCGGGGAAGGAGAAACGTCGAGCTCTCCGCCCCCGTGAGCCTGCCCTTGGGATGCGCCCATCGAAAAACTCACGCTCGGAGGCCAGAACCAGACGGTCGACGATGTAGGTCCGTCGCTCCTGTCTCGTCTCGCCGTCTGATGGATTCGCCACGTGACGGATCGTATTCGACCTGCGCACACCTTCTACTTTCCCGAAGCCATCGCTCTCGGCGCCCGGGCCAAGCGCCCGGGCGAGGGGATGAGGGGTCAGCCGGTGGAGCTCTCTGTCGTGCACGGCGCCGAGCAAGGAAAGGGCGGTCGGATGGAGGCCTACGAGAGGCTCCTGGGAGACGCGATGGCGGGCGACGCCACGCTCTTCGCGCGGCAGGACGTGGTCGAGGCGGCCTGGGCCATCGTGGATCCCGTCATCCACGGGCCGAGCCCGATGTACGAGTACGAGCCCGGTAGCTGGGGCCCGCCGCAGGCGGACAAGCTGGTGGCCGACGTGGGGGGTTGGAACACGCCGCAATGAAGAGGATCCTCGTCGACGTGGGCGGCACCTGAGCCGCAAGGATTCTCAGTGTCGCGACAACCGGTGCGCCGCCGGGTCGTCCAGCATGAACAGCGCGCCGCGCGCGCCGCGCAGGGCGAGGGCTACAGGAAGTGCCGAGGCCGGATCCTCGATCGCCTCACGAACGGCCTCGGCCTTGGCCTCACCCATCGCGGCCACAATCACCAGATCGGCCGCATGCAACACCGGAAGCGTGAGGGTCAGACGCCGCGGCGGCGGCTTGGGCGAGTCCAGCACGGCGGCGACCCAGCGCCGCTTTTCCTGCAGCAACGGGTGGCCCGGAAAAAGGGAGCAGACGTGGCCGTCGGGGCCCATGCCCAGCAGAGCGACGTCGAGCCGCGGCGGCGTACCCAGCTCTGCCTCTAACTCACCGGCGTGGGTGGCGGCAGCGCCCTCGAGATCTCCCGCTTCGGCGGGCATCCGGTGCACGCGCGCGGCGGGCACTCGCGCTGGCGCCAGCCAGAGCCTCTCCGCGATCCCGTAGTTCGACTCCGGGTCCGAGAGCGGCACGGCACGCTCGTCGCCCCAGAAGAATTCGGTGCGGGATCCGTCGACACCGGCACGGGCGAGCCGAGGGAAGAACGTGATGGCCACCGATCCTCCGGAGAGCGCCACCGCGAAACGGCCGCGCTCCGCGATCGCTCGCCCCGCCGCTTCTTCGAACCGCGACGCACAGGCCTCGACGAGGCCGTGGCGCGAATCGACGAGGATCTCGAGCGTCATGTCCGCGGATGTCAGCATAGCTCAAGCTCTCATCTCGTCCGACGGCTCAGTCAAACAAATCCGTGTGGATCCCGTGCGTCTGACCGCCTGCTCCTACAAGGCTTTACTGGGTGATGACGAACGACGCCGCGGGTGCGCAGGCGTCGAGGCTTCCATCCAGGAACGCCACCGCGGTCCACGTTCCATAGAGGGAGCTCGACGAGATCGACGTCCCCGCCACCGGAAGAAGAGCGCTCACCGTGATGCGCCGCGTCTTTCCACTGCCGACCCTCTGGGCTTCGATCTCTCTCATCGGGAGAGGATAGTCGGCGAGCTTTCTCTTCCGGCCTTCGGGCTCTTCGGGCGGGCCGCTTCCGGCGCGGAAGGGGACGGTGAGCACCTGGTAGAGCTGATGGTCAGGCGTCGAGACTCGGATGTCGACGCGGTGCTCTCCGGTGAGCGTTCCGGGCAGGAAGACCCGGAGCTCGAGGTCGAGGATCTCGGTCGCGGAGAAGCGGTGCGCCCAGGGAAGACGCCGGGCCTGAGGAGACCGAACCTGGACCGAAAGGCAACGGCCGCTCGTTTCCTCCGCTTTCCCGCTCTCCTTTGCCGACGAGCTCGCGGCCAACAGAACCGTTACCACGCCCACGACAGGGCCGATGAGCGTCTTTCTAAAGCAGAGGAAAGGCGATCGCATAAATCGCTCCCAGGGTCGTACCCACATAGATGATTCGGTGGACGACGTCGAGTGACGGCGCCCCGACCGCCGCCGCTCCCGCTCCCAGCACCTCGAACTTCATCACTGGAGGTGTCGCGCTTACGTCGAGCTGATGGAGCTTTCCGTTGCCACCTCCGACCAGGACGAAATTGGTGCCGGGAACATACAGCGGTATCGAGGGAGACGGGATGGCGGTGACGCGCCACTTCTCGGCGACGGTCGAGCCCCCGTCGGTCAGGGCCCACACGGTGTTCGTCGTCGCGAGGTACAAGGAGTTCGTCCCGAAACCGGGCCAGACGAACCCCTTCACCGGTCCATCGGCAGCATCGAACGGAGCCGCCCACAGCTCGCCGCCGGTCGCGGGATCGACGGCGTACACCTTGCTCGCGTTCGTTCCCACATAGAGCTTTCCCCGATGGAGGACGGGGCTCCCATCGATGTCCCCGAAGTTCTTGGCCCAGACGAGAGACGCTCCGAGGTCGGTGAACGAGATGCACCACAGCGTGTTCGGGCTTCCCCCGGAAGGCGAGCGAGAGGCGAAGTAGAGACGCTTCGACGGGTAGTCCACCGAGACCGAGCCGCTCACGATCCCGATCGAGCTCGCGCCCCCGCCGTTGTCGAACCGCCACGCGGGGAGGCCGTCGGCCAGCCGCAGGGCCACGACTTCGTTGGGTGCCGTGGAATTGCGGGTCGCGGCGAAGACCAGGTCGTAGGCGCCCCCGAAGGCGGTGAACATTCCCGCGGGCGCCGCTTGAACTCGTTCGCCGAGGAGCGGGCTCGTCCAGATCGCCTCTCCCCGCTCCGCATTCACGGCATGGACCACGCCCCCCTGAGTGCCGACGAATAAAACCTTGCTCGCTCCCGCGAGCGGCGTCAGCACCACGGGCATTCGCGCCTGCGCCGGAGCGTTCAGTGCCAGAGGAACCCAGTTCGAAGGCCACGTGCCTCCACTCGACCCCGCCACCATGGAGTGAAGGATGGCGTTATTGGAGACCGCGTAGACCGAGCCAATCCCCGGGGGCGAGACGGACGCGGCGCCGGTTTGATAAACCCACTTGGTGTTCCCCGTCAAGCTTTGGGGCCGGCCCGAGGTGAAGCGCGGAGCCGAGAAGTTGGGAGAGCTTCCCACGAACGCGGCGTAGTAATGGGTCGTTTCGTTTTGGAGCGGCTCGTGAGGGAAGGATTGGGGCGCGCCCGGTGTTCCCAGGGGAGGCGCGAGCACGGTGCCGTCGTCGGCGGCGTTGGGGAAACGATCGGTGCGAAAGACGACGGTGACGTTTCCGCCCGAGGCCGGGTTCAGCCACTGGAGGGTGTTGCGAGCGTCCATCGAGGTGACGGTGAAGAAGGCAAGAGGATCGGGCGTCGGGTTGCAGCTCCCAGCGAGGTCGGCATCGATCGAGACATCGTCGAGGAACCATCCGTCCAGGTTGACGGTGCAGTCGCTTACCGCGACGAAACGAAAACCGACGTCGTGGCCGGCGCAGCCCCCGGCGAAACCCGTGACGTCGTCGCAGACACCGTCGAGATCGACGGACGTCGTAAGGTAGCTCCCGCCCGCGTATCCGGCGCTGGTGTCGGAGAACACCGGAGCCCCTACCGCGTTCGAGCAGAGGCCATCGATCACCGCGTTGTAGCCGGCCCCAGAAAGCCGCGAGGGGGCAACGGGCTGGAAGGGCGAGCCGTCTACGCTCGCGGCGAGGTAGCCCCCGTCGTAGACCCCCGCGCCGTCGCGCTCGAGCTGAAAGCGATGAGCGAAGCTCATCGTCACGTTCGCCGCTTCCGGTGGAACGGAGATGGGAGCGCTCGGCCCGGCCGAGGCGAAGTTGTTGGCGGCGTAGTTCGCGCTGCAGCTCGCGCCTCCGAAACGGTAGATTCCCGAGCCCGACGCCGCCGGGCAATTCGTCCGAATCCCG
This sequence comes from uncultured Acidobacteriota bacterium, assembly GCA_964553925.1. Taxonomy (GTDB): domain Bacteria; phylum Acidobacteriota; class Vicinamibacteria; order Marinacidobacterales; family SMYC01; genus DAISKN01. The sequence goes on from CAZKNR010000437.1 coordinate 11,304, forward strand.
CGCCAGCTGTCGGCCTTTCCGCTCACGTCGACGCCGTGGCTGAAGTCGTCGACGCCCTCAAAGCCGTTGGAGTAGAGCGTCGCTGGTGTGAGACTGGCCCCACCGCTCTTCTCCACGGCGTTGCCATCCACGTTTCCTCCGTTGCACGCCCCTCCTCCGCTCGCCGTTGCGTCCTCCGCGCGAACCACGTAGTGGTAGAGAGTGGCGTTGGCGACGTTGGCATCCTGGTAGGAAGTGCCGGTGACGCAGGCGTCGAGGAGGTTCGTCGGTCCCGGCGTGAAGCCGGAAACGGCGGAGCGATAGACGCTGTACGTGATCGAAGCGCCGGGACAGTTCGTCGCGGCGGCGCTCCAGCTCAGGTCGACGGCACAGCTCGTACCCGAGGAGATCACCGATCCCAGGCCGGAGAACGTCGGAGGCACGATACAGTCCCCGGTCGCGAGCGCGGAGGCTTCTCCCGAAGGCGCCGATTCGCATCCGGTGGCGTTGATCGCGGTCACGGTGTAGTAGTACGTCGTGCCCGCCGAGACCGAGAGATCCACGTAGCTCGTCCCCGAGACGCTGGCGATGGGAGTGAATGGACCGCCGCTCGTCGTGGCGCGGGACACGCCGTACGTCGAAGCCCCTGCCACCGGATTCCAGCTCACATCGATCCGGTTCGCTCCCGGTGACGAGGCCAGGAGACCACCGGGAGGAGAGGGGGGAAGGCAGTCGATGACGTCGCCCGAGTAGACGAGGGCGAAGTCCTGGCCCGCCACACCAGGGGGGTTCTGGGCGGTCAGAGCGGAGTCGACTCGAAGCGTCCACTTCCCCACGGAGGGGGTCCGCACGAAGACGTTCTCCACGTTGTTCGCGGTGTCCGACACCGCGCCGGGATCGGGGGTCGACCAGGCTCCAGTGAATTGGTTCCCGCGATAAGTGGGGCCTCCGGGCGCGGTGACGACGAGGTTCAAGTCGTTAACCAGCGGGCTCGTCGAGCCCCCGGGCGCAGGAGGATCCGTCCAGACCAGGGTCAGCTTGAGCGGGACCCCGCTCGTAAGGACTTCGAAATCCCGGGTCCAGGCGGCGCCGGTCGCGAGCGGCGTGACTTCGGGCTCGTCGAAGAAACGGATGCGGCCTCCGGGAGGGCCTTCGATCGAGCCGCGCAGGTTCAGCCGCCCCCAACCTTGCTGGAACGAAGGGTAGCCGAAGCCTATGTCCACCGCGCCGTTGATGAGCGCCGCCTTCGACAGAGCGGGGCGCGGAAGATTTCCAAAGCGGCTCTGGTAGAACTCGAAGAAGACGGCGGCCGCTCCCGCGGCGAGGGGAGTCGACATCGACGTTCCGGTGTCGGTCGCGTACCAGGTGCCGGTCCACGATTGATCCCAGGGTTCGGTCGCGAGAGGCTCGGAAGACTCGAGGGCGAGAATGTCGGTTCCTGGCGCCACGAGGTCGGGCTTGATCCTTCCTTGTGCGGGACCGCGGCCGGAGAAATTGGCGACGGCGTCGATGTCGGGACCACTTCCCACGTAAGCACCGCAGCGGTCGTTCTCGGACGCGCCCACGGTAAGCACGTTTTTCGCCGTTCCCGGGGATCCCACCGTGCCCGAGCCCGGGCCGTCGTTGCCCGCGGAGAAGAGGATCATGAGCTCCTGGTTTCCAACGGAGGTCGAGTCGGCGTCCCTGACGAGCCCGTCGACGGTGGAAGCATGGCTGCTGTAGGTGTAAAGGTTGACGTAGCCCCACGAGTTCGTGCTGAGGCTCGCTCCTTGTTGAACGCCAAAACGGAACATGGAGGTTTCCGTGGTGAAACCACCGTCGAAGAGGTTGTTCGACACGAGCCTTGCCCCGAAGCCCATCCCCCGCACTGTGGGAAGAGGCGGTGTCGCGTCGCCGCAGCTGAAGGTGTTGACAGGAGAGGGGGCGGCGAACCCTCGACCCAAAACCGAGCCCGCGGTGTGGGTTCCATGCCCGTTATCGGTTCCCGACATCGCTCCCGCGGTCGCCACGATCGCGCCCGGGGGGAGGTCGGGATGGGAGAGATCGATGCCGCTGTCGTTGTGATCGACGATGATCCCCGTCCCGTCGTATCCGAGAGAAGGCTCGGTCCAGACCGGCTCCACGTTGAGGATGTAGTTTTTCGCGGCGAGGTTGTCGTGGAGCTCTCGCTCGCGCTCGGCTTCCACGTAGGCGACTTCTGGAATGGCTCGCAGGATGTCGAGGATCTCGGGCCCGGAGACCCTGAAGAGATTGGCATCCTCGCGGTCCGGCTCCGCCATCCGTCGAAGCCGATCGAGGGCGGCTCCCGGGGTCGGGGTTAGAAAGGTCAGAATCCGGACCACCGCCCTCCCGTCGGCGGCACGCTTGAGGCCGGGGATATCTCCCGGTCCGATCTCGCGGCGTGCCAACCGGAGGAGAGATGCCTCGACGCGCGCCTCGAGAGGAATCGATCGAAGGCCGCGCACCGCCTCGTAACCGAAAGAGGTCCGGAGCTCCAACAAGCGGGCAAGGTCAATGCCCCGGCCGCTCACGACGAGCCCATAGGGCGGCGCGCTCGCGACGATTTCCATTCCGAGCCCCTCGACGGCACGGCTCCAGGCGGGATCGATGGGGCCACCGAAACCAACGAGGTAGTAGCCTTGGGGAAGGCCTTCGACTTCGCTCGCCGAGGGTGCTTCCAAAAGACCGCTCCAGGAGCGAAGCGAGAGGGTTCTCACGTCCCGAAGGGGCGTGAGAACGCTTCGGATGGCGAGGGGCAAAAGCTCCGCTCCTGGGACGGAGAGGAGCACAGAATCCTGGTATCGATGGATGGCTGTCGCTTCGAGTGTGAGCTCGCGCATGAGCTCGGAAGGGGCGAGATAAAGGTCTTGGTCGGGAGCCGGACCTTCACTCTGCGGCTGCGCACCCGAGGTCACGACCGCAACCTGAAGCGCGAGGAAGAAGAACGCCGTCGCCGGCGAGGCTCCCGTGCGTACGAGCTCGTATTTTCGCAAACGAATCGACTCCAACTCGGTTTTGGGGGGGAACGAGAGGAAATTGGTAGCAGAGGGCGGGGCCGCTTGTCAAGGGTCACGAGTCAAGACCGGAGAGAAGAAACGCTCGACTGAAGGAAACCGGCGGTTCTGCGGGAGAATCGAAAAGGCGGGGAGGCGTCGATTCCGTGACGGCGTCTCAAACGCGTGCGGCCCCAAGCGTCAGCGTTCGGGCGTCTCCCCGCGGGCACTGACTCCGGACGCTCCTTCGCCGGCGGCGAACTCGCGAATGACCTCGAGGAACAGACTTGCGTACCTCTCGAGCTTGGCCTCCCCGACTCCGTAGATCGACCTCATGGCGGTGAGCGAGGACGGGCGGAGGCGCGCCATCTCGGCGAGAGAGCGGTCGTGGAAGATGACGTAGGCCGGAAGGTTTTTCTCCTGCGCGATCGCGCGGCGTTTTTCCCGCAGCGCCTCGAAGAGATGCTTGTCGTCCGGACTCTCGACCGCGGTTTCCCGTGCGCCCTTCGATGCCGCTTCGACGACGTACGTCTTTCGGTCGCGGCGGTCGTGGCGGTCGTGGCGGTCGTGGCGGAGCCGGAGGCTTTGCTCTCCCTTCAGCACCGGCCGAGCGCGGGGCGACAGCCGGAGCCCGCCGTGCTCGGGCTCTACTTCGAGAAGGCCCGCGGCCACGAGCTGCCTGTAGACAGCGAGCCATCCAGCGCGATCGAGCTCTCCTCCGATCCCGAAGGTCGAAATGCGATCGTGCCCCTTGCGTTGGATCCGATCGTTCGGTGTCCCGGTGAGGACGTCGGCGAGATAGGCGGCCCCGAACGACTGGCCCGTGCGAAAGACGTTCGAAAGCGCCTTCCGCGCCGCCTCCGTTCCGTCGTACGTGGCGATCGGCTCGAGACACGTGTCGCAGTTTCCGCAGGCGCCTTCGTACGCCTCTCCGAAATGGCGCAGGAGGACCGCTCTTCTGCATTCGACGGTCTCGCAATATCCCAGGAGGGCGTTCAGCTTGCGGTGCTCGACGCGCTTGCGCTCGGCCGGGGCGTCGGAGCCTTCGACGAGCTGCCGGATCAGGACCGCATCGCCGTACCCGTAGCTCATCCACGAGTCGGACGGAAGCCCGTCGCGTCCGGCCCGGCCCGTCTCCTGATAATAGGCCTCGAGGCTCTTCGGAAGATCGAGGTGGGCGACGAACCGCACGTCGGGTTTGTCGATGCCGAGTCCGAAAGCGATCGTGGCGACCATGGTGATGCCGTCTTCCTTCAGGAAGCGGCTCTGGTGCCGCTGGCGTTCGGTCTTCTCCATGCCCGCGTGATAGGCGAGGGCGGGAATTCCCTCCGAGCTCAAGAAGCGCGCGGTCGCTTCGACCTTCCGGCGGCTCATGCAATAGACGATGCCGCTCGCGCGCAGATGGCGCCGGCGGAGAAATCCGAGCAAGTCCTCCTTCGCGCGCCGTTTGGGGACGACCTGGTAGCGGATGTTGGGGCGATCGAAACCGGAAACGAACATCCGCGCCTTCGCGAGACCCAGGTGCTCGACGATCTCCCGCCGGGTAAGGTCGTCGGCGGTCGCCGTCAACGCGACTCGGGGGACGTCGGCAAATCGCCCTCCCAGGACGTCGAGCTTGCGGTACTCGGGGCGGAAGTCGTGCCCCCACTGGCTCACGCAGTGGGCTTCGTCGATGGCGAAGAGAGCTATTCGGGTCTTCCCGAGAAGCTCGAGAAAGGCGGGCGTCGCGAGCCGCTCCGGCGCCACGTACAGAAGATCGACCCGTCCCTGGACGACGTCCGATTCGACCCGCCGGGCTTCGCCTCCGGAAAGGCTCGAGTTCAGATAGGACGCCCGCACTCCGAGCTCGCGGAGCGCGTCGACCTGGTCCTGCATGAGGGCGATGAGGGGCGAGACTACGACTCCGACACCGTCGCGAGCGAGGGCCGGGATCTGGTAGCAAAGGCTCTTGCCTCCGCCCGTCGGCATGAGCACGAGCGCGTCCCCTCCCGAGGCGACGTGCTCGATCACCTCTTTCTGGTGCCCGCGGAACTCCGCGTACCCGAAGACCGACCGCAGAATATTCTGGAGATCCATCATGAGATGAGACGAAATCCGCGCCGGAAGCCTCCCCGAGTCTCCCCCTATGACCCGTGTTTTTCAATCCTCGAGTAGAGTTGGGCGCGGATCCGGCCCAGAAGGCGGCGCGGCCTTGGATTTGTTGTCGCCCGCTGGCTTCAGGGTGGCGGCGGTGTTCCCTATCTCCTCCGTCGGGGTGCTTCGCTTTTCCTCGATCTGTCCGCCTGGTACGCCGAGCGCGGGCTCATCGCTCTTCTGGTCGTGGCGGCGCTCGCGGCCGCTGGCTTCGTCGCGAGCCGCGAGGTAACGGAGACGATCTCGCGCTAATTTGCGCGGCGCGCGAGCTCGGTGCCGTAAGCCTTCTCGATCCTGTCGTCGTTCAGCTTCGTGAGAGCCGCCGCCGCATCTTTTGAGGCGCCGTGCTCGACGGCGCGGGATACGAGCTCGGCCTTCGTGGCTCCCCGCTTTGCGCCCAGAAACGGCTTGACGATCAGGTACAAAACGTCTCGCATCGGCATATGGCGGAGAAAGCGCCACAGCAGGCGTGCGGTCTGGAGCGGATAGTGTGTGATCTTGTAGCGGAAGAGACGCCGAAAGCCAGCCGTACGCTCGCGGTTCACCGTCTCGCCGGAGAGGCAGGTGGGATCGATCTCGGTGCACTTGAAGTATTTGTACCAATCCCGCTCGTCGTCCACGAGGCCGCGCTCCACGTATTCTTTCCAAAGCGGAGTCCCGCGGTAGACGCAGAGGCGGTTGAAGCCGAACGTGTCCAGCGCCAGCCTCGCCGCGAAGTCGAAAGTCGCGCGTACGTCCTCGACCGTCTCGTCCGGGCTCCCGACGACGAAGAATCCGTGCACGATTCCGATTCCCGCCGCTTTGGCATTGGTCACCGTGGCCTCGACCTCGGCGAGCGTCTGCTCCTTTTTGAGCCGGTCGAGCACCTTTTGGCTCCCGCTCTCGACCCCTAGCATGAGCGTGCGGCAGTGGGCCTTTGCCATATCCGGAAACAGGTGTTGGCACACGGAGTCGACGCGGCCTTCGCAGCCCCATTCAACGTGAAGGTCACGGTCATGTATGCCCTTGCAGATGGCCTCGATCCGCTTGGGCTGAAGGAGAAAGTGGTCGTCCACGAAGTAGACCGAGCCGTAGCCTTCGGCCTGTAACTGCTCGAGCTCCGCTAAGACGTGCTCGGGGCTACGGGAACGCCATTTCCCTTCACTGAAGGCGGGGATGTCACAGAACACGCACGGCCAGGGGCAGCCGCGCGACGTCTGCATGGTGGTGAACCGTTCCAATGAGAGAACTGCGGGGACGTCGAGAGGCATCGATTCGACGAAATCCAAAGGGAGGCTTTCGCGGTCCGGGAAGGGCCATTGGTCGAGATTGCGGTCCAACGGCCGATCCAGATTGTGAACGATTTCCCCATCCCTGGCCCAGGTGATCCCGGCGACCTCACTCGGATCGTCCAGTCGTTCCGTGAGTTCGAGAATCAACTGCTCGCCATCTCCGCGGCACACGAAATCGACCTCTGGGCACTGTCGCTTTACCCTCTCGGCGTTCAAGGTGGCGAACACCCCACCGAACGCCAGCCGGACCTCTGGCGCAGCTGCCCGCACTTGCCGCGCGAGTAATTTCGCGTATGGGTAGCTCGTGGTGCTCAGAAAGCTCAAGCCGACCAACCCCGGACGCTCCCTTCGGATCTCCTCCAGGATCGCCTCGTTCGGGGTTTCCGGATTGGCCTGGTCGAACATGACGCATTCGTGGCCCCCCCGCTTCAGCACGGCGGAGAGCGACATGATTCCAATGGGGGGGAACCCCATTACACGAATGTTGCCGTTCTTGGCACGCGTTTTCGCGGGCAACGCGTAGAACTGGGGGTCACGAACGTGAATTAAAAATACGCGCATAAACAACTCGATGAAGACAGCCAGAACTATACAGCAGTTCACCCCGACAGCGAGCACTCCGCGGGGTGACGCAGTTGTTCGGCACGTCGTTGTCCAGGAAAGCGGCCCCGCCATCTGCTACGATGGTTGTGAGCCCTGTTACAACCTGCTTTCGACTCGGACGGGAGAAAACATGTCTACCGAGGTGGCCCCGCCGGACCTGGGAGGGCAGCTCCTCCTGGAGATCTCCGTTCTCCGCACCCTTTGCCTTACCGTGAACTCCGACGGGTCCGGGTCCGAGCTCAAGTATCGGATCCTCGACGACCTGGTGGCGGAGGACTTCTCTTTCCCGGTGACCCGGACGGTGTTCGCCGCCATCTCCGAGCTCAACCAGAACGGGGATCAGGTGGTGGCTCAGAACCTGCAGCCAATCATCGACGAGCGCGCCGTCGACGTGCCCGACGATTTCTGCGTCGAGGATCTATTCCAGGGGGAGATCGCGTCCATGGCGACGCTCTCGGGTTGGATCGACATCCTCAAATCGACGGAGAAGTACGAAGCTCCTTCCTCAGCCGCGCCCGAACGGCCGGCGGAGGATTCGGAAGAAGTCTGGCCCGCCCATCTCCTGGACGCGGCGCCGCCCACGGCGCCGGCGGGAAACGACGTGCTCACACCGGAGAGCGGCCAGTGGCTCGGCTTCCTCGCCGATTTGACGAGGAAGCAGGCCGAGCGGATGAAGACCGGGTTCTCCCGTTTCGATGCCGAGTGGGGCGGGCTCCTTCCCGGGCTCGTGCTCCTCGCCGGTGACGACCGGAACCAGCTCATCGATTTTCTGAAACAGCTCGTGGACCAGATCGCCATCGACTGTCGGGGGCCCTGTCTCTATCTCTCTTTCGAACGCTCCAAGGCGGCCCTGCGCATTCAGACTTTGTCTCGTTTGTCGGGGGCTCCGTCCGCCGAGCTCGAGAAGGGCGGCTTTGGCCGGGACTCGGCGAGGTGGCAGGACATCGTTCGAGCCGGGGAGCACGCCGTCGAGTGGCTGCAGCGGATCTACGTCGTCGAGGCCCGCCCCGGCCTCGCCGTCACCCGCATCCGCGAGCTGCGACAAGGGCTTCTCGATTCCGGTGCGGGAGCGCCGCGGCTCGTGGCCGTCGACAACCTCGACAAGCTCGCGAACGAGAGCGACCTTCTGCATTCCATCGCCGAGCTCAAGGAGCTCGCGGAGACCTTCGGGATCGTCGTCGTGGGTGTCGCGACCGAGCTCGCGATCGTGCACGAGCGAAGCGCCGACATGGCGGCAACGTTCCACCGGGAGAATGGAAAGACCGTGGTCAGTATCTCCACCGGTCCGGACGCGGACGCGAAGCCGACCGTCGTTCGCTTCGAGCATCGCGAAGCGACCCATCGATTCGACGAGTGCGCCTGACAACCATCAGCTCCGCCGTCTACGAGCACGCTTCTTCACCTCTTCATGGGAAACGACGCGTCCGGCGCGGATGTCCGCGGCAGAGCGCTCCATCATTTCCTCGAACGGGGCATTCTCCTCGAAGGCGTCGAGGCGCGCTCTCATCTCGGCGTAAAGCTGAATGGCCTCTCGCACCACGTGGCTGCGGTTGCACCCGTCCGAAGCGAGTGAAGGAATCGGATTGTCGGTTTTCAACGACTTCATCTTCATAAAGATGGTGGATTCGAGAGGACCCTCATTCGGAAGGCGCTCTCTCGGGCACGCGCAGGACGTATCCCGCGCCGCGCACGGTGTGGAGAAGCGGGGGGTCGAAGCCCTTGTCGATCTTGCTCCGGAGCCGGCTCACGTGCACGTCGATCACGTTGGTCTGAGGGTCGAAGTGATAGTCCCAGACCTTCTCCAGGAGCATGGTGCGGGTGACGACCTGGCCGCTATGACGCATCAGGTGCTCGAGAAGGCGAAACTCACGCGGCTGAAGATCGATAGTCTTCCCGGCGCGCTTCACCCGCCGGGAAAGGAGGTCCATCTCGAGGTCGGCCACACGGAGCCTGGTCTCCGGGCTCTCGCCGTCGCGACGCCGGGTGAGCGCCTCGAGCCGCGCGAGAAGCTCGGAGAAGGCGAAGGGCTTCACCAGGTAGTCATCTCCGCCCCGGGTGAGCCCTTCGACTCGATCGTCGACTTCGCCGAGAGCGCTCAGGATGAGGATTGGCGTTCTCTTTCCCTCGGCGCGCAGAGTCCTCACGATCGATAAGCCATCGAGCCCCGGAAGCATTCGGTCGAGGACGATCGCGTCGTAGTCCTTCTCGAGAGCGAGGAGGAGCCCCTCTCGGCCGTCTCCCGTCTCATCGGTGGTGTGCCCGCTTTCATTCAGGCCTTGAACGATGAACTCCCGGGTCTCGGGATCGTCCTCGATGACTAGAAGGCGCATACAAGAAAAAGAGCAGGGCGCCGGTTGAAGTTGAACGCCCTGCTCGAGAGAATAAATCAAAGCTCAGGTGAAGGGCACAGCCACGAAGGTTGCATCGCCTCCGCGAACGACGCGCAAGAGAACGCTTCCGCGCTCCGCTGATTTCTGGCGCTCGATCTCGCGCTTGGCTTCCTCGAGGCTTCTGACCTTCTTCTGGCCTACGGAGACGATCATGTCTCCGGGCTTTAGTCCCTTCTCCGCGGCGCCGCTCGCCGGATCGACTCCGACGACGACCGCGCCCTGGACCTCCTGCGGAATTCCGAAGCGCTCCCTCGTCTCCGGCGTGAGCTCGCCGAGCGTGAGGCCGAGGCCGCCAGCGGGTGCTTTGGCATCGGCGCGAACCGCCTCCGCCTCCAAGGGAGTCTTTCCGATGCGGACGTCGATCTTGTTCCGCTCTCCGTTCCGAAGGACCTCGAGCTCGGCCTTGGCGCCGGGCGCCATCGCGGCGATCTTGCGGGTCAGATCCTTCACCTGGGCGATGTCGTCCCCGTCGATCGCGACGATGACGTCACCGGCCTCGATGCCGGCCGTCTCCGCGGGGCCGCCCTTGACGACACTCGCGACGAGCGCGCCGGTCTCGGACTCGAGACCGAGGCTACGGGCGATCTCCTCGTCCACGGGCTGAATCGTGACTCCCAGGAATCCGCGCTCGACTCGACCCGTGGTACGGAGCTGGTCGATGACACCGCCCGCGAGGTTCGAGGGAATCGCGAATCCGATCCCCACGTTTCCGCCGTTCGGGGAGTAAATCGCGGTGTTGATCCCGATGACCTGTCCCTCCAGGTTGAAGAGCGGTCCGCCGGAGTTCCCCTGATTGATGGGAGCGTCGATCTGGAAGAAATCATCGAACGGCCCCGCCTGGATGTCGCGGCCGCGAGCAGAGACGATACCGGCGGTGGCGCTGCCTCCGAGGCCGAAGGGGTTGCCGATAGCGACGACCCAGTCGCCGACTCGCGTGGTCTCCGAATCGCCGAAGCGTGCGTACGGAAGAGCCTCCTTGGACTCGACACTGAGGAGAGCCAGATCAGTCTTCTCGTCGAGTCCGACGAGCTTCGACGGGAGCTTCTTGCCGTCATGGAGCGTCACCGTGATCTCCGACGCGTTGTTGACGACGTGCTGGTTCGTCACGACGTAACCCTCGGGGGCCACGATGAAGCCCGAGCCCATGCCCCGGAAGCTCGGCTCCCTGGGAACGTCGGGCGCGCCGAACCTTCCGGAGAAGTCACGGTCGAAGAACTTTTTCAGAAAGTCTTCGAACTCGCCGCCGGTGACACCGCCCGGCGCTCCGCCGGCAACGGCGATGTTCACGACGGCGGGCTGGACCGCCTCGATGATGTCGGCGAAGCTCGACGGCGCCCCGGGAAGCTTCCCGGCGACGACTTCATCGACGCTCGGATTCGCCGTTACCGAA
>CAZKNR010000438.1:0-4041 GCA_964553925.1 uncultured Acidobacteriota bacterium
CGTTCGTGGGTCTTACGAAGCATGCCGCTCGACCGAACGGAAGTCTGCGCCCGTAGGCTCGACGGCGAGGAGGTCCTATGAGCACCGACTTCACGTCCCATCCCGCCGTCAAGGAAGAACAGGTCTTGACCCGGGTTCTCTCGAGCGGACAGCAGGTGATGATCGCGATCGGAGGGGCCATCGGTACCGGCCTCTTCCTCGCGAGCGGCGCCGCGGTCCCTGCCGCCGGCCCCGGGGTCATCTTCTCGACGCTCCTCGTCGCGGGAATATCGCTTCTGCTCGGGGCAGCGCTCACCGAGATGTGCGTCGCCCATCCCGCCGCGGGATCGTTCGGTCTCTACGCGGAAATGTACCTCTCCCCTCTCGCCGGTTACGCCGTCCGCATGAGCTACTGGCTGAGCCAGGTGATCGTGATCGGAGGGCACATGGTGGCGATCGCCACCTACATGGGCTTCTGGTTTCCGAACGTCTCCGACACGCTCTGGATCCTCTTGTTCTCGGTGGCACTTCTCTACCTCAACGCCCGGGACGTCGGGACGTTCGGAGAGTTCGGCTACTGGTTCTCGATGATCAAGGTCGTGGCCATCGCGCTCTTCGTCGGCCTCGGAATCCTCGTCCTCACGGGGCTCATCGGGCTCAATGGGCAAGACCCGCCGGGCCTCTCGAACTACGTCGCCCACGGTGGATTTCTCCCGAAGGGCTTATGGGGAGTTTGGCTCGCAGCCTGCTTCACCTTCTACTCCTTCATCGGGATCGAGATGGCGGCGGTCGCCTCGGGCGAAGTGAAGGATCCCGAGACCACGATCCCCCGGACGTACCGCACGCTGGTCTTCGGGCTCTCCCTCATCTATATCGTGACCACCGCGGTCCTCGTGGGCATCGTGCCGTGGAACTCTTTCGGGGTGAGCGAGAGCCCTTTCGTGAGCGTGCTCGCAACCATCGGGATTCCCGGCTCCGCGTCGGTCATGAACTTCGTGGTGCTCACGGCGGCGTTAACCGCCGCGAACTCGAGCATCTACCTCGTGAGCCGCACTCTCTTCTCCCTCGCGCGCGCGGGAATGATCCCGAAAGCACTCGGGACGGTGAACAAGAGAGGCGTGCCCTTGAACGCTCTCGCCATCGCCGGAATCGCGCTTCTCCTTGCGGTCGTCATCCAGGCGCGACTCCGGAGCGAAGCGTACCTCTGGTTCATCGGGGTCGCGCTCTTCGGGGCGCTCTTCTGCTGGCTCATGATCTTCGTCACCCACATCGCTTTTCGACGGGCCTGGGTGCGCGCGGGCTCGCCCCCTCTTCCTTACCGCTCGCGCTTCGGAGAGAAAGGGTCTCTGCTCGGCGCCGTCGTGATGCTCGCGATCCTCGTGAGCACCTGGTGGGTGCCCGACCTCCAGGTGACCCTGAAGGCGAGTCTTCCCTGGCTCGGCCTCGTGGGCCTCGCCTACTGGCTGTCGCCGCGTTTTCGTTAAAGGAGATCGTTCATGCTCTTTCAGGCACTCTTTCTTTTTCTCGGAGCCCAGGTCTGCGAAGACCGGAGGCCTGAGCCCGCGGACCCGGGAAGCTACGGGATGCTTCTCGACGGAGCGTTCCGCCACCCGTTCGCGACCCCCGTCGACGAAGAGAACCCTCATTCGTTTCCCGGCCGGCTCGACGAATACGATCTCAACTCCTACATTCAAGGAGTGAAGGTCGAGGCCGCCTACGACGGGGCCGCCTTCACCCCCGATCCTTTTCATACCTGGCAGAACATCGTCGACTTCGAAGGACGCCGGTATCTCTTTCACTACGACCGCAGCGACGGCCGCGTCTACGACATCACCGACGTCAACGCGGTTTCGGTCGTTGAATCGCTCACCCGGAGCGACGTCGAGGTCGAATGGGGCGTGAACCCGGAGAAGTTCGCGAGCAAGGACTGGAAGGCGCACGACTTCTGGGGAGCTTCTTCGATCCAGTGGAACGAGCGTCTTTCGAGCTACGTGATGATCCAGAGCTTCGAGCAGAAGCGGCAGGTGGGCGAGCTCGGAACCCACCCCCCCAAGGACAAGTTCAGCAATCCGGAGGGGGTCGCGGCTCTGCGGGCAACGCCGCAGCTCAAGGGATTCAAAGTCTACGAGCTCGAGGGCCCGAGGAAGAAGGACTGGAAACTTCTCGCCGCGGTGAGCACGGACACGACGAAAGCCGACCCGCTCTCGACCGACGTGAACGCTCCCCAGCAAGGGTCGGGCTCTCTCGACGTCCCCTATTACGTCGGGGACAAGTACCTGTTCATCGCCGTCGCGCCCGACGATACCTGGTCGAACACCGAGTACCCGACGTACCTCTACTCGGCAGGCTACCAGTCGTGGGACGTCTCCGACCCGGCGCATCCGAAGCTTCTCGACACCTGGCACCGCGCGGGTCAGGTGAAAGGCGAGGAAGAGGCCTACCGAAAGAACCCGCGCTGCGGGAACCGAACATCATGGATGGGCTCGCGCATGCCGCTCTTCATTCCGAAGCCGGTCGAGCAGGGCGGCAAGTACGGATTCGCGGCGATGGGCGGGATCGGATTCTCCGTTCTCGATATCTCCGACCCGGCCGATATGAAGGAAGTGGGCCACCTCGAGCTTCCCCCCTCCGTCGCGGGAACCGAGGCGGACAACATCGACGTCTCGCAGTACGAGTCGACGGGGTACGTGTACCTGAGCGGCTATCCGCTGACGGAGGACTGCTACGAGCCCTACAAGGACATCTTCCAGATCGACGTGCGCGATCCGGCAAATCCACGCATCGCCGGTGTCCTTCCGCGGCCCACGCCGCCCAAAGAAGCGCCGTTCACTGACTTCTGCCAGCGCCGCGGAAGCTTCGGCCCGAAGCGCACCGGTTACTACACCTCGCCCGGAGATCCCCGGCCGGGAATCCTCATTTACGCGTTCTACAACGGGGGAGTCCAGATCTTCGACGTGAGCGATCCGAAGGCGCCGTCGATCGCCGCCTACTTCGTTCCCAAGGCCTACGGGAAGGAGACCCCGGACTACGCCTACGGGAACCAGACGCACGGGGTCTACGTGGAGTGGGACCGGAACATCATCTGGACGTTCACCAACCACGGCATCTACGCGCTCTCGGCGGAAAAACTCCTGGGCAAGCCGAACCTGGGAGCGCCGAAGGAGCCCTTCCGCACCAGCGGGCTCTAGGTTAGTTATGTTGTAAGTACATTATTCCCGTGATACATAATACATCGTGCATCTCCCTTTTCTGGACCGGGAGGAAGAACGGTCGCGGCTCGAGCGGCTCTTCGCCCGGCGCGAGGGCTCTCTGGGGGTTCTCTACGGCCGCAGGCGGTGCGGCAAATCGAGACTGCTTCGGGAGGCGCTCCCCCCCAAGAGAGTCATCAACTATGTGGGCGACGAGCGCGAGGGCACGCTACAAAGGGCAAGCCTGGCGCGGGAGATCGATCGCGTAGTTCCGGGTTTCGCGCGCGTCAGCTACCCTGACTGGGACGCCCTACTCGCCCGCTTCTGGAACGAAGCGGGCCCGGGAGTGGTGCTCGTCCTGGACGAGTTCCCAGCGCTGGTCTCTGCTGCCAAGGAGCTTCCGAGCCTGCTCCAGAAGCACGTCGACCGCGAGAGCTCTCGCGGAATACACATCGTGCTGTCCGGGTCCTCGCAGCGAATGATGCAGGGCCTCGTCCTCGACCGCACCGCGCCGCTCTTCGGAAGAGCCGTCGAGATCCTGAAGGTAGCGCCCCTTCTGGCCGGCTGGATCCAGCCCGCTCTACACCTCCGCGATCCCATCGAAGCGGTACGGGCATTCGCCGTTTGGGGCGGGATACCGAGGTACTGGGAGCTTGCCGCGGATCTCCCGGACCTCGAGACAGCGATGGAACGCCTCGCGCTGAGTCCGCTCGGAGTCCTGTACGACGAGCCGACGAAGCTGCTCTTGGACGACACGAGGGATACCGCGCAGGCAGCGTCCCTTCTGAGCCTGATCGGACAGGGATGTCATCGCCTATCCGAGATCGCCGGGCGACTCGGAAAGCCGGCGACGTCGCTCTCTCGGCCGCTCCAG
>CAZKNR010000439.1:0-18560 GCA_964553925.1 uncultured Acidobacteriota bacterium
CGTTGCCGACCGGCTTCCGCACTTCGTGGTCTACGAGCCGACGCTCCTCTGCAACCTCCACTGCAGCTTCTGTTACGTTGCCGACATCCTGAACCCGGAGGACTGGCGGCAGAAAGAGCTCACCATCGAGGAGCTGGACCGGATCTTCGGCGACAGAGGCGTTCCTTCGTTCAACCTCACCGGCGGCGAGCCGTTCGTGCGGAAGAACCTGCTCGAAATCTTCGACCTCTTCCGACAGAAGGGGATGCGCTGCGACTACATCACTACCAACGGCACCGTCATCCGGGAAGACCGCGCCGAAGCACTCGCCGACCTCGTCGCGTCGGGCTTCCTGCGGCACATCAGCGTCTCCATAGACGGTCCTCCGGAATTTCACGATGAGGTTCGCGGCCAGAAGGGCGCCTTCCGAAAATCCGCGGAGAACATCCTCATGCTGCGCGCCGCTTTCGCCAGGAAAGACGTGGCGCTTCCCGTCTCCATCAACACCACCCTGACCGCGGGAAACCTCCACCTCCTCAAACAGGTGGTCGACGAGGCGGAGAAGCTCGACGTCGATCTCATCGGGCTGAACCAGCTCATGTTCGCGACCCGGAAGGAAGTCGCGGAGACGCTCGCCCTCATCGGCGAGACGGATCCCTCGGTCATCAGCACCTACGTCATCGACGATCCGGGAATCAACCCGCAGGAGGTCCCGAAAGTCCTTCGCGAAGCCGTGGACTACGCCGACTCCAAGGGGATCACCATCAACTGGCGGCCGGCGCAGAGCTACGATCATCTGGTCGACTATTACACGCCCGACCGCCCTCTCGAGGGCCGCTGCTTCTATCCGTTCTTCGGCGGCCGCGTCACCTACGACGGGAAGGTTCAGTTCTGCCCCTTCATCCGCGTCGAGATCGGGGATCTGAGAGAAAAGAGCCTCGAGGAGGTCTGGAATGCCCCGCGGTACGTGGAGCTTCGGCAGAAGCTCCTGCATCACGGGATTTTTCCCGTGTGCCGTCGCTGCTGCAAGGTGGAGCTCAGCTCGAGATCGCCCGCGGAGCGCGAAGCCGAACCGGCGGCGGTCTCGGCCTAACGAGATGCTGCCGCTTCCTTGCGGCTCGTGGGGAGCGGCCGGTATAATCCGGTCATGAACCGCAAAAAAATCAAGTTCGTGGCCGGAAGCGCGGTCATCCTCGGGGCGGTGATGGCCCTCGCCATTTCCAGCTTCGACGAGACCAAGGCGTATTACCAGACGGTTCCCGAGCTCAGGGCGATGGGCGCCCGCGCCGAGGGGCGCCGCGTCCGGGTCGCGGGCAACGTGGTCCCGGGGACCATCGTCCGGCGGGGAGAGGGAGTGGTGACGTTCGACATCGACTACGAAGGCGCAGGGCTTTCGGTGCGTTACGTCGGGCGAGCGCCTCTTCCCGACACCCTCGTGGATCGCGCTCAAGCCGTCGCCGAGGGAACCCTGAACCCGGACGGGAGCTTCGAGGCCACTCTGGTGCAGGCGAAATGCGCCTCGAAGTACGAGTCGGCCTACGAGGAGGGCAAGACCGCCCCCAATAAAGCCGAGTAGCTCGAGCCGTTCGAGCCAGAAGGAGCCATCGATGCATCACCTCGGCAACTTCGCCTTGATGGCGATCCTCGTTTTCGCCGCCTATGCGGTCCTGGCCTCGCTCCTCGGGGTCTGGAAGAAGAGCTCCCGGCTCACCGAAAGCGCCGAGCGCGCCCTTCTCGCTTGTACCGCGCTCTCGACCACCGCCTGCTTCTCCCTGGTGGCGCTCCTGCTCCGGAGCGACTTCCGCTTCGAGTACGTAGCGAGCTACTCGAACCGGGATCTTCCTCTCCCCTACAAAGTCGCCTCGCTCTGGGCGGGAAACGACGGCTCGCTCCTCTTCTGGGCGTGGCTCCTCCTGCTCTTCAGCGGAATCGTCGTCGCCACCAACCGCAGCAAGAACCGCGAGCTCATGCCCTACGTAGTGGCAACCCTGGGAGCGATCGCGCTCTTTTTCACCTTCGTGAATTTCTGGGTCTGCAACCCCTTCGAGCAGCTCGGCGTCATGACCGCGGAGGGGCCGCAGTCCTTTGCTCCCGCGGACGGGCGCGGACTGAATCCGCTTCTGCAGCATCCGATCATGGCGATCCACCCGCCGATCCTCTACGTCGGCTACGTCGGCTTCGTCATCCCCTTCGCGTTCTGCATCGCCGCCCTCGCGACCGGCCGGCTCGGCGCCGAGTGGATCACCTCCACCCGCCGCTGGACCCTGGTCGCCTGGGCCTTCCTCGGAACCGGGCTCCTCCTCGGAGGCCGCTGGGCCTACGTGGAGCTCGGATGGGGCGGCTACTGGGCGTGGGACCCGGTCGAGAACGCGGCGCTTCTCCCGTGGCTGACCGCGACCGCCTACTTGCACTCCGTGATGATCCAGGAGCGCAAGGGCATGCTGAAGGTGTGGAACGTCTCGCTCGTCATCATTACTTACCTGCTCTGCGTCTTTGGCACGTTCCTCACCAGAAGCGGCGTCGTCTCGTCCGTCCATGCGTTCGCCGAGTCCGACTTCGCCAAAATTTTTCTGGTCTTCATCGCGCTCGCCGCCGGAGCCTCGGCCGCCCTGGTCTTCCACCGCATGCCGGCCCTGAAATCGGAGAACGAGCTCGACTCGATGATCTCGCGCGAGTCGGGATTCCTGTACAACAACCTCCTCTTCGTCGTCGCCTCCTTCGCCGTCCTCTGGGGAACGATGTACCCGGTTCTCTCGGAGGCGATCCAGGGCGAAAAGGCCATGGTGGGCCCTGCCTGGTTCAACCAGGTGAACATCCCCATCGGACTCGCGCTTCTGGCGCTCACGGGGGTCGGCCCCTTGCTCGCCTGGAGGAAATCGTCCCTCGACAGCCTGCGACGAAACTTCACCTGGCCTCTCCTCATGGGCCTCGCGACCGGAGTGATTCTCGCGGCGCTCGGCATGCGGCACGCGTACGCGCTCGTCTGTTTCGCCCTCTCGGCGTTCGTCACCGGCACCATCGTCCAGGAATTTCACAAGGGCGCCAAAGCGCGGAGGGTCCACCGGGGCGGGGGCTACGCCGGAGCCCTTCTCGATCTGACATGGGTCAATACCCGGCGCTACGGCGGCTACGTGGTGCACTTCGGCATCGTCCTCATATTCATCGGAATCGCGGGCTCCGCCTTCGATACCGAGAAGAAAGCGGACATGGTGGAGGGCCAGTCGATCGACATCCGGGGTTATCACGTGAAGTTCCTCGGGGTCGAGGAAGGCCGCACCCCGAACTACGATTGGCTCTCGGCGAAGCTCGAAGTCACGAAGAACGGAAAGCTGGTCGGCACCTTCGCGCCGGAGAAACACTTGTACCTCGCGAGCCAGCAGCCCACCTCCGAGGTGAGGCGTCACGCCACGTTCCAGGAGGACCTGTACATGGTCTTCGCCGGAGTCACCGACGACGACAAGACCACGGTCCAGATCTTCGTGAAACCCCTGGTGCGCTGGGTGTGGCTCGGCGCGATCGTGGTTTTCCTCGGAACGGTCGTCACCCTCGTACCCGCGAAGCGGGAGCTCAAGCTCGCCCGAAAGGCCGAGGCGGTGAAGGAAAGCCTTCTCGTGGAATCGAAGAAGAAGTATGAAGTGGCCTAAGCGGGATTTCCGGAATTTCGTCCTGGCACTGTCGCTGGCACTTTCGGCGGGAGCGGCCGGAGCGCAGGAGCGGCTGAACACCCCGGAGTATCGCGAGGCCACGGCCGGCCTGATGTGCCAGTGCGGAGGCTGCAGCGCCACCGTCTACACCTGCGCCATGGAGCATTGCCACTCGGCGGAGCCCATTCGGGAGGAGGTCGCGGAAAGGATCCAGAAGGGCGACAGCGCCGAGAGCATCGTCAAGGTCTTCGAGGAGCGGTACGGCCTCGGGATTCTCTCCGCGCCCCCGGCTTCGGGCTTTCACCTGACGGCCTGGATCGCGCCGTTCGCGGTGCTCCTCGCCGGGTTCTTCTTCACCCTCCGCGTGCTCCGATCCTGGAAGCAAGGGACGGTCCCGCAAGCCCCGGCACCGATCACATCCATTACTGAAGCCCAGCGCGCACGGATCGAAAAAGAGCTCCGGGAAATCTCGAGTTGACCCTCGCCCTCCTCGCCACTCTGGGCGCGACCGTGGTCGCGTTCGTCCTGTACCCCGTCTTCGCGGAGGCCCGAACCGGGCGCCTCGCCAGTCTCGGGGACGCCGAGCGAGAGGTTCTGGACCTCGAAGAAAAGAAGACGCGTCTCTACGGGCTCCTCGCCGATCTCGACTTCGAGAAGGAGTCGGGAAAGGTCTCGGAGGCCGACTACCAGACGGCGAGAAACGACTACCTGGCTCAAGCGGCGGCGGTCCTCGCGAAGCTCGAGGGGCTCGCTCCGCAGAAGGGGGAGAAGAAGAAAACCCGCAAGCCGGCGGAGGCCGCGGACGGAAGGAGCTGCGGGAGCTGTTCGAAATCGAGCCCTGAGAGCGCCAAGTTCTGCATCCATTGCGGTGCGGCCTTCGTGGCTTCGGAGGCGGCGTGCGAGGGCTGCGGCGAAAAGCTCCCCAAAGACGCGCGGTTCTGCATGGCATGCGGAAAAGAGGTCGCGTCATGAGGCGCGGGGCTCTCGGGGTCTTCCTGGCGCTCGCCGCGGCGGCGGCGCCCGGTCTCTCCCAGCCGCGGGGCGGGATTCTCAAAGTGCGGCTTTTGAACGGCACGACCGGAGGCGCGGGAAGGGCCGAAAAGGTAACTCTTTTCCGTCTTCGAAACGAGATGGTCCCGGCGAAAGAACTGGGGGCGGTTTCCGGAAGCTTCGAGATCACGGACATCGAGGTCGAGGGCGAAAGGCCGATGCTCCTCCAGGTGACCTTCCAGGGCGTCAACTACAACGAGCCGGTCCGGTTCGGCCGCGGCTATGAGGCGGAGGTCGAGGTCACCGTCTACGACGTCGTGCGCGAATGGAACGCCCGCGACCTCGAGGTTACCACTGCCCGCGTCCTCTTAAGGCGAGAGGGGGAAAAGCTCCAGGTGGACGAAGTCTACGTGGTCCAGAACCGCACGAGCCCGAAGAAGACGTATCACGACCCCGAGCGAGGCTTTCGGTTCTATCTCCCGACGCCGAGCCTCCGGGAGCTCCGCTCGGTCTCGGCCCGCGGAGAGAGCGGTATGCCGGTGCCTCAGCAGGCGGCGCCCCTTCCCGACGGCAGCGGTTACGTGACCAGGACGGCGTTCAAGCCCGGCGAGACGGAGATGGTGATCTCGTACGAAGTGGGCTACGGCAAAGATGGGTATCGGATGGACAGCCGCGTCTTCTATTCGCTCCCGGAGTACTACGTGTTCGTCGCGCCCCCCGACGTTACGATCGAAGCCGAAGGCTGGGAGAGCCTCGGCCCGGAGCCCGAGGGCCGGTTCGTCGCTTTCCGCAGGCGCGACGTCACTCCGGAGACGCCTCTCCAAATGAGGCTCTCCGGCGGAAGCGCGAGCTCGGCCGCGTCCTCCGGCGGGGAAGGCGGTCGTGCGGAGAGCGCCCCCGAGGCAAACGCGCAGGTCGCGATCGTTCCCGATCGAACCCACGACTCGAAAGCCGTGGTCGCGATCTTCATGGCGGCGGCCCTCGCCTTCGGTCTTCTCAAAACGCTCTACCCTTCTTCCCGTTCCTCAAGTCGAGGTTGAGCCTGAATCCGGTCCTTCCGGCCTTCGCGGCACGGCGCCTGACGAAGCGCTTCGGCCGGTCGACGGCGCTCCGGGAGATCGACATCGAGCTCGAGGCGGGACGCTGCCACGTGCTCTTCGGAAGAAACGGCGCGGGAAAGTCGACGCTCCTTCTGATCGCGGCGACTCTGGTGCGGCCCACTTCCGGCGAGATCTTCTTCGGCGGCGACCGGTACGAGGATCTCGGCGACGAGGTACGGAGGCGAATCGGACTCGTTTCTCATCAGAGCTTCCTCTATCCGGACTTGACAGTGCTCGAGAACCTCGAGTTCTACGCCCGGTTGTACGGAAGCTCGGCGGACGCTTCGGAGGCGCTTTTCTTTGCGGACCTCGACCTGCGGCGGCACTCCCCGGTCAGGAGCCTCTCCCGCGGGATGCTCCAGAGGCTCTCGGTGGCCCGAGCCCTCCTCCATCGGCCGAAGCTACTCCTCCTCGACGAGCCCTATACCGGGCTCGATGCCGTTTCCTCGGAGCGACTTTCGACGAGGCTCTCGGACGCCAAGGGCGAAACGTCGATCCTCCTCACCACGCACGACGTCGAGCGTGGCGTTTCGATCGCGGACCGTATCTCGATCCTGGAGGGAGGACGAATCGCCTTCGACGCCACCGGGGCCACGCCTTCGGAAGTGAAGCGCCTGCTCCTCGAGATCCGGGAGATTACAGGATGAGCTCGTTTCCTGTCGTTCTCGCCATTCTCCGCAAGGACGTCCGGAACGAGATCCGAACGTGGCAGATGATCTCCTCGATGTTCGTCTTCGCGGTGCTGGTGCTCGTGGTCTTCAACTTCACTCTGTTCCTCGACGAGATTCGGGCTCGGGAGCTCGGTCCCGGAATCCTGTGGGTCGCCTTCGTGTTCGCCGCGACCCTCGGGCTCAACCGGAGCTTCGCCATCGAGGGAGAGAACCGGTGTCTCTCGGGCCTGATGCTCGCCCCGGCGCCGCGAAGCGCAATCTATTTCGGAAAGCTTCTCTCGAACATTCTGTTCATGCTCGCGATGGAGATCTTCGTGCTGCCGCTCTTCGTGGTGTTCTTCAACTTGAGCCTCTGGGAATTGCTCACACCCTCGGAGCTCGCGACGTTCTTTCTGGTTCTCGTCCTGGGAACCGTCGGCTACGCCGCGGTGGGCACCATCCTCGCTGGCGTCGCCTCTAACACCACGATGCGCGAAGTGCTCCTTCCGGTGCTCCTGTTCCCAGTCTCGGTTCCGATCGTGATCGGGGCGGCGGAGTCGACGAGGCTCCTCTTCGACGAGAACCTGGACACGACCCCCTGGGTCTGGATTCGCCTCCTCGTGGTCTTCGCCGTGGTTTTCCTCATCGTGTCCTGGCTCACGTTCGAGTACGTGATCGAGGAGTGACCCCTCTTTGCTGCTGGTCACTTTGTTGCTCGCGACCGCCGCCGATACCCGGCTCGAGGCTCGGTTCACCGAGGAGATCCCCCGTATCGACGGACGCCTCGACGAGGCGTTCTGGAGCTCCGCCCCGGTGGCAACGGGATTCGTTCAGTCGGAGCCGAGACCGGGAGAGCCGGCAGAGAGGGAGACCGAGGTGCGGGTCGCCTACACCCGGGACTACCTCCTCATCGGCGCCCGACTTCGAGACGACGAGCCCGCCCGCATCGTCGCGACCGAGTACCGGCGCGACGCGCTGCTGATGTCGGAGGACAACTTCGAAGTGTTCCTCGACACGTTTCGCGATCGGAGAAACGCGTTCTACTTCGCGACCAACGCCGTGGGCGCGCGGCTCGACGGTTTAGTGCGCGGCGAAGGCGCCGCGCTCAACTTCGAGTGGGACGGTGTCTGGGACGTCGCCTCGACGGTGGACGATACGGGCTGGGTCGTCGAGATGGCGATTCCGTTCAATACGCTCCGGTTCGACGCCTCGAGCGACGAGGGCTGGGGCGTGAACTTCGGCCGCAACGTGGCCCGAACGCGCGAGGAGTCCTACTGGAGTCCGATCAGTCCCGACTGGGGCTTCAGCGCGAAGTACCGCGTCTCCGCTTACCGGGAGCTTCATGGGCTGGATCAGGCGGACCCGGGTGGGCGGGTGAAGCTCAAGCCCTACGGCCTCGAGGGAGCGCGCCGGGACTACGACGAGCCGGACGACGAGCTCGAGCTCACGGGCGGGCTCGACGCGAAGCTGGCGTTGAGCTCCGCGCTCAATCTCGATCTCACGGTGAACACCGACTTCGCCCAGGTCGAGTCCGACCAGGAACAGGTGAACCTGACTCGCTTCCCGCTCTTCTATCCCGAGAAGCGCGAGTTCTTCCTCGAGAACGCGGGGCTCTTCCGCATGGGAGAAGTAACCCGGCCCTTCGAGCCGGCGCAAACGCTTTTGTTCTTCAGCCGTCAGATCGGTCTCTCGGAGGACGGCGACGAGATCCCAGTCTTCGGCGGAGCGCGTCTCACGGGCCGGCTCGGCAGCACCGAGGTCGGCGCCTTCCACATCGTCACCGAGGAAACGGCGCTCGAAGAGGAGCTCGTGCCACAGACTTCCTTTTCCGCGTTCCGGGTGAAACAAGACATCTTCTCCCGAAGTACCTTCGGAGCGATGCTGCTCCAGAAGGAGCCGGCGACCGAGGGCGAGCCTTCCGGCAGCGGAGCCAACCGGGTGGTCGCGACGGATTTCCAGCTCTCGTACGCCGAGAACGCCGAAGTCCAGGGTTTCTTCGCCAAGAGCGACACCCCTGCGCTCGGGGGTTCCGACCATGCGGCGGCGGTGCATGCGAACTGGGTCACGGATGCCGCGAGCATCTACGCCGACTTCGCCGACTTCGGAGAGGACTTCAACTCCGAGATGGGATTCGTCCCAAGGACCGGCATCCGCAAGTACCGACTGAACGGGTATTGGAGCCCGCGGCCGCACGCGCTCGGCATGAGACAGATCTATCTCGGAAACGACCACACTTACATCGAGGACGTTGAAGGCGACCTCGAGACCCAGACCAACCTCTTCGGACCCTACCTCGTCTTCAACAACGGCTCGATCCTCTCCGCCGAGTGGCTCTACGAGGCCGAGGGGTTGAAAGAGCCTTTCGAGATCCGCGACGACGTCGATATCCCCGTCGGGGATTATCGGTTCAACCGATTCAACCTCGGCTATATGGGCGATCAAAGCCGGCGTATCTCCGCGAACTTCACCTTCTCCGGGGGCGGCTTCTACGGGGGCACGCTCCAGAGCCTGACCGTCTCGGTCGACACCAAGCCACACCCCCGGGTCCGGGCGAACGTTTCCTATTTGCGCAACGACGTCGAGATCCCGATCGAGGGCGGCGACTTCATCACCAACCTCGTCGTTTTTCGCAGCGTGGTCGCTTTCTCCCCCAACGCCTTCGTGAGAGCGCTCGTTCAGTTCAACGACGACTCGAACGAGGCTCTGGCGAACGTCCTCTTCCGCTACAGCTACCGCGCGGGAAGCGACCTCTTCGTGGTGTACAACGAGGAACGAGACACCTTCGGCGGAGACTCCGCTCCCCGGAACCGGGAGCTCCTGGTGAAGATCACCTTCTACTTCGTGCCGTTTTGAGATTCGTTATCGAAGACAGCACACGCTTGAGTTCGCGCATTCGGGAGTTTCTCAAAAACGTGAGAAAATGGAGCAGTTATGCCGATTCTCGATGAAACCGTCAAGTTCACGGTCACCGAGCGCCTTCAACAACTCGAGGCGCATCTGGATGGCGACGTCGCATTTTTCTATGGCTCGATTGATGTGTCGGTCATCCGCGTCTTTCGGGATTTCGTGGAGCGAATGACCGCGGCCAAGGCACCAGGACGAAACAGGCTCATCTTTTTCCTGAATACGCCAGGAGGCAGCGCAGAAGCTGCCGAAAAGATGGTCGAGATCATACGCCATCACTATGCTGAGGTTTTCTTCTTTGTCCCGGAATTCGCCTTCTCCGCGGGCACGATCCTTTGCATGTCGGGCGACCGGATCTACATGGACTACTCATCGTCGCTGGGACCGATCGATCCACAAGTCTGGAATGGCAAGGAGTGGGTTCCAGCCCTTGGTTACCTCGACAAGGTCGAAGGACTTCTGAAGAAAGCCGCAGCCGGACAGCTGACCAATGCTGAGTTCCTCATTCTTCAGAATCAGGACTTGGCCCTTCTCTCTAGGTACGAGCAAGCGCGAGATCTAACGGTCACTCTTCTGAAAAAGTGGCTGGTCGAGTTCAAGTTTCGAAACTGGACAGTACACCGCACTGACCCGGCTAAGAAAGGTCAGCCTGTTACAGCGGACGAAAAGCAGGAGCGCGCCGAGCAAATCGCTCGTACTTTGGGCGATAATAAGGTGTGGCACTCTCATGGGAGGATGATCGGCCCATTGACGCTGACCCAGATTTTGCGCCTTGAGATCAATGACTACTCCTCCGATGAGACGTTGCGATCGCTCGTGCGTTCATACAATGACTTGCTGACAGACTACATAGCTCGCGGAAGCTTTACGCTTTTTTTGCACAATCGCGATTTCTTCTGACAGGAGCAACGGATGCCGATTGTTGATGACCTGACAAAGGTCCTGGCGAACCTTCCTACGGAAATGCCCGATGCCCAGGAGCTGATGCGGTTGCAGCGATTCTTGACGGACATGAAGGAGGCTGGAGTCGCCAAGACTCGGGATTACGACCTCCCTCGACCGGATACAATCGGGCGTTCCGCCACAGAGGCGCTGCGGAAGGCCACGTCATCGGCTCCTGCCGGAGGTGGCCGTTTCTCATTTTGAACACAGCGCGTTTTTTCGTTGCGCGATGCGTGCCTCAACCGTTTTGAGCCGCTGCTTGCGCGAATGCCCTCCAATTGGTGACAATCGATCTGTACCCCTGACGACACGTCATCAACCGAGGAGGACGCCATGAAGCGTCTGGTTTGGGCTCTCGCTGTACTCTGCGTGTCCGCAAGTCTGGTGTCGGCGCAATCGCTGGCGGAAGTCGCCAAGAAGGAGAAAGAGCGCCGAAAGAAGGTCGACGCCCAGGGGAAGACGGCGTTCACCGAGAAGGACCTTCGCGAAGGATCGCGACTTCCCGACACAAGCTCGAGCACGAGCACCCCGCCCCCCGGCGGGACGGCGGGGACGCCCGAAGGCTCCTCTGCCGACGAGACGGCCGCGGAGCCGGAGCAGGATCCGACGAAGACCCAGCCTTATTGGCGCGAGCGGGTGGCGGCGGTCAACAAGAAGATCCAGGATCTCGAAGCCAAGCTCCAGAGTCCCGAGCTCACCACGGACGCCCGAGGCGCCTCGCGGAGGCAGGCAGCGGAACGCGACCTCGCGCAGGCTCGAAGCGAGAAGCAGGCGATCGCCGATGAAGCGCGGAGGAAGGGCATTCCGCCCGGCTGGGTCCGGTAGGAATGGAGTCCTGAGCATCGATTTCGTCCTCTGAGGTCAGAGCGAGCGGTCCGTCCGGAATGATAGACTGCCGAGCATGGGAATCGAGAGCATCAACCCCGCGAACGGCAAGCTCCTTCGGACCTACGACGAGATGTCGCCTTCCGAAGTGGACGCGATTGTCGATCGAGCGCATCAGGCCCATCTCGACTGGCGCGAGAGCGCGTTCGCCGATCGCTCGCGCCTCATGCGGGCGGCGGCTTCCATTCTCAGGGACGGGGCGAAAGACTACGCGCGGCTCATGACCGAAGAGATGGGAAAGCCCATCAAGGACGGAAGGGCCGAGGCGGAGAAATGCGCCTGGGCCTGCGACTACTACGCCGAAATGGCCGAGGAGTTCCTGAGACCCATCCCGGTCGCGACCGACGCGAGCAAGAGCTTCGTCGCGTTCGAGCCCATCGGTGTGGTGCTCGCCGTCATGCCCTGGAACTTCCCCTTCTGGCAGGTGATCCGTTTCGCCGCCCCGGCGCTGATGGCGGGAAACGCGGGGGTCTTGAAACATGCGTCGAACGTGATGGGCTCGGCTCTCGCGATCGAGGAGATTTTCAAGAGAGCGGGATTTCCCCCGGACCTCTTTCGATCGCTCCTCATTGGAGGCCGCTCGGTGGCGCGGGTCATCGAGAACCCGAAAGTGAGGGCGGTGACGCTCACTGGGAGCACCCCCGCTGGAAAAGCTGTGGCTTCGAAAGCGGGTGAGATGCTCAAGAAGACGGTTCTCGAGCTCGGGGGAAGCGATCCTTACGTGATCCTCGGGGACGCGGACGTCGAGGAGGCCGTCGACATCTGCGTTCGGAGCCGTCTCATCAACAGCGGCCAGAGTTGCATCGCCGCCAAGAGATTCATCGTTCTCGAAAAGCACAAGGACCTGTTCGAGAAGCGCTTCGTCGAGCTCATGAAGGCGAAGAAGATGGGCGACCCGATGGAGGAAGACACGGTCGTCGGCCCCCAGGCTCGCGAGGATTTGAGAGACGAGCTCCACGAGCAGGTCAAAAAGAGCATCGAGAAGGGGGCGCGGCTCCTTCTCGGGGGCGAGGTGCCGAAAGGCCCTGGTGCTTTCTATCCGCCGACGGTCCTCGCCGACGTTCAGAAGGGGATGCCGGCCTACGACGAGGAGCTCTTCGGTCCCGTCGCCGCGATCATCGCGGTCAAAGACGAGGACGAAGCCATCCGGGTCGCGAACGACAGCGTCTTCGGTCTCGGCGCCGCGGTCTTCACCAGGGACGTCAAGCGAGGCGAGGAGATCGCCCACAAGCATCTCCACGCGGGCGCCTGTTTCGTGAACAGCCTGGTGAAGTCCGACCCCCGCCTCCCCTTCGGAGGCATCAAGGAATCAGGCTACGGGCGCGAGCTCGCTGACTTCGGCATTCGCGAGTTCGTAAACGTCAAGACGGTCTACGTCAAGTAAAACCGGGAAGCGTCTACGAGGGCGAGACGCCCTGGAGAGCGGCGACGACGTCCTCGAGGCCCCGGCCTTCGGCGACCTGAAGTGCCGTTCGCTTGAAGAAATCGGTCGCGTTCTTGTCGGCGCCTGCCGCGAGAAGCGCCGTAATCGCTTCGGCATTCTCTCCGACAGCCGCGCGAATGAGCGGAGTCCAGCCGATGTTGTCCGCGGCATTGACGTTGGCTCCGGCAGCGATGAGCGCCTTGACGATGTCGTTCTGCCCGAACTGCGCGGCGTACATGAGGGCGGTGGCGCCGGCCTTGTCCTTGGCGGCGAGGTCGGCCCCCGCTTTCACCAGGGCGTCGGCGATGGCGACGGGCCCCTTCATCGCCGCGATGGCCACGATGGGCATCCCTCCGTCGGTCTTGGTGTTGGCATCGGCTCCCGCCGCGAGAAGGCGGGTGACGTCTTTGGCCTGGCCCCCGCGGACGGCGTCGATCAGCTCGCTCGAGGGATCGGCCGCTTCCTCCTGGGCATTGAGCCCGAAAGACAGGAAAACGAAGGCTGCGGTCATCAGATAGTTTCGTCGGTTCACTCTAATCCTCCATCTTTATTGCTCGCGTCGTTTCGCGAGAGCGCCAAAGCGGCTAGAGCATCGCACGGCTGGACGATTTTGGCTAGCGCCCCCGCCGCCCGGTAATGTCGAGCCGTGGTAGCATGGAGTGTACCACCCACAATTCGAAGCTCGCATGAGGGACACCCTTTCCTCGGAATCGGACCACCACCCGTCCGGCCGTCCGCTTCGCGTTCTCCACGTGATCACGCGACTCATCGTAGGCGGCGCCCAGGAAAATACCCTTCTCACCGCCATTGGACAACATCGGCTGGGGATGGAAGTTACCCTTCTCGCCGGGCCCGATCCTGGACCGGAGGGAGACCTCCATGATGCCGCGCGGAAGGCGGCAGTAGCGCTTCACATCCTTCCCCGCCTCGTGCGGCCCATCCGCCCGCTGAACGATCTCATCGCCCTCTTCCAGCTTTATCGCTTCATGAAGCGCGGGGGCTACGACGTCGTCCATACGCATTCGTCGAAGGCAGGGATCCTCGGAAGAATCGCGGCGCGCATGGCGGGCGTCGGAATCGTCGTCCACACGCTCCACGGCCTGGCTTTCCATCCCTACCAGGCGGCATGGAAGAACGCGCTCTACATCCGGCTCAAGAGGATCGCCGCTCCCCTGAGCGACTTCATCATCGCCGTGAGCCAGAAGACGATCGACGGCGCCCTCGCGGCGGGAATCGGGACACCGGATCAGTACGTGAAGGTCTGGAGCGGCATGGAGCTGGACTCCTTTCTCGACGTTTCGTCTCGATTCACGGTCTCGGAGGCGCGGCGAAGGCTTTCGATTCCGGAAACGGCGCCGGTGGTGGGAAAGATCGCCCGGCTCTTCCCGTTGAAGGGCCACGACGCCTTTCTCCAGGCGGCCGCCCGAATCGCGGCCGAAGAGCCCGAGTGCCGGTTCCTTTTCGTGGGCGACGGAATCCTGCGCCGCGAGCTCGAAGAGGAGGCCGGAAGGCTGGGCATCAGGGACCGGACGATCTTCGCGGGCCTGGTCCCGCCCGAAGAGGTCGCGCCCTACATCCAGGCGATGGACGTCGTGGTTCATACGTCCCTTCGCGAGGGAATCGCCCGAGTGATCCCCCAGGCAGGCGCCGTCGGGAAGCCCGTCGTGACGTACGAGCTCGACGGCGCCCCCGAGGTGGTCCGAGACGGCATCTCCGGATTCCTCGTCCCCCCCGGGGACATCGAGGGCATCGCTCGCCGAACCCTCGAGCTCCTTCACGATCCTTCCCTCAGGGAGGAGATGGGCGCATGCGGCCGCGCGTTCGCGGCCGAGCACTATCCCGCCGTCTCGATGGTGAACGCGATCAACGCCGTCTACGCGCGGGCTCGAGCGCGAAAGGCGGAAGTCAGTCCTTCTTGGCTCGACCGTTCTTCATATGGATGACGGCGACGGCCGCCACCATCATCGTCGAGATCGTCGATAGCACCCGGACCGCCGCACTCGCCTCGTGCCAGAGCATGAGACCGTCGCGGGCCGCGGCCATGGCGACGGCGGTGGAAATCAGGAAAACGGTCGCGACACCGAGAAGCCAAAGGACTCCGCTCAGCAGATCGTCGTTCTTCAAATCGCCCTCCGGGTCGAGGAAAACCCGGCTCCGCGAGCGCCGGCAAGCGCTGGAGCCAGGAAGGGCCTGGGTCTGATTTTGGGGTTAATCTATGTTAGGAAGCGCAGGACGATCTGTCAATACCGACGCCGAGGCGAAAGCTCGCTCCTCTCCGGGCAGCAACAGAGCAGCCAGGAGAGCGGTCGCGGCGCAGATTCCGAGGAACAGGTAGAGCCAGTGGAACTCGCCCGTCCTCGCGGAAATCCAGGAGGCGAGCTGGACCGCGAGAGGCGCAGCGGCGAAGAACAGAACGAACTTCACCCCGAAAGCGAGACCGTGGCGCTTCTCGGCGATATGGCGCGCGAGCAAAAGGTTCTCGGCGGGGAGAGCGGCGGCATTGCCCATCACCATCAACGTGGCGACCAGGATGAGCGCCGCCCCTCCGAGACTCGACGCGAGAAAGAGCAACGGAATCTGAAAGAGAATCGCTCCGGTATAGACGTGCTTCAGCGGCAGGCGATCCGCGAGGTGTCCTCCGAGAATCTGCATGATCCCCGCCGCGATATAAACGAGGGCAACGAGGAGACCGACGCCGAAGGCCCCCTCTCCCACCAACCCGTGATGCCGGAGCTCGATCATTTTCGGAAGAGACGCCTGAGTCGAGTGGTAGATGAGGCCCCCGAGGAACATCGTCACCAGAAGGATCGAGAAAACCCGCCTCGGCTCTGAATTCGAGGAGGCCGACTCCGGCCGCGGCGTCTCCTTGGGATCCTGGATGAGCCCGGAGGCGCAGCACAGGACCAGCGCCACCCCCGCGAGAGCGCTCACGGCGCCGGGCACGATGAATGCCGCGCGCCATCCGGCGGCGTCGATGAGCGCGCCGGTCACGACTCCGGCCATCGCCGAGCCCACGTTTCCGAACACCCCGTTGATTCCGAGCGCCTTCCCGCGGCTCACGCTGGTGTTGCGAACGAGCCAGGGGATGCCGACGGGATGGTAGACGGAGGCGAAAAGACCAAGGCTCGCGAGCGCGACCATCAGCGCGCGCGGAGAGGGTGATAGACCGGCGAGGACCGAAGAGCCTCCCATCCCCAGGAAAAACACGGCCATCATCGTGCTCGCTCCCAAGCGGTCGCACAGGAACCCGGCCGGAAGGGCGGCGAGCCCCACGAGGAGCGAGCCGAGAGTCCAGAGCCCCAGGAGCTCGTGATACGGAAGCTTCCACTCTTCCTCGAGGGAGAGGACGATGACGAAGAAAAATGCGGTGCAGAAGTGGATGAGGAGATGTCCGACGGAGGAGAAGAAGACGGTGAGCCGGTTCGACGTTGTCACGAGACCCCCCATAGTATAATTCACCGCCAATGATGCCAATGATGAGAGCCTGGTACGCAAGAACCCTGCCGCTGCTGAGCTTCGTTTCCATGGTAATCGCCCTGTGGGCGGCGTTTCTCTACGCTCCGAAAGAGAGCACCATGGGGGACGTGCAGCGAATCTTCTATTTCCACGTCGCCAGCTGGTGGGTGGCGTTCATCGCCTTCACCGTGACCTTCGTCGCCAGCATCGGCTACTTGTGGAAAGGCCGGCGCCGCTTCGACGAGGTGGCCCTTTCGTCGACGGAAATCGGCGTGGTCTTCACTACCATTGGCCTCGTGACCGGCCCCATCTGGGCGAAGTACGCCTGGGGAGTCTACTGGACCTGGGACCCAAGGCTCACTACGGCCCTCGTGCTCTGGCTGATGTACGTCGGGTACCTGATGCTGAGGCGATACGTTCCCGAGGACGAGAAGCGGGCGACGCTTTCGGCGGTGGTCGCGATCATCGCCTTCGTGGACGTTCCCGTGGTCTTTCTTGCGATCCGCCTTTGGAGGACTCAGCACCCCCAACCCGTCATCCTCGGCGGCGAATCCTCCGGGCTCCATCCGCAGATGTTCCAGGCTCTCATGATGGCGCTCGCCGCGTTCCTCTTCCTCTATCTCTGGCTCATGGACAAACGCCTCGCCGTTGAATCCGCCCAAGGAGAGGTGGATCAACTGCACAAGGAGCTCGACCTCGCATGAGCTATCTCGTCGCCGCGTACTCCCTCGTCTGGATTCTCCTCTTCGCCTACATCCTCAGCATCTCCTCCAAGCAGAAGAAGCTCGAGATGGAGATGGAGACGCTGCGAAAGCTTCTCGAACGGAAGAAATAACTCCTCCCGAAATGGAATGCCCGAACGAGGCCGTTTCGCCTTCGCTGGCCTTCTGATACTCCTTCTCGGCGAGGCCGCGACGTACGTCGCGTCCTTCACCCAGGCTCCCCTCGATTTCGACGTCGGTCCCTCGACCGGCTCGTATCTTCCGGGATTCACCGAGAGCGAAGAGCGGCTTCCCGTCACCTTTCGCTGGACGAAGGAGAGAGCTTCGATTCTCGTCCCTCTCGAGGGTGCGTCGGAGGGGGCGACGCTTCAGCTCCGCTACGCGCGCTTCCTCCAGGGGAACGCCTCGGTCCGCGTCTTTTTGAATGGAGAGCCGATCGCGAGCTTCTCCGCGCGCCCGGGCCGGTTTAGGACCCACGAGATCCCCGTGAGCTTCTCCGCGGACGAGTCGCTTCGGCTCGAGATCCTCGTCGACGATCCGAGCCCCGAGAAGCTCGGGCTCGCTGTCGACTGGATCCGCATCGAAGGCGCCCGGTTCCGGCTTCCGTTCGAAGCGATGGCTCCACGGATGTTTCTAGCGGGCGTCTTCCTCCTGGCCGTCCTTCTCGGCTTCACTCGTTCAACCGTGGCCGCGATCGGCGGCGCCGTCGCCCTGGCGCAGGCGGTCTGGTTCGCGAGCGACCCCTTCGGCATGGCCCACGCCCAGGCGCAGATCGCGATCGTCGGTCTCGTCGCGACCGCCCTTCTCGCGGCCGGGTTTCGCCGCTCGGTCCCGCTCCTGTTCCTCCTGGGCTACATGCTCAAGGGCGCCGCGCTCTTCCATCCGAGCCATTTCTATCCGGACGTGCGGCTCCACCGCCGCCACCTCGAGGCGTTCGAAGCGGCGTCGGGCGGGATCCTCGAGCGGGGAATCGCGGCGCAGAAAGTCGCCCAGACCGCCTATCCCCGGCGAATCGCCGGGCGCGATTACGCGTTTCCGTACTCCCCGGTGTTCTATCTCCCGTTCACCCTCCTCGACCGCGACGCTCGGGGGATCGAAGCGGCGATGAAGCACGTGGGCCTCGTCCTTGCGGCGCTCGAGGTCCCGCTGGTGTTCCTCCTCGCTCGTACCCTCGTGGGGGCGGAGGTCGCGACCTGGGCGGCGCTCCTCACGGTGTTTCTGCCTCCGGTGGTCAGTCGTCTTCTCTACGCCCAGTGGCCGACGATGGCCGGGCATTTCTTCGACCTGCTCGCCATCCTCTTCGCCGCGCGCATGGCTCAGGCCTCCTCGGGGGTTCGACCGATGCTCCTGTACGGCGCGAGCGGTCTCGCGTCGGGCCTCCTGTACCTCTCGAGCCTCATCAACCTCAGCCTGTTCTCCGCCTTCCTGGCCTTTTTCGAGCGGAAGCGGATGCCCGCTCTTCTTCTCTTCTGGGGACTCGTCGCCACCGCGACAGTCCTTCTCGTCTACCTTCCCTTCACCGTGATCTTCTTCACCGAGATCCTGCCCGCGCTCGCGAGCGGCGAAGGGGGCGGCACCGAGAATCGGCCCGCGGGACTCGCGGTCGCGCTCCTTCGGGTCACCCTCTTTTATGGCATCGGCTTTCCCGCAATCGCGATCGCGGGGTTTCTGCTGGTCTGGCGGGACGGAGAGAAATGGGCGCGGAAGATTCTCGCCGCGTACGGCCTGAGTTTTCTCGGTCTCCTCGTGCTCCGTGCCGTCTCGGGAATGTTCAAGGACCTCAAAGAGTTCGTCTACGTCGGCCCGTTCGTCGCCGTCACCGCGGGCGTCGCCCTCGATTCTTTGTGGCGGCGCGGCCGGTGGGG
>CAZKNR010000440.1:0-16370 GCA_964553925.1 uncultured Acidobacteriota bacterium
GACGGCATCGTCGTCGTAAGCCAGGGCGAAGAGAATCTCCACACCAGCGAGATGGGGCTCCTCGCGGCGATCGACGCCCGCGCGCGGGGCGAGATCAAGATCGAGAGCGCCAAGTGGAAGACCGAGGGGTTCCTCGCCGCCTACTCCACGCCTACGCTCGACGGCGATCGCTTCTACGTCATCGACATCGGCGCGAACCTCGCCGCTTTCGATTTCGCGACGGGGAAAGAGCTCTGGCGCACGAACATCGGGCACAGCCAGCGCGCGTCTCCCGTCGTCGCCGACGGAAAGATATACGTCGGCTCCATCGGTGGAAACTTCTACATTCTGCAACCGGGACCGGAGGGCGTGACCGTCCTCGACAAGGACGACCTCGGCACGGAGGAGGCTCCGGAAGAGATCTACGCCTCGGCCGCGATCTCCGACGGAAGAGTATATCTGGCGACGACGACCTCTCTCTATGCGATCGGGAGCAAGGAGCGAAGGCCCGCGGCATCGATCTCGGTTTCTGCCCTTCCGTCGGGAACCCCCGGAGAGCCGTCCTACTTGCAAGTGGTCCCGACGGAGGTGGTGCTCGCCCCTGGGAAGAGCGTCGAGCTCACCGCCAGGCTCTTCGACGACCACGGGCGCTTCGTGCGGGAGACCGACGCCACGTTCTCGCTCGATGGACTCCAGGGCACGTTCTCCGGGAAGAACTTTACCGCGTCCTCCGACACGCGCTTCCAGTCGGGGAAGGTGCTGGCGGCAGCCGGCGCGCTCAAAGGAACTTCGCGCCTCCGCGTGGTTCCCCCGCCCCCCTGGAGAGAAGACTTCGAGTCGATTGCCGGAGTTCCCGGCGCCTGGATCAACGCGACGGGAAAGTTCGAGATCCGGGACGCGGCGACGATGCCCGGAGTCGGTGAGGGTAAGATCCTGGTGAAGAAGGCCGACAACCCTTTCACCCGAAGGGCGCGGGTCTTCATGGGACCTACGGACTGGTCGAATACCACGATCGAGGTCGATGCCCGGGCGACGCGCAAGGGCCGTCAACAGGGAAGTGTCGGCGTCGTCGCGCAGCGCTACCAGCTCACGCTCACCGGGAACACCCAGCACGTCGAGATCCAGTCGTGGCAGCCTGAGACCGAGCGCACGGTGAAGGCCGCCTTCCCCTGGGAGGCCGACAAGTGGTATCACCTCAAGCTCGAGGTCCGGAGCGAGGGCGGAGGAAAAGTCGTGGCGCGCGGGAAGGTGTGGCCGCGCGGCGAGGCCGAGCCCGCTGCCTGGACGGTCGAAAGGCGCGACGTTTCGCCGAACCTGACGGGAAGCGTCGGAATCTACGCCGACGCCCAGCCGGTCGAAGTATTCTTCGATAACCTGGAAGTGCGAGAAAATTGATAGGAGTCCTCAACCCGAGCGCAGCGCGAGCGCAGCGAGTCGCGGAGCGAGAGCCGCGGGGGTGGGGCCCCGCGGCATTGATAGGAGAGCCATGAAACCGATCGTCTGGTCGCTGGGAATTCTAGGAAGCCTCGCTCTCTTTTCCTCCGGCTCCCGGGGCGAAGACGCGCAGAACGGCAACTGGCCGATGTGGGGCGGGAAGCCCGCGAGGAACATGGTCTCGAACATGACCGGCCTTCCCGAGAGCTGGGACGTCGAGTCCAGGAAGAACGTGAAGTGGGTGTCGGGCCTGGGATCGCAGACCTACGGAAACCCGGTGGTGGCGGCGGGGAAGGTTTTCGTCGGCACCAACAATGAAGCGCTCTATGACAAGGAGGTCCCCGGCGACAAGGGAGTGCTCCTCGCGTTCGACGAGACGGACGGGAAGTTCCTATGGCAGATGGTCTCGGACAAGCTCCTCTCGGGCCGGGTGAACGACTGGCCCTATCAAGGCGTCTGCTCCTCACCTCTGGTCGAGGGCAACGTTCTCTACTACACCACGAACCGCGGCGAGCTCCTGGCCCTCGACACCGAGGGCTTCCTCGACGGCGAGAACGACGGCCCCTTCACCGACGAGAAGTACAAGACCCCCCACGACGGAGACGTCATCTGGAAGTTCGACATGATGGAGGAGGTGAGCGCCTTCCCGCATAACATGTCGAACTCCTCGCCCGTCTCCTACGGGAACCTCCTCTTCATCAGCACCTCGAACGGGCAAGACGAGAGCCATGTGAACATTCCCTCTCCGCAGGCTCCCGCAGTCATCGCCCTCGACAAGACCAAGGGGACTCTCGTCTGGGAGGACAACTCGGTCGAGGATCGGATCCTTCACGGACAGTGGTCGTCCCCCGCGGTCGGCGAGATCGGGGGCGTGGTGCAGGTGGTCATGGGACAAGGCGACGGCTGGGTTCGCGGCTACGTCGCCGAGACCGGTGAAAAGCTCTGGGAGTTCGATTCCAACCCCAAGGAGTCGGTCTGGCCCAAGACGAGGAACGAGGTCATCTCGACGCCGGTGATCTACGACAACAAAGTCTTCATCGCCAACGGCCAGGACCCCGAGCACGGCGAGGGTGTGGGCCACATGTACGCCATCGATGGAACGAAGCGGGGCGACATCACCACGAGCGGGCTCATCTGGCACTACGACAAGATCCGCCGCTCGATCTCGACCGCGGCGATCCACGAGGGCATCCTCTACATGCCCGACTTCAGCGGCTTTCTTCACGCTCTCGACGTCGCGACCGGCGAGCCCTACTGGGTGCACGACACCTTCGCCGCCGTCTGGTCTTCCGCCATGGTCATCGACGGGAAGATCTACCTGGGCGACGAAGACGGCGACGTGGTGGTCCTCAAGACGGGAAAAGAGGAAGCGGTGATCGCGGAGACGAACATGGGGAGCTCGGTCTACAGCAGCGTCGTTCCCGCGAACGGAGCGCTCTTCATCGCGAGCCGCAATCAGCTCTTCGCCCTTTTCGAAGAGTGAATAGATTCGAGTATCATCCGAAGCCGCGCCTCGTGTTCGGGGCCGGCGCGTTGGACCGCCTGGGCGAGCTGGCGGCGGCAGAAGGTTTCCGCCGGACGCTTTTCGTCGCCGATCCGGGACTCATGGCGACGCCGCACGTCGACCGCGCGCTCGGGATCCTACGCGCCTCGGGGATCGTGGTCGAGACGTTCAGCGACTTCAGCGAGAACCCCGACAGCCTCATGATAGAACGCGGGCGCGCCGTCGCCGCCGAGACCGACGTCGACTCTCTCGTCGGCTTCGGGGGCGGAAGTTCCATGGACGCGGCGAAAGGGATCAGCTTCCTCCTCACGAACGACGGGACGATGGCGGACTACCGCGGTTTCGGAAAAGCGCGATCCCCCCTTCTGCCGATGATCGGCGTCCCCACCACCGCGGGCACGGGAAGCGAGGCGCAGTCGTACGCGCTCGTCTCCGACCCCGAGACTCACGAGAAGATGGCATGCGGCGACGACACGGCGATGTTCCGGGTGGCGCTCCTCGACCCGGACCTGACGCTTACCCAGCCGGCGGGGGTCACCGCCGTCTCCGGTTTCGACGCGATCTCGCATGCCGTCGAGACCTACGTCACGCAGAAAAGAAATCCCCTGTCCGACATGTTCTCCCGCGAAGCGTTTCGCCTGCTTTCGTCGAGCTACGAGCGCGTCCTCGAAAGCCCGGGAAACGCCGAGGCCCGGGCCGCGATGCAGCTAGGGGCCTACTTCGCCGGCGTGGCCATCGAGAACTCGATGCTCGGAGCGACCCACGCCTGCGCGAATCCGCTCACGGCGCACTACGGAACCGCGCACGGCCGGGCGATCTCGATGTGCCTTCCCTCCGTGGTGCGGTTCAACTCTGCGGTCGCCGCCGACCGCTATCGAGAGCTCCTCGGCCTTTGGGGACTTGCCGTGCGCGGGAACGACCCGGCGGACACTCTCGCGTCCCATCTGGAGCGTCTGGCGCGCGCCGGCGGTCTTCCATTCCGGCTGCGCGACGACGGGATCTCACCCGACGATTTTCCAGCGCTCGCCCTCGACGCGTCGAAGCAGTGGACCGGGACGTTCAACCCGCGGCCCTTCGACGAGGGCGCCGCGCTCGAGGTCTATCGATGCGCCTACTGAGCCTCGCCGCCTTCGCGTCGGTCGTCCTTGGCTCCGATTCCGGTAGCGACCTCTCCCCGAAGGACGAGTGGAGCCAGTTTCGAGGAAACACCTTGCGGACGGGCCGCTCCGCCGCGGAAATCGGAGACGAGCTTCGGCTCCTCTGGAGCTTCGAGGCGGGCTTTTCCATCGACTCCTCCGCGGCCATCGTGGACGGCGTCGTCTACATGACGGCGCTCCCTGGCCTCGTGGCCGCTCTGAGCCTGGAAGACGGCTCCGTGCGATGGAAGCGGGATTTCGGAGAGGAGGCCGATCGCTTCGGGGAATCCTCCCCGACCGTTGCCGACGGTGTCGTCTATGTCGGCGATCTTGTCGGGACCCTCCACGCCTTTCGGGCCTCGGACGGCGAGACCCTCTGGACGTTTCCGACCGGAAGCGAGATCAAATCCTCGGCGGTGGTCACGGGCGACGACGTGCTCATCTCTTCCTACGACGAGCACCTTTACTCCCTCGATCGAAAGACAGGCGCCCTCAAGTGGAAGTTCCAGGCCATGGGGCCGCTCCACAGCACGCCCGCGATCTCGGAGGGGCTGATCTACGTGACCGGCTGCGATTCCGTGTTCCGAGGAATCCGGATCTCCGACGGAACCGAGGCTCTCCAATTCGACTCCGGCGCCTACACCGCCGCGACTCCGGCACTGGTCGACGGCATCGCCTACTACGGAACGTTCAACAACGACGTTCTCGCCGTCGATCTAAAGAACAAGAAGTACCTGTGGCGCTACGAGCACCCCGAGCGCCACTTCCCCTTCTACTCCTCAGCTGCCGTGGCCGACGGCAAGGTCATCGTCGGCGGACGCGACAAGCTGGTCCACGCCATCGATCAGAAGACGGGTGAGGCCGTCTGGACCTTCGCGACGGGGGCCCGCGTCGAGTCGTCCCCCGTCACCGCGGGAAACCGCGTTTACGTTGGCTCCGGCGACGGCCGGTTCTATGTGCTCGACCTCGCGACCGGAGCCAAGATCTGGGAATTCGAGGCCGGGGCGTCCATCGTCGCCTCCCCCGCCGTCGCCTCGGGCCGCATCGTCATCGGAAGCCAGGACGGCGTTCTGTACGCTTTCGGGCGATAGATCTCGGGGTCAGAGCTCCCCTCCGAGATCGAGGGCCACGAGTGCGTTATCGGCGCAGTAGCGAAGGTACACCTCGCGGAGCGACGAGCCCGTGTCACGCCGCAGGACCTCGTCGTTCTCGCCCAGATATTCCATCGCGCCGTAAGAGGTGATGTGGACGACCACCGGCTCGTCACCCACGGCCACCCAGGAGTCGACGTTGCCGGCTGGCTCGTAGACGTAGTCCCCCGGTCCGACGATTTGGCCGCTATCGAGAAGCTTCCGCCGGCCGGTGAGGTTGAAGCCGTGCACCTCACCGAGGTGGCGGTGCCGCGGTACGACGGTTCCCGGCTCGAGGCGCAGGAGCAGCACGCGACCGCGGTCGTCCGACAGGAAGCGGAGGGGTTTGAACGATTCTCCCGGCCCAAGGGGAATCCAGGGGATCCGTTCGGGGTCCAGCGGCTGCGAAATGAGTTTCACGAGCGTCTCCTTTCGAAACCCGATCATGGCCGTGGAATTGGACCTCGTAAAGATCCACAATCGAGAAAAACGAGGGGGCCACGTTTCGCGTCGGCCACCAGCCGCTCCCGGAGGTTCGATCGCCGTCCGGTCGGCGACGAAGCACTCGTGGCCACAATGCGATCCGCATTGATGATCAACCTTCGCGCCGCATCGCGGTCCATTCGATCCGCAAGAGCCTACTTCTTGGCCGTGCGTCTCCGCGTGGTTCGGCCCAGGCGGGTTTTTGCTTCACGCTTCAGGTCACGGTCTGCCCGGGCTCTGAGCTCCTCGTGCGACACGAGCGGCCCCTGGTAGCGACGGCGTCTCTCGATGAGCTCTCGAAATTGCGGATCTTCGGCCAGGAGGAGCTCTTCGAGATCCTTGCCTTCCACGCCGGTCAGAACGGCAATTGGCCGGCCGTGCCGGGTAAGAATGACTCGCTCGCGCTGGGACTGTTTGACCAATCCGCTCAGTTGGGCCTGCGCCTCTCGTACTCCGACAAGCTTCATAAGATCTCTCCCGTCGTTTCCCTTGCCTTCCGCCGCACGTGGCGAACGATGACCAACCGTGCGCCTTCGTCGACGTCGTAGAAAATCCTGTAGTCGCCAACCCGCAGCTGGTGGATGAAATTATCCGCGCCGAGGTCGAGCCGCTTCTTGCTGCTACCAATTGTCGAGGGCGAGAACGTCAAGTGCTCTGTAACGGCGTCCAGGATCCGCACCCTATCGAAAGCTCGAAGTTTGTTCAACTCGGAAGCAGCCTCCGGGTCGTACTTGACCGCGAACATCTACATGCAAGTATACATCCAAATCGCTATACACACCAAGTCTATACAAGAGTGTACAAGAAGCAATAAGAGAGAAGGTCGCCTGCGCCTCGGCGCCGAGGTACTCGACCAGAACGCCCAGGTCACCGCGGGAGTCGCTGACCCGACGAACGTTTACTCGACTCCGCCGATCGCGGCGGGGTAGGTGTCGACCCTGCTCTGGTTGCGGGCCACCTCGAGCTTAAAAGAGCCAGCTTCGGGTGAGCTGGAGGTCCAGGCTGGGTGCGCTGCACGAGCTCGTAGAAGGGGCACACCCCGCGCTACCTCGTCGCCTTCGAGTACAAGGGCTTCGACAGCGACCCCAACCTGACCTGGAACTTCACCGACATCTCCCTGACCATCCCGGTCGGGGCGCTCGGCGAGCTCACGCTCGGCAAGACCAAGGAGCCCTTCGTGTACGAGATGGTAGGCGACGCCGCCAACCTCCCGCACGTGGAGCGCCTGATGAGCCCGTTCTTCGTGTCGCGGAACGTGGGCCTCCGGCTCGACCGGACGGCGGCCGCCGAACGCATGACTTTGTCCCTCGGCGTCTTCAACGACTGGTGGACGAGCGGCGTCCCGTACGACGAGAGCGGCACCTCGGTCGCCGCGCGGGTCACGGGCCTGCCGTGGATCGACAAGTCGGGACGGCGCTTCCTGCACCTGGCCAGCGCCTTCAGGCACGTCGGCGCCGACTACGGGAAGCTGCGGTACAAGGGACGCCCGGAGTCGAACGTCACCGACAACTACGTGGACACGGGCGACATCGCGGCGTCCCACGCCAACCACTATGGGCTCGAAGCGCTGTGGAACGAGGGGCCGTTCTCACTCACCGCCGAGTACGACGAGGCCCACGTCGCGTCGCCTCAGACCGGCGATCCGCGGTTCCGGGGCTACTACGTGACCGGGGCCTGGGTCGTCACCGGCGAGCACCGGCCGTACGACCGGAAGGTCGGCTACGCCCGCCGCGTGATGCCCGCGGGCAATTGGGGGGCCGTTGAGCTTTTCGGGCGGTACGGGATCGTCGACCTCGACGACAAGACGGTCCGGGGCGGGTACCTCACCAAGTGGTACGGCGGGGTGAACTGGTGGGCCAACCGGCGCATTCGCATCAGCGTGGGCTACAGTCGGGCGACCCTGGACCGCCTCGACAAGACGGGCCACACCAACCAGTACTTCACGCGCCTGCAGTGGGTCTACTGATTCACGGTTGACGGGTGTTCTCCTCGTTCCAGAGTGAGCGCGACCGCGTCCTGTTCGCTCCGATTCGCCTCGACTTCGCCTCAACGGGCCTCGGACTCACCCGGGACATCCGATCGCCATCCGGTGAGTGAAGGAAGTAGACTCTCGGCCGAAGGAGGAATCGAAATGACCAAAGGTGAGTTCTGCGTAGAGCGCCGCAAGGCGGAGTTCCCCGCCTTCGTGCGGGTACTGAAGGCCCTGCCCCAGGGTCGCCTCGAATACCGGCCGGATCCAAAGGCGCGGAGCGCCGCCGATCTGGCTTGGGTGATGGCGGCAGAGGAAGCGGCCCTTCTGAGTCTGCTCGACACCGGCACCGTCGAGTGGAAGGAGGAAAAAGCCCCATCGAGCGTCGACGAGATCGTGTCGGTCTTCGAGCGCAACGCGAAAGCCGTTACCGAGCGACTCGAGAAGCTCGACGAGGCGGGCTGGGAGAAGAAAGGCAAGTTTCTGATGGGCGACGCGCCGGCGTGGGAGACGACCATCGATGGGTTCGTCTGGGGATTCCTCTTTGACGCCGTGCACCACCGCGGGCAGCTCAGCACCTACCTGCGTCCGATGGGCGGCAAGGTCCCGTCGATCTACGGGCCGTCGGCGGACGACTCCGGAAAATAGGGATACATGCGAACGAAAACAAGTGCCGTTCATGGTCTGCTCGGGGCCGTGCTCCTGAGCGTTCTCGCGTTCGACCAGGCCGCGAGCCAGACGAAGGCCCGGGCTCGAGATCTGGGGATCGCGCTCGATGGCACCCCCGGTCGCTTCAATGCCATCACCGACGTCCCGGGTGTCGAAGTGGGCTACGCCACCCTCATCGAGGGCGAGGGAAAGCGGACGGTCGGCAAGGGTCCGGTTCGCACCGGAGTCACGGCGATTCTTCCGCGCGGCCGCGGCTCGTTCGATTCGGTCTTCGGCGCCTTCTACGCCGGGAATGGCAACGGCGACATGACCGGGACTCACTGGGTTGAGGAGAGCGGCGTTATCGAGACTCCCATCCTGATTACGAACACTCTGAGCGTGGGAACCGTCCGCGACGCCGCCGTGGCCTGGATGGTGAAGCACGACGCGGCGGGGCCGTTCTGGTATCCGGTCGTCGCGGAAACGTCCGACGGTCGCCTGAACGATCAGAAGGGCCTGCACGTCAAGGCTGAAGACGCGATGCGCGCGCTGGACTCCGCTGCCGGCG
Organism: uncultured Acidobacteriota bacterium; assembly: GCA_964553925.1. Lineage (GTDB taxonomy): Bacteria > Acidobacteriota > Vicinamibacteria > Marinacidobacterales > SMYC01 > DAISKN01. The sequence continues at coordinate 8,852 of CAZKNR010000440.1, forward strand.
GGCGAATCGCCGAGGGGAACGTGGGAGGAGGCACGGGAATGCTATGCAACGGCTTCAAGGGCGGCACCGGCACCGCGTCGCGCGTGCTGTCGCCCGAGGCCGGCGGGTTCACGCTCGGAGTGCTCGTTCAATGCAACTACGGATCGCGCTCCGGGCTTCGCATCGCCGGCATTCCCGTGGGGCGCGAGATCGCGGGCTACGAGCCGTGCGTAGCTCAGAAGATCGACCCACCCGTTCTGCGAGCCGACGGAAGCCCGGCACCCACGTGCAGCGACTCCTCGAGTCCGGCCGAGCCGAGGCCCGACGCACCGGAGGAGGTGGAGCAAGGATCGATCATCGTAGCGGTCGCGACCGACGCCCCACTGACGCCGGACCAGCTCAAGCGAATCGCGCGGCGGGTGAGCCTCGGCATGGGACGCCTCGGCTCGATTCACGGAAACGGCTCCGGAGACATCTTCATCGCTTTCTCGACCGCCAACCGGGGGGCGGATGCGGGCAACAGTGACTCCGACGGCTCGGCGCTGCCGGCCGCCAACGTACTGAGGCTTCCCTCCGATGCAATGGACCCTCTCTTCACCGCCACCGCCGAGGCGACCGAGGAGGCGATCGTCAACGCCATGCTCGCGGCCGACACCATGACCGGCGCCGACTACTGGCGCTACTACGCCATCCCTCACGCCGAGCTTCAAAGCGTCCTGAAAAAGCATGGACGACTGGTCGAGACGCGATGACGAGACGCTAAGACGCTATCAACGAATTGACAATCGCTTCGAATTAGCGGACTATAAGCTCGTCTGGCTACTCGACGGCTTTTCGTAGCTTTCCTGCTGGTGATTCTCACCGCACCTCCGTTAGCCCTCGCTTAGGCCCTTCCGATCAGGAGTCGTTTCATGTCCAAGATTTACGTGGGTAATTGTTCCTTCGACGTCACCGAGCAGCAGCTCCGGGACGTCTTCGCGACCTATGGCGACGTGGCTAGCGTCAGCGTGATCACCGATCGCGACACCGGTCGCCCGCGAGGGTTCGCCTTCATCGAGATGTCCGACAGCGGTGCGGCGCAGAATGCCATTCGAGGCGTCAACGGAACCCAGCTCGGCGGGCGCACCCTGAACGTCAACGAAGCCAAGCCCAAGACCAACGGTGGTGGTGGTGGCGGCGGCGGCGGGTTCGGCGGCGGCAAGCGCTGGTAAGCGGCGCAGTCAACCCATAACGAATCTCGAATCGGCCGAGGGGTCGGGTTACGGCTCGACGCCTCGGCCACGAGAACGGGCTTGACCCGCGGAAGGCGGAGTCGTATTCTCGCTGCCGAACCGGCGAGTCATGATCGGGAAGACCGTATCCCACTACGAGATCCTCGAGAAGCTCGGAGGCGGGGGCATGGGGGTCGTGTTCAAGGCCCGCGACCTCAAGCTCGACCGATTCGTCGCGCTCAAGTTCCTTCCTCCCCACCTCCTTTCGCTTGAAGCCGAGAGCGATCGTCTTCTGCGCGATCGATTCGTCCAGGAGGCAAAGGCATCGTCCGCGCTCGATCATCCAAATATTGGAGTCATTCACGAGATCGGCGAGACGGACGATGGAGAGACTTTCATCGCCATGGCCTACTACGAGGGCGAGACTCTCCGGGAGAGAATCGCGCGAGGCCCGCTTCCGCTCGAGGAAGCGATCTCGATCGTGGAGCAGATCGCCCGGGGGCTGACGAAGGCGCACGAGCACGGAATCGTGCACCGAGACGTCAAGCCGGCGAACGTGATCGTGACTCGCGACGGTGGAGTCAAGATCATCGATTTCGGCCTGGCGAAGCTTCAGGAAGTCACACGCATGACCCGACGGGGCGTCGTCATGGGAACCCCGACGTACATGTCGCCCGAGCAGGCGCGGGGAGAAGACGTGGACCCGCGCACCGACCTCTGGTCTCTGGGTGTGGTCCTTTATGAGATGCTGACCGGCCAGGTCCCGTTCCGCGGCGGCCATGAAAGCGCCGTCATTCATTCGATCCTTCACGATGTTCCCCGACCGCCGCGGGAGGTGCGAAACAACATTCCGATCGCTCTGGAGCGCGTCGTGCTTCGCGCTCTCGAGAAGGATCGGGAGGGGCGGATCGGGTCTGCGTCCGAGTTCGCGGAAGCGCTTCGGGGGCAGACGGTCCCTCCGACAGTTCGGACAGGACGCGGGAAAAGGGCCGCGCTCGGCATTGCGGCAGTCCTCGTCGTGGCTTCAGCCGCATGGTTTTTTCATCGCGCCACAAAAGTTCGCTGGGCAAGAGAGCAAGCCCTGCCAGAAATCCTCCGTCTCGTGGGCGAAGGAGACTATTGGACGGCCTTCTCCCTTGCGCGTGAGACCGAGCGTTACATTCCAACGGACCCCATACTCGCGCAGTCGATGCCCAAGCTTTCCACTCACGTATCGATCGAGACGACCCCTCCGGGCGCGGATGTCTACTTCAAGCGCTACGAGGCGGTGGACAGCGACTGGGAGCACCTCGGTCGAACGCCTATCGCGCGGAAGAGGATCCCCCACGGATACTATCGGTTTAGGGTGGAGAAAACGGGTTTTCAAACTCTCGATCAGGCGCGCGGTAGCGGTTCTCCTTGGTGGCAACCCTTTGGCGGCGACATAGGCATCAGTTGGACCCTGGACCAGGAAGCCATTGCTCCGCCCGGAATGGTGAGGGTGTCAGGCGGCGCCTGGCGTCCGGCGATATCGGGTCTCGACCACCTGCCGGAAGTCGAGCTGAGTGACTACTGGGTGGATCGGTACGAGGTCACCAACGAGCAATTCAAAGAATTTGTCGACGGCGGTGGCTACAAGAAACGAGAGTATTGGAAGCAGCCATTCATCAGGGAGGAGCGTGAATTCGATTGGGAAGAAGCCATGGACGAATTCCGCGATGCCACCGGAAGGCCCGGTCCGTCTACCTGGGAGCTGGGGAACTATCCCGAGGGGGAGGACGACTATCCGGTCAGCGGCGTGAGCTGGTACGAGGCCGCCGCCTACGCGGAGTTCGCAAGAAAGGAGTTGCCCACGGTATACCACTGGAGCGAGGCCGCCGGGATGCGGGCCAGTAACTTCGTGGTGGCTCTCTCCAACGTCGAAGATCGGAGCCGGGGCCTGACCCCCGCTGGCGGCATGCCTGGAATCAGTCGCTACGGCGCATACGACATGGCCGGGAACGTGAAGGAGTGGTGCTGGAACGAGGGAAGCGAGGGGAAGAGATACCTCCTGGGCGGGGCGTGGAACGAGCCGTCGTACATGTTCCTCGATCCAGACGCCCAGTCGCCCTGGGAACGCTCCGCCACGAACGGCTTTCGCACGGTGAAGCGGGTGCCGGATTCAACTCTGCCGGCCACGGCCACGGGTCCGCTCCTCGACGCCTTCAGGGACTACTCGAAGGAGAAGCCGATTCCCGACGACGTGTTCGCGGTCTATAGGAGCCTCTATGCCTACGACAAGACGCCGTTGAACGCCGAAGTCGAGTCCGTCGACGATGCCCACGACTCGTGGAGACGGGAAAAAATAACCTTCGACGCGCCCTACGGGAACGAACGCGTCACGGCGTACCTTTTCGTTCCCAAGGAGACCAAGCCCCCTTATCAAACCGTTCTTTTCTTCCCTCCGGGAAGCGCGATTCCGACCCGGTCCTTTCAAGAATATGGCACTTGGCAAATGGATTTCCTCATGGCGAGCGGACGCGCCGTCATGTTCCCAATCTACAAAGGAACATTCGAGCGCGGAGACGACCTCAAATCCGACGGCCCAACCGACAGCTTCCTGTACAGAGATCATGTACTGGCCTGGGCAAAAGATCTGGGAAGGTCGATCGACTACCTCGAGACGCGTGACGACGTCGACGGGAGCAAGCTCGCCTACTACGGGCTCAGTTGGGGAGCGATGTTGGTTCAGATCCCGGCGGTGGAAAATCGATTGAAGGTCGTGGTCCTCGTGGGGGGCGGCCTGTCATTCGTCAGAACCTATCCTGAAGTGGATCAGCTCAATTTCGCACCACGGGTGACGGCTCCGGTTCTGATGATCAACGGTCGCTCTGATTTCTTCTTCCCGGTCGAAACCACACAGGAGCCTCTCTATCGGCTCCTGGGGACTCCGGAAAAAGACAAGCGCCGCGCACTCTTCGACTCCGGACACGTGCCGCCCCGGAACGAAGTGATCAAGGAGACTCTGGACTGGCTCGATCGTTACCTCGGGCCGGTGCGGTGAACCGCCTGGGGAAAACGTTCGGATTCCAAACTACGAACAGGAGAAGAAGCGTTTTCACGAAAGCCAAACCTGCGGCGAGTCGGTCAGCCTGCGCGTGTTGCCGCGAGTCGCTTTTTCGCTTTTTCGCGAAGGGCCGGAGAGCAGGCTTCGATCATTCGCATCGCCTCTCGATCGTAAAGCTTCTCCCCGCAGTTCGGGCACTCATAGAACTCGAGATTCGGGACGGTGTTGCGCTCCCCAGCTGCTTCGTCCGTCCAGTCGCGTCGTACGTGCGTTATCTTTCGGCTGCCGCATGACGGGCAACGCGTGATCTTCAGCATCGTGGGCTGCTCTTACAGCGCCCTCTTCGAGGACACCAGAAAATAGTATACCTCCAAAATCGGTTCGCGAACCAGCTTGCCCTTCGAGCAAATGGCGAGGCCGTCTAGGTCACGCTTCATTCGTAGCGAAGTGCGGTCACTGGATGGATTCGCGACGCGCGACGCGCCGGAATCCAGTTCGCCACCGAGGCCACGACGACGAGAAGGGCGGCCGTTCCGAGGAAGATGCCGGCGTCCGTCGAGCCCACTCCGTAGAGCACCGAGGCGAGGACACGGGTGCCGGCCGCCGCGAGCGCCGAGCCGAGAACGACCCCCACGAGAACCAGGCCGACACCTTGACGGGTCACGAGAGTCACCACGTCCCGCCCGGCGGCTCCGAGCGCCATGCGAATCCCGATTTCGCGCGTGCGCCGGCTCACGGAGTACGAGACCGCTCCGTAGAGCCCGACCGAGGCCAAAAGGAGCGCGAGCCCTCCGAAGACTCCGAGCAGAGCCGCTCCCGCGCGCACGGGAAAGAGCGTGATCGCGAGATTCTGGCCCATGGTCCGGGCCTCGAAGAACGCGAGGCTCGAGTCGAGAGAAAGAAGCTCGCGCCGGACAACCTCGAGAGCGGGCTCGGGATTTCCGCGGGTGCGGGCGAGGACGTACATCATCGGCGAATAGTCCTGGGCGAAGGCCCAGAAGACGTGAGGGCGCGGGTCCTCTCCCAAAGTCCGCACCTTGGTGTCCCGGACGACCGCGATGACTTCGGCGCGCTTCGCGCGCTCCCCCGTTCCTTTCAGAAGGCGCTTGCCGAGGGGATTCTCGCCGGGCCAGAGGCGCCGCGCCGCGGTCTCGTTCACGATCGCGACGTCGGGAGAGCCTTTCGCGTCCTTCCAATCGAAGTCCCGGCCCTGGATCAGGAGCACGCCCATGGAAAGAAAGTACCCCGGCGAAACCGTGGCCGAGTCGATCTCCGGCCAGTCAGCGTACTTCTCCGGCTCTCGTCCCTCGGGAGCGACGTTCTCTGTACTGATGCTCGCACCGAGAGGAACCTTGTCGGTGAGCGACGCTGCCTCGATGCCGGGAAGCCCCGCGACGCGCTCGACAGCGCGCTGGTAGAAAAGACGTCCCCGCGCTTCGTCGTAGCCGTGAAGCCCGAGGTGCGAGCTCAGCATGACGACTCTCTCCGTCTCGAAGCCGGGATCGATGGCCTGAGCGTTGCCCGCGCTTTTCAAGAGGAGCCCCGCTCCGATGAGAAGAACGAGGGAGAGGGCAACCTGGACTACCACCAGGAGGTTTCGCAGGCCCAGCCGGCGCTCCTTCGACTTCATCGCCGGAACCAGAGGGCGGCTCGCCTGGAGGGCGGGAGCGACTCCGAAGAGGATTCCCGTCGCGACGGAGACCAGGAGCGTGAACGCGAGGACCCGGTAATTCAACGTCAGATCCAGCGCGAGAGGAACGGGGATCGGCGGTTTCAGCGCCAGAAGAAGCCTCGTTCCCACGTGGGCGACCAGGAGCCCCGCGGCGCCGCCGAGACTCGAGAGAAGGATGCTCTCGGTGAGAAGCTGACGGACGAGGCGGAAGCGAGAGGAACCGAGAGCGAGGCGCAGTGCTACTTCGCTCCGTCTTTCTGTCGCCCGCGCGAGAAGCATGTTGGCGACGTTGGCGCAGGCGATGACCAGCACCAGAACCACTACCACCATGAGCACTGTCGCTATGGGATAGAGCGCGGCGTCGACGAACGGATGAATCCGGACGTCGCTGCTCGGGAGGAGGTGCACCGCGCGGTCGCCCTCATAATCCTCGGGATACTCCTCTCGCAGCGACGCCAGGAGCGAGTCCATTTGCGCCTGCGCGTTTTCAATCGTGACGCCCTCGGCGAGCCGAGCCTTCACCATCAGGCTCCGGTTGGTGCGGCGCTCAAGCCGGCTCACCCCGTCGCGCGTGCTGGGATCCAAGTGGTCGACCATCGCTGACGGCGCCCAGAACTGCATTCCGATACCGGGAATGGGGCCGCTGAACTCGGAGGGAATTACACCGACAATCGTGTAGGGACGGCCGTTCAAGTCGAGCGCCTCCCCCACCGCGTCCGGCCGTCCTCCAAGCCTCGCGCGCCAGAAGCTCTCGCTCACCGCGACGACGGGGTGTCCGCCGGGGGTTACATCGTCGCCGGGCTCGAGCGTGCGCCCGAGCCGCGCGTGGATCCCGAGAAGGCGGAACAGGTTTCCCGAAACGACCTCGCCCAGCAAATACTCGCTGGAGCCGTCTTCCTGGTGCCGGGCAATCGTCGTCTGGTAGCTGGCGACATCCGAGAAAACGTCCGTCCGGTCCCGGTAGTCTCGAAAGTCCGGATACGACGAAGCCGCATAGGGATAACCAGAGGAGTCGCTCAGGTAGACCTCGACCATGGACTCGAGCCGGGAGCCGGCTTTGGGACGGAGAAGGAGCGCGTCGACGGCGCTGAAGATCGTCGTGTTGAAACCAATGCCGAGGGCGAGGGACAAAACGGCAACAAGGGTAAATCCCTTGGACTTCCAGAGCATCCTGATTCCGTATTGCAGGTCCCTGAGCAGATCGCTCATCGCTCGCCCTCCTTGTATCTGAGCTCAATACGGGCGAGGAGGCCAAAAAGTTGAGCAAATCTGCCGGGCTAGAAACCTTTTCGCAGCTGTACTGTCTGCAGCTCCTTCTGGAGCGCGCGCACGAAGATTCCCGGGCCGACCCAACTGTAGACGCAAATCCCGAGCCAGGCATACGAGACCAGCTCCGCTCCCTGCGGATGGTCGAAGTCGACGAGGAACTGCGTCAAGAAGCGATAGAGGATGAACGCAGCAAGGAGGACGACGGCGGCGTTCTTGCTACCCACCTCGCTGCACCAGGTGTTGTAGCGCCACCAAAAACCCAGAAACCAGCTCGTTTTCGCTTTGATCGCGGCCAAGAGATGGAGAGCGCCTCGGTCGGTAGGATCGATGCGAATGGCCCATATCGCGTGCTCGCGGGCAGCC